>NZ_JAUOEV010000012.1:0-150845 GCF_031932135.1 Shewanella vaxholmensis
TCGATCACGCAACGAACACAAATGCCCTGCGGCAACTCCGAGGGGATGATGAACTTCTGTAGTCTCGGTGTTGGCTGTTAATCTGGAAAGAGTTGTGCGTGTCCCATTTTTCTGTTTGAATAAAAAATATTGATAGCACACCGAGTTCGATGCTAACTTATTGGCACAATTGAATTATTCATATCATTCCCATCTCCAACTCTATACAGTTTTCATTTTATTAGAAGTGCGAGTATTACCCTGTTAGATGTAACCTTTATTGAGACTGCGTATGCCCTTAAGACAATCAGATGAAAGTATCGCTAGTGCAATTAAATTCGATGTAGAGAAATCATCTACAGGATCAAAGCGTCTAAAATTACGTACCTTACTGACTAAGTTTGGCTACGAAAAAAGATCAGACACTAATACTGCAAAAATTACAGAATTGTTAACTTATGAAGGCCTATCAATCAACCCTCCAATTGTTAGGTTTGGAGAACGCTGGGAAATATCACTGCAGGACTGGATATATTTATCCTGTAATGTACTTCCAGAGCAACAAGTACCATCAGTATTATCAACATGGAATGCTGATGGCTGGTTCGATAAAATTTCAGAACTAGATCTCCGAACAGAAAAAGAAGTTGAAACAAAGTTCATCATTCCATTGCTAATTCGCCTTGGTTATTCGGAGAATGATAGATTCGATGGCATGCCCGTTCCCGCTGCCCATGGTTCACGAAATACAACCCTTGTCATAGATTTTGCTCTATTTAACAACAGTGAGGAGTCATTGAAAAATCAACCATTGCTAACGGTTGAGGCAAAAAAAGAAGGGCGTCTACTTAAACAACAAGAACTCCTAAATGCACACAACCAAGCCAAAAGCTATTGCCTCTGGACTCAATGCGATTTTTTCTTGATAACTGATAGTAAAACCGTTCAACTTTTTCATATTTCACGAGGAAGAATTGGCCAACTCTCACCAATATTTTCATGCGAAAGAGAGTCCCTATCTTCATGTTTTGGCGAGCTTTATGCTCGAGCGTCCAAAGAGGTGCTGACAAAATACTATCTAGCCAAATTCTCCACTACCGAAGAAACTAGCTAAGGCAATCTTCGTAAAGTGGCTTTGTTCAACAAAAGGTTCAAACCTTTCGCTCCGATCACAGGGACGTGCTAAAGCCCGCTCCTTAGCCAACAGTTATATCTATTGACGCTTCATTCCACTCATTTTATTAAGGCCATATAAGGCTTATTCAGTCAGCATTAGTATCAACACAAATCGCACCCATCATGTATGGATCTGCGAACGCATTTGCTATAACGCAGGAATGCGGCTCTCTGAGCTAAATGAATACACCCAAATATAATTTAAGTTAGATAACTTGATGAATATAACCAATTGAAGGATAAGAAACACTGAGGTGTTAATTTGCACGCTGAATTGACATGAGCACCTTGCTTCATTGAATAATCTATCCCGCGCTTATGGAAAAACCATTATGATCTCCGCGCTATAACAACTTATCTTGCTATAAGGATTACCGTGTCTCAGCCATCGGAACAACCTAAGTTAGAAACTGCGCAAATTTGCCCTTTGTGCAAAGGCGCGAATCAATGTGCGGTGATTGTTGGTAAGGGTATTGAGGATTGTTGGTGTGCGCAGCAGGTGTTCCCACCTTTGGCCGCCTTGCAAGCGCAAGCATCAGATTCGCTGCAAGGGGCAATCAGCCCCATTTTACCGTCTGCCGATGCGTGTATTTGCCAAACCTGTCTAAACCAACTCATGCAGAGTTTAAGTCAGGGGCAGCTTGCAACGCAGGATGAAAAAAGCCCATCGAGTGTGAGCGATGGGCTAGGTTATGAGGTGAAATAGCGGGCTGAAGTAATGAGTTATCGACTGATTGTGTAATCCAGTTGCACAGTGGTTTGTGCCTCAACGGCTTTACCATTTTCAAACTTAGGTGCGTAACGCCATTTATCTATCATTTTTAGTGTTTCTTTCTCGAAGAGAGCACCACCCTTAGAAGCTAAAATTTCAGGATTTTTGACGAAGCCATGCTCATCAACAGTAAATTTAAGCTGAACCCAGCCACTTTTACCTCGCTGCGCATAGGACATTGGATAGTCTGGGACGGTACGGAAAATAGGTTGTTGTTCCTGTGCGTCGGCCCAAGGACGCATTTTGCCGATAGCAATACAGTGAGCGGTGGATTCGTCACGCTTTCCTTGGCGCTCATACAGTTCGACTAAATACGCATGGGCACTCAAGGCATAGGGATGACTAAAATTGAGTGCGTCGAATTGTTTAACGACTTCTAAAAGCAATGGAATCGCTTTGTCATCATGCTTTTCGGCATATTCAACGGCACCCACCACATAGGTTGCCTTGACTCTATCCAATGCATTTTGGGGAAGAATTTCTTTATAAATATCATAGGCATCGAAGGCATAGCGTCTTACGCTTTTGGTGTATAACTCTGTATTGGATAAGCGGTTAAAGGCTGCCATTTTTACATCGGCGATCAGCTTCTTTTTATCGGATTTTTCCGCAATTGCGATAGCAGTAAGAAAATCCTCTTTCGCATCTTTGGCTTCGACGGCGGTTTGCGCAGCGCCCAGTAAGGGATCGATAAGCTCAAGCGCTTGTTTGCCATAATGAACTTTATAGTTAGCCAGAGCGAGCTGATACAACTCATTCGCCTTAGCCGTTTTGGGTAGATTCTTTTCTGTAAATGGGTAGGGTGCAACTTGCTTCTCTATCGCGCTGGCCCAATTCAAGGCGAGGTTAGCTAAGTCGACACTGTCTTTGGCATATTGAGCTTCACCGAGTTGATAAGCGGCTTTTGCGCTCGCTTCAATCTTAGCAGCATCGCCTTTTTCTACGGCGGCTTGATAGTCACTATAGGCTTTGGCAAAGCTATTTTCTGAGGCGTACACGCTAAGAGATGTGCCTAAAGTGAGGGCAAGAAGACAGGCTATTGGCAGCATTTTTCCGTGCGACATTCTATATATCCTTATTATTGATGAAGTTAGATGATACATAGATGTGCATTATGGGACAAGTCGGTTTGGCTTTTGTTAATAATGCTGGGGGAATGCTGATAACTGGGAATTGATAATTGAGAGCTGAGATTAAAAATAAACGAGCCCAGTTGAAACCGAGTTCGCTTATTTATCAGTGTTTTGTCGCTTTACTAGCCGTTATGAGTTCGAATAGCCGCAAGTGCTTTTACTCGCCGCAATTACTTAGCTGTGAAAGTCACGGTAAATTGCCCGAGCGCGCCGTATTCAAAGTCACAAACCTGCGCCAATGGCAGGTCGAGGACGCCAGCGTAGGAACCTGTGATCACATATTGCCCTTGAGTTAGGCCAATGCCTTGGGCGGATAAAAAGTTAACTAACCAGTAGAGTCCCGCCTTAGGGAAACCATTGGGATGAATGGCGAATTTTTGCAGCGTTTCATTTTGCAGCTGCTCGCCATTGGCAATATTAACGCTGAGTTCGAAATGGCTGGTTTCTAAATCTTTTTGCGGATTAAGTACTGGGCCTAACCACAATCCTTGATTGACTAAGCCATCGGCGAGGGCATCAAAATGCGTTGCTTCACTGGGTGTGTGGTATCGGCTTTTGATCAATTCCAAGGCTAAGCGTGTGTGGCCTAAGGCCGCGTCGATTTCAGCCTCTGTGTAAGGTGTGGCTCTTGGTGGTAAATCGCGAGCAATCTCGAAGGCGAGTTCAGGTTCGACGCGGGCCAGGCCTTTAGTCGACGGATAGAGTGGACAAGTGGCAGATTGTTGATACACATCAGCTTGATAAATAGGCGCTACGACGGTTTTTTCCGCCGAGGGTAATAGGCATTTCCACGCCGCGATAGGATTATTGTTAGCCTTATAGATGGCAGCCACGGTTTGCTGAATGGCGAAGGCCTGTTCGAAGCTGGTTGGCCTCAGCTCTGGGAGCAGTAAATCGCCGCTGGTGCCTGCTGCGCGGCGCGCGGCTAATTCTTTGGCTGCGGCATGAATATGCGTTTTAACTTGTTCGATCGTGGCGGTAGATAACATTAACTTTCCTATTTAAAGCGTTCGCTTAAAAAGAAGTGGCCTAGAGAGTGTGTGAAGAAGCCATTTAATCGGCCAAATATACTCGGTTATTGCCATCGCGGGAAATGCCAATGTTGGCTTTCCTAGTAAATCAGCTGCCGCTGGGTCAAGAGTGCGGCCAATATTCCAATTATTGTAAGATGCTGAAACTTGCTCCACATCAGCGTCAGCTAAAGTATCCAATCTAACGCGAATGTTTCCATGATGTGCCGCTAGATATTGCGCTGACTCAGTGCCAGAATGACGCTCCATTTTGCGGTCTCTACTGGATATCTCCGTGAACCTTAGCCATAACGCCCCTTCGGCAAATAATCATGCTCAACTCGGGCTCCTCTTCATTTCTGTTGCGATTGTATTTTGGGGTATGTTACCCATAGCCTTGAAGCTTTCGGGGGCTTTTATCGATCCTGTCACTTTGACTTGGTTTCGTTTTTTGGTTGCGCTTGTGGTCAGCATACTAATCCAATGGAGCGCGGGCAGCCTTAAGCAATTTGCGGCGCTCGATGCTAAAGTCTGGTTAAGATTAGTGCTTGCGGGCGTGTTTTTGATGCTCAATTATGTGTCTTTTGTTTACTCACTCGATTATCTCGCGCCGGGTGCTGCCCAGCTGAATTTCCAGACTTCGCCCTTTTTCCTTGCCTTCGGTGGCGTGCTGTTTTTTAAGGAACGGCTGAATGCGGTGCAACTCAGCTGTTTTGCGACACTGGCCTTAGGCATGTTGATGTTTTTCCATCCGTATTTGGATTTATCTGGCGCCAATAATCATCAGGTTTGGATTGGGGTGATGATCATTCAGTTCTCGGCGTTGTCGTGGACTAGCTATGCCTTGTTGCAAAAATCCTTATTGAATCGTTTATCGCCCGCGAACGTGCTTTTAGTGATCTATGGCTTAGGTATTTTCGTAATGGCTCCCTTTAGCGACTTTAGTCAGTTTGCCAGTATGGACAGCTTCGAGTGGCAGATTGCGCTGTTTTGCGCCGCCAATACCTTGATCGCCTATGGCTGTTTTGGGCAGTCGATGAAGTACTGGCCGACGGCACAGGTGAGTGCCATGTTGGCCCTAACGCCAGTATTTAGCTTTAGTGCCACTGCTTTGGTGGTGAGCATTGGCTGGTGGCCAGAAGTCTTCCATGCAGATGAATTAGATGGATTATCTCTGCTGGGGATTGGCGTCATTATTGTGTCTGTGATGGTGGTACAATTACTGCCACTGTATCGCAATCGTCAGGCGAAGCGTTTGCAGATTGTCTAAGGCGTACATTTTCACCTAATGGGAAAAGCCAGTGATCACCAGACTTAGCGATTTAAAACTTAAGGATATCCGTGGGGTCATCTTCGATCTCGACGGCACCTTAGCGCATTCTAATCCGGATTTTTCTGGGCTACGGCGGGAGTTGGGGATTCATTCTGGTACGGATATCTTGGCCCATGTCGATAGTCTGAGCGCGGGTGAAGAGCAGGCTCAGGCGCTGGAAATCGTCCATGAGTACGAGAGACAAAGCTCACTCAATGCCAGTTGGATCGATGGCGCGCGCGAGCTTATCGAATGCCTAAGGGCTAAGTCGCTGCCCTTGGCTATTTTGACCCGCAATATGCCAGAAGCGGCGCAAATCACTATCGATAAGCTCGGCATAGATATCGAATTGGTGTTAACGCGCTACGACGTGCAGCCTAAGCCGCATCCCGAAGGCATTCACCTTATTTGCCAGCAGTGGCAACTCGCGCCCGCAGATATCCTGTATGTGGGCGATTATCTATTCGATCTGCAAACCGCGCGTAATGCGGGTAGCCGCTGCGCATTATATTGCCCTGAAATTATTCCCGATTATGCCCAAGCGGCTGATTTACTGGTCTCTTGCTACCACAGCCTGATTAAAGCATGGCCTAAATAATTTATTCCTATGCGGTTAACCTGTTTAGCCGCATATATCTCAATTAACTCCTGTGACTACTTAGGTAATTGCTTACAAAGGTCATCAAATAGTGCAAAACTTTCGGTTAGCACCGTCTGTAATTGATCTTCGTTATAGCACCATGGCTGGCGTTGTGTACGCCAGTCGTTATCCCAGTCAATCTCTGCACCTCGTGCTAACCGCTCTGCCACGGCAATCTTTTGGTAAGAGCCGCCACCGATGCGCATATCTTCACGCCATAGGTTAAAACGGAAGGTAACCCACTGCCGCATCTCCATCATAAGTGTCATATGCGGGTAGGCGAATTTTTTCGCATTTAGCATGTAATATCCCCCCTCACTTGTGTAAAAGCGGATCGGGTATGGGAACTGGGCAACCAATATTTGTTGACGCTCCGTCGGCACCTTAGGATTAAAATCGCCAGGGAGTTTAGGAAAGCGCGCTAACATGGAGGCATAGCGCTCGGCAAAATTAACTTCACGGGCAATGGTAATCACGGGTTGTGACACTTCACTTAGGATAAAATTGTGTTGTTGCTCAGTTAACATATCGTCATCCATCTTGACTGTTTATGGTGTTATTTTCATGGTAGCTAAAGGTTAATATCCAATTTTTCAATTGATTAAAAATGTTAGGTCAATATCAAAATCGCTTTTGTCGCTACGGCCTCGCTAAGAGTCAGAAGGTATTTAGCGGTTACTTTGTGTATCCAGCTTATCTTGCTTAAGCCCAAGCCGAATACTGTCGAGTAATGCCACTAACCAGCAGAGGATAAAGCCGTAGAGCAGTTCATTGGCATTGGCAATTGTGGTCTGGGTTTGTTGGGTGATTTCGGCAGAAATTACGCCGATATCTAGCGGTAAGATGCCGTTTTGAATATCTAAGGCGATGACTTGCGCCACTTGATAGATTTGCGATAGCAACAGCACAAGACTCACGACCGCTAAGCTAAAAAATACCAGTGCCGAGCGTTTATGTTTTAGGTAAAAATGGCCGCTGCCGGGGGCGACAAAGGCGGATAACAGGCCGGCGTTAAAGGCTTTTTTCATCGAAATACACTAGATGCGTTGCTAAAGACTAAGTCGACACTAATAAACATGTTGGCTTAACTGCAAGTTAATTTGCCATTGCGACTAACATTCCAATAAAGCCCGCAAACAGAGTGCAACCGACAAGTACCATGATTAATAACGTTTTATCTTTGTGGCATGACTTAGCGAGTTCAGGCAGTGCCGAGGTAAATGGGGAAGTGATCAGTGCTAAAAAATCCATTTTATATCCTTAAGCTAGGCGTTCTTGCACTGACTATATCAGCTTGAAATATCAACTGGCCAGTGTGCTTTGAGCTAGTGCGATGTTAAGCCAACAAAAAAGGAGCCTAGGCTCCTTTTTTAGTCTCTAGCTTAAGCTAGATTAGTCTTCACGTGGTTTACGTGGCTTACGCTCACCGGCAGGTTTGTCTGCACGAGGTTTGCGGTCAGCAAATGGCTTGTCACCCGTAGATGCTGCGCGAGGCTTACGATCACCCGCTGGGCGGTCACCACGTGGTTTACGGTCACCAGCAGGGCGGTCTGAACGCGCGCTACGGCCTGAATCAACAAATACTTGATCGCCAGCTTCACGGATGTTCAATGGCTTGCCACAAACACGTACTTTACGTAGGTGCTGTAACACGTCTTTTGGCATGCCGTCTGGCAGGTCAACAGTGGTCACTGCATCGTAAAGTTGGATTGCGCCAATGTAACGGCTGTCGATGTTAGCTTCGTTCGCGATAGCACCAACGATGTTACCCACACCTACACCATTCTCACGACCTACGTCGATGACGTAACGGCACATTTTCAAATCTGGGTTGTCTTTCAACGCTTCAGCTGTACCTAAGCTGGCTGGCATTGGACGCGGTTCGCGACTTCTGCGTTCACCACGCTCACCACCACGGTCGCTACGCTCGCTGCCGCGATCAGTACGTTCACTGCGCTCATCACGGGCACGTTCTTGAATTGCTGGCAATTGAAGCGGGCGTTCTTGTTGTACTTGATGCAACAAGGCTGCGGCGAGAAGATCGGTATCGACTTCTAACTGTTGGCATAGTTGAGCAACCGCTTCTTTCATGAAATCTAAATCGCCGTTGATCGTCTCAGCCAATTGCTCACCTAAGCGAGATAGACGACGTTCTGCAACAGTCTCTGGGCTTGGGATTTTCATTGGAGAAATACGGCTGTTAGTTGAACGCTCGATCGTGCGCAGCATGCGCATTTCACGGCTTGTCACAAACAGGATCGCCATACCAGTACGGCCAGCACGGCCAGTACGGCCAATACGGTGTACATAAGCTTCGGCATCATACGGAATGTCGTAGTTCACAACGTGACCGATACGCTCAACGTCAAGACCACGGGCCGCAACGTCAGTCGCGATCAGTATGTCTAACTTGCCACGTTTCAGTTGGTCAACTGCACGCTCACGGGCTTGCTGGTTCATGTCACCATGTAGTGGTGATGAAGCATAACCGCGGGCTTCTAACTTCTCGGCTAACTCAACACATGAGTTACGAGTACGCACGAATATGATTACACCTTCAGTGTTTTCAACTTCTAATACACGTACTAAAGCTTCGAGTTTGTTGTGCTGTGATACTTGCACGAAACGCTGCTCAATTGACTCAACCGTTGTTTGGCTTGATTCAATACGAACATGCACTGGGCTGCGTAAGTGTTGGTTTGCAACACGCTTGATTTGCTCTGGCATAGTGGCAGAGAATAACGCCAGTTGGCGCTCGCTTGGCGTGTGCTCAAGGATCCATTCGATATCATCGATGAAGCCCATTTTTAACATTTCATCGGCTTCATCGAGCACGAGTGCTTTTAATGAGTCGAGTTTCAAAGTACCGCGACGCATGTGGTCCATAACACGACCAGGCGTACCCACGATAACTTGTGGGCCGCGTTTCAGGGCATTCAACTGTTGTTGCATGCTTTGACCGCCATAGATAGGAAGAACGTGGAAATTCTTCATAAATTTGGCATAGCTACTGAACGCTTCAGCAACCTGCACGGCTAATTCACGTGTTGGTGCTAAGACTAAAATTTGCGGTGTAGTTTGGCTGGTAACTTTGTTTAATAGTGGTAAAGCGAAGGCGCCAGTTTTACCTGTACCTGTTTGCGCTTGACCTAAAATATCTTTGCCAGCCATAAGTGGGTCGATACTGGCTGATTGGATTGGCGTTGGTTTTTCATAACCTAGCTCGTCAAGAGCACGCAACAAATTCTCGGATAAGCCGAGTTCACGGAAAGTTCTTTCATCGGATGACATTGGGTTGTAGCCTTGTGGATGCGCGCGCGAAATGGCGCTAATAGTTTCACAGACAGAAAATCAACCCCGTGTCGATTTCCCGCGAACGACGGATTATAGCAGCATGGACGCCACTTTACCAATCAGAGTCACGCTATTTAACCTGTTTTCTGCATTTTTTTCGCTAAAACTGAGCAAGAAACGCGCCACTTCCCATTAATTCTTTAAATATTCGGCATTTAATTGAAGTAACTCAAATGCTGACTCAGTCACTGCTGCAAGAAAAGTGATGTCGATTGTCGCGACGGTATCTTCAGGGGTGTGATATTGGGGATGGGTCGGCACGCCAAAATACAGCCAAGGGATATTAGCTTTGTGGAAGGAATAGTGATCCGATGCCCGCAGCCAATCGGTACTTTGTATGCTACGGCCAACGGGTTTGGGGTGGGAGAGCCTAATGCACAGTCGGTTCTGTTGATTCAGTAGAGGTTTAAATTGAGAGAACTGAGTGAAGTTTCGACTGCCTTCAAGGTAAATCGCATAGGGCCTGCCGGGGTGACTCACCATATCTAAATTCAACATCAGCTCAAAAGTCGCCTCTGGCAGACGGGTTTTGAGTTGTTCGACCAAGGCGATACTGCCATAGAGCCCCGGTTCCTCGGCATCGGTTGCCACAAACATTAGATTCACCTTAGGCAAGGTATGGGGTTGCAGAGCAAATTGCTGCTGCCAATGTTTGGCAATCGCCAGCATAGCGGCGACGCCGGAGGCGTTATCATCGGCGCCGTGGTAAATCTTGCTGCCGCTCATGCCTAAGTGATCATAGTGGGCGACGATAATACGCCATCGATTCGTCGGCTCTGTCGCCATGGCGGTGGCGACCACATTGGCGCCATTTTCTTGGGTGAAGAAGGTTTGATATTCAAAGGGCACGATAAAGTCTGCTCCCCAAGGCTGTAAACCTAGCCACTGAAATTGCTGCTTTATATAGTCACGACTTTTTTCTGCACCTTGGGTTTGGGTTTTGCGGCCTTCAAATTCATCTGAGCTTAATCTTGTGACAATCGCTTGTAACTCTAAGGGTTCGGCCCAAGTGAGCTTAAGTTCAGTACGCGCACAGGTTTCGGGTGAACTGGCGCAGCCAGTGAGAGTCGTTGCAACAAAGCAGGCCAGTGCTAATAAGCCAAGTCTTTGGAATTGATCTCTTATAAGGTGCATGAACGTGAACTTGGCGAGTAGCTGACCGATGCGACTGTGGTTGAATTGAGTCGATGGGCTTAGGTTTATGTCACTAAGGTTTATGTCGCTTAGGTTTTTATTTAAAAGTGATTGATGTTGCCTCGGTAACATAAGGTGAGTCACTGGGGACTGAGTGCTATTACGCATGGACATTCCTTATCGCTGAAGCCTTCGCCAGAAGATGAATATCATCTTTGCCTAAATCCGATTCTAATTCAATGTGATCTATATGTATGCGATAGCATAAGCATATTGGATTGCTGAACTAAAAAAGAAGCGCAGTGCTTATGCGACTGCGCTTCTACTGTACTCAGACCAAGGGCTCGTAACTTATGCCTTGGCTTTATTGGCCTTTGCCATTTCAATATCCCGTTTTAGCAGTGGCTTTAAGAAGCGTGCCGTGTGGGAGGTTGGATGCTCGGCGACTTCTTCCGGTGTGCCTGTGGCTAAAATCATACCGCCACCACCGCCGCCTTCTGGGCCTAAGTCGATAATCCAGTCCGCCGTTTTGATCACGTCCAGATTATGCTCAATCACCACAATGGTGTTGCCGTGGGATTTAAGACGATGTAATACATCGAGCAGCAATTGGATATCGGCAAAGTGTAAGCCCGTGGTCGGTTCATCCAAGATATACAAGGTTTGGCCCGTGTCACGCTTAGACAGCTCTTTGGCGAGTTTCACCCTCTGAGCTTCGCCGCCCGAAAGTGTGGTCGCACTTTGGCCGAGGCGCACATAGGACAAACCTACATCCATCAAGGTTTGCAGCTTACGGGCAATGGCAGGTACGGCATCGAAGAAAGTGCGCGCATCTTCCACTGTCATCTGCAGTACTTCGTGAATATTCTTGCCTTTATAGCGTACTTCTAAGGTTTCGCGGTTGTAGCGCTTACCTTTACAGGAATCACAAGGTACATACACATCGGGGAGGAAGTGCATTTCGACCTTGATTAAGCCGTCGCCTTGGCAAGCCTCACAGCGGCCACCTTTAACGTTAAAGGAGAAGCGGCCGACTTGATAACCGCGAGTACGTGATTCTTGGGTTCCGGCAAAAATCTCGCGAATTGGGGTGAAGATGCCAGTATAAGTGGCAGGGTTAGAGCGTGGCGTACGGCCAATCGGGCTTTGGTCTATATCGACCACTTTGTCGCACAGCTCCATCCCTTCGATACGATCATAGGGTGATGGCTCATCCACAGTCGCCCCGTTGAGCATTCTATGGGCGATCTTGAAGAAGGTATCGTTGATTAAGGTTGATTTACCCGAACCCGACACGCCCGTCACACAAGTGAATAAACCAATGGGAATGGTTAAATCCACATTGCGCAGGTTGTTGCCGCGTGCGCCAAATAACTCAATCACTTGAGTTTTGTCGAACGGAATACGCGGCGTATCAATATGAATGCTGCGCTTACCGGAAATATATTGGCCAGTGACTGACTCTTCACAGGCGATGATTTTCTCAATCGGGCCGTCGCAAATCACTTCGCCGCCGTGTACGCCAGCGCCAGGGCCTATGTCGATCACGTGATCCGCCATGCGGATCGCATCTTCATCGTGCTCAACCACAATTACTGTGTTGCCCAAATCCCGCAGGTGGATCAGGGTTTGCAGCAGACGTTCGTTATCCCTTTGATGCAGGCCGATTGAAGGTTCGTCGAGCACATACATCACGCCGACAAGTCCGGCGCCAATTTGGCTAGCAAGTCGAATCCGTTGGGCTTCACCACCCGAGAGGGTTTCTGCCGAGCGCGATAGGCTCAAATAATTGAGGCCCACGTTGACGAGGAAACCTAAGCGATCGCGGATTTCCTTTAAAATCTTCTCGGCGATCTGCGCCTTTTGGCCACTAAATTCGACCTTCTCAAAGTAGTCTAAGGCTTCGCCAATCGACCAAGTGGTGAGTTGCGGCAGATTGATATCGCCTAAAAACACATTACGAGCTTCTTCGCGCAGACGCGAACCACCACAGCTTTGGCAGGCTTGGGTATTGATAAACTTGGCTAATTCGTCACGTACCGAGTTGCTTTCGGTTTCGCGATAGCGCCTGTCCATGTTGTTGAGAATGCCTTCGAAGGGATGATTACGCACCACCACATCGCCGCGATCGTTGATGTACTTAAAGGCAATGCTATCTTTGCCTGAACCGTACAGGACGATTTTGCGAACTTTTTCGCTGAGCTGCTCATAGGGCACTTCGACGTCGAACTTATAGTGTTCGGCGAGTGAACTGAGCATTTGGAAATAGTAGAAGTTGCGTCTATCCCAGCCGCGAATCGCGCCGCCAGCCAGTGACAGCTCAGTGTTGCTGATCACGCGCTCAGGATCGAAAAATTGTTGTACTCCTAAACCATCACAGGTTTGGCACGCGCCGGCTGGATTGTTAAAGGAGAAGATCCTTGGCTCTAATTCTGCCATCGAATAACCGCAGTGCGGACAGGCGAAGTTGGCCGAAAAGATCAGTTCTTCGCCTTTTGCTTTACCAGTACCTGTGTCGTCATCCATGGTGGCAACGGTCGCGATGCCGCCGGAGAGTTCCAGTGCGGTTTCAAAGGATTCAGCTAAGCGTTGCTTGATATCGTCACGCACTTTAAAACGGTCGACGACCACTTCAATCGTGTGCTTAACGTGTAAATCTAAGGTTGGCGGATCGGTTAAATCACACACTTCACCGTCGATACGCGCACGGATATAACCCTGCGCCGATAGACCTTCGAGCAATTTAACGTGTTCACCCTTACGGGCGTTGACCACAGGCGCGAGCAGCATCAAGCGGCTGTCTTGGGGCATTTCTAACACTTTATCGACCATTTGGCTGACGGTTTGCGCCGCTAAGGGTTGATTGTGTGTCGGACAACGCGGCTCACCCACACGGGCAAACATCAAGCGCAGGTAATCGTAAATTTCGGTAATCGTGCCCACGGTGGAACGCGGGTTATGGGAAGTGGATTTTTGCTCTATGGATATCGCTGGGCTTAAGCCTTCGATATGGTCCACATCGGGCTTTTCCATCAAACTCAAAAATTGGCGAGCATAGGCTGACAAGGACTCGACGTAACGTCGCTGGCCCTCGGCATATAAAGTATCGAAAGCAAGGGAGGATTTGCCAGATCCCGATAAGCCCGTGATGACAATCAGTTTATCCCTTGGGATAGTCAGGTTGATATTCTTGAGATTGTGGGTGCGTGCGCCGCGTATTTCAATCTTATCCATCTATCGCTCTAATGCCATATGCTTAAAAAAATGAGCATAAGTATCGCACAGTTCCGCGGCTGAGTTTAGTTGATTCTGTGATCGGCACCAATCCTAGCGCTGGCACTGGCTTTTAATCACCTTGCTGACAGTGGCAGTTATGTACCGAGTGGATTAACTAAGATTAATGCGGTTGTTGCGTACTGACTCACAGGACAAATGTGAACACTATGTTAGACTCGTTTCCCTGTGCCTGAGCGTTAAATAGGGCAGAAAAATAAACATGTTAACCCGAGCACGGTCAATATAGGTCCGTGATAATCGGGATAAAAGTTAACTGTACAGGCAGTGGTTTAGGCCACTATTTCCTTTTGAGCAAATCCTTTTGGGTGTGATAACATGCGCCCCTTAAAAGACTTCAATCCAGGGCAAAATCATGGGTAACAACGGACTTTCGGGTACTGAGAAAAAAGTCGCGTTTTCTTTAGCCAGTGTATTTGGTTTACGCATGATGGGCTTGTTTATGATCATGCCCGTCTTTGCACTTTATGGTCAGCACCTCGAAGGCTTCTCGCCGCTGTGGGTCGGTATTGCTATCGGCGCCTACGGTCTGACTCAAGCTGTGCTGCAAATCCCCATGGGGATTTTATCTGACAAATACGGTCGCAAGCCGATTATCCTTATCGGTCTGGTGCTGTTTGCCATTGGTAGCTTGATTGCCGCCAATGCTGATTCGATTTACGGCGTGGTGTTTGGTCGAGCAGTGCAGGGCATGGGTGCGATTGCGGCTGCCGTGTTGGCGCTGGCGGCGGATTTAACCCGCGACGAACAGCGTACTAAGGTCATGGCGATTATCGGCATGTGTATCGGCGGCTCTTTTGCGCTGTCCTTACTGGTCGGGCCGATTGTGGCACAACATGTGGGCTTATCAGGCCTGTTCTTCCTCACGGCGATTCTCGCTGTGACGGGCATGTTGATCGTGCAATTTTTAGTACCGAATCCGATTTCCCACGCGCCTAAGGGCGACACGTTAGCCACGCCTGCCAGACTCAAGCGTATGTTGACCGATCCCCAGTTGTTTAGACTCGATGCGGGGATTTTTATTCTGCATTTAGTGTTAACCGCAGTATTCGTGGCCTTGCCGCTGGATCTGGTGGATGCGGGGCTCGTGAAAGAAAAACACTGGATGCTGTATTTCCCGGCTTTTGTGGGCGCGTTTTTCCTGATGGTGCCGTTAATCATCATTGGGGTTAAACGTAAGAATACTAAAGCTATGTTCCAAATCGCCTTAGTGATCATGATAGTGGCGCTGCTGGCGATGGCTTTATTCTCTAATAACTTATGGGTGTTGAGTTTTGCAGTGGTGCTGTTTTTCACTGGCTTTAACTATTTAGAAGCCTCATTGCCCAGTTTGATTGCCAAATTTTGCCCCGTCGGTGAAAAAGGCTCGGCCATGGGCGTGTATTCCACTAGCCAGTTTTTAGGGGCCTTTTGTGGTGGTATGCTGGGCGGTGGCGCCTTCCAATTAGTGGGTGCGGTCGGGGTGTTTATTGTTGCTGTGATCTTAATGTCTATTTGGTTATTCCTGACATTGGGCATGGAAAATCCTGTGCTGTTAAAGAGTTACACCTTAGAAGCCGAAGTCAAAGACAAGGCGCAAGCGCGGGATATGGCGGCTCAGTTATCACAGCTCATGGGCGTCGTCGAAGCGATCGTCGTGCTTGATGAAAAAGTTGCTTATCTTAAGGTCGACGAGCATTTCGATTTAAGAGAAGCACGAGCTGTGTTAGGCTCTGCTCAATAATATCTGGGTCTGCCGTGTGATATTTGGGGAAGCTGATTTTCCTCTATGGCGACACAGATAAACAACATACTGAATTAATAGATTATTTAAAGAATCGCAGGAGATTTCAATGGCCAGTCGTGGTGTTAACAAGGTAATTTTGGTTGGCAATTTGGGACAAGATCCAGAAGTGCGTTATATGCCAAACGGTAATGCAGTCGCTAACATCACAGTTGCGACCAGCGAATCGTGGAAAGACCAACAAGGTCAACAGCAAGAGCGTACTGAATGGCACCGTGTGGTTCTGTTCGGCAAATTAGCTGAAATTACAGGTGAATACCTGCGTAAAGGTTCACAGGTTTACCTCGAAGGTAAACTGCAAACCCGTAAGTGGAAAGACCAAAGCGGTCAAGACCGTTACAGCACTGAAGTGGTTATCGACCAAAGCGGTAGCATGCAAATGCTAGGTAGCCGTGGTCAAGGTGGCCAAGCACAAGGCGCGCCAATGGGCGGCGGCATGCCACAAAACGCAGGTTACCAATCTGCACCGCAACAAGCGGCACCAGCGCAAAATCAATATGCGCCAGCGCCTCAAGCTGCACCTGCTTACCAAGCGCCAGCTCAGCAACAATATGCTGCGCCAGCACCTGCTCAGCAGCAATATGGACAACAACAAGCTCAACCACAGCAAGGTGGTTATGCGCCTAAGCCACAAGCCGCTCCAGCGCCTGCTTATCAAGCGCCAGCTGCGCCGGCACAACGTCCAGCACCACAACCACAGCAAAACTTCACGCCAGATTTGGATGATGGCTGGGACGACGATATCCCGTTCTGAAATACACCTGAGACCAAAACGGTAAAAAATACAATTTAAAGCCCTGTTATTCAGGGCTTTTTCTTTTTCTGAAAAATGAAAAGTAGCAAAAATTATCTTACTGCTGTTGTGATATGTCATACCTTGATAAAGTGTAAAGATTATGGAGGCATCCGATGGCAAAAAAATACAGCACCAGTGCTTTTGTTATGGATAGTGGAGAGCGTTACTGTTTAGTGATGAATAGTACCTTAAAGCTACCTGAGTTTTACCCTAACCTCTTTTTGACTACGCAAGTTCGCAACAAGAGTGACTCATTCTCCACTATGGAGGCTATCGCTAGCCATTTGGTTGTGCTTCTTCGTTTCCTAGATAGTAGATGTATTGATCTTGAGGAACGACTGCTAACAAGAAGTTTTTTACTCGAGTATGAATTGGATGCCTTACGAGACTTTACTCAACATAGGTTTGGTAGCAATGTTACCGAGCTTTCAAAAAGAGATTCATCTAAAATAGGTACACCAAAACTATTTCACAGTATTGTTAGTAACAGCACACAGTATGCCCGCCTTACTTCAATTGCTAACTATTTTAGCTGGCTAGCAAAACATTTGTTGAGTAATCCGAATCAAGAAGATGCAGATAGAATTGATTCGATAGTTGAGCGAATTAAGGCTCGTCGCCCAGTGAAAAAGGGACGTAATAATTGCCAGGATAAATCGCTTAGTGATGATCAAACTGATGCGCTTTTTGAAATCATTAGATTAGGCTCAAATTTAAATCCATTTGACATGTCCGTACAGCGCCGTAATCGATTGATGGTTCTGCTTTTGTATCACTTAGGCATTCGTGGAGGTGAATTATTGAATATTCGAATATCGGATATCAACTTCGCAGCCAACAGACTCAGAATTTTTAGGCGAGCCGATGAAAAGGATGACCCTAGAGCTAGGGAGCCGAACGTGAAGACATTAGAGAGATTGATTCCTCTAAGTTCCCATTTAGCTAAGGAACTGCACGAGTATATTGTCAATGATCGGCGATTAATTCGAAACGCCAAGAAAAACGATTTTTTATTTGTCACTCATAAGGAGGGCCCGACTGTTGGGCAGCCGGTATCCAAGTCAGGGTATCATAAGCTTATGTCGGTTGTTAGGGCTATCTCTCCTCAGCTTTATTCCGTAACTGGACACATGTTGCGTCATACTTGGAATCGTAAATTTTCCGAGAAAATGGATGCTATGGATGAGCCACTTGGAGAAGCGCGTCAAGAACAACTTCGCTCGTTCTTAATGGGCTGGAAACAAGGCTCAGGCACTGCATCTACCTATAATAAACGTTTCATTGAACAAAAAGGGCACGAGGCTGCATTACTCATGCAGGAAAAAAGTGGAACCCGCATGCCAGTAGGGATACAAAATGAAGAATGATTCCTTGCCCAGATTCTATCAAGAGTATGTTTCAGCCAAAGCTGAGGGGTATTCTTTTCGGCTTTACGACAAGGTTTGGAAACTGGATAAAAATACCACAGTATATCTAACAACAATTCACCGATATTTGTCAGGGGATATACTTCATGGTTGTCTTCAAACTCTCGCATATTACGCAACAAATCTATCCCCTGCTCATGTCAACAGTATTTCTGATCGATTACAGCATATGTTACGAGTCACCGGAGCAAACAATATATCAACTGTAATTTTGATCAATTACCGCGATTCTCTTTCTTCTGCTACCCAGTGGTATCTATCGACTATACGAGGCTTCTTTAGACGTTGGTATCGGCTTGGATACCAAGGTATAGACCAGGATGTAATCCGGTTACTTGATAGTTGGACTCTTAAGGGAAATCGTAAAGGGGATGCCGTTAAGCGTAAAGATCCGGAGCAAGGGCCGTTATCTGATTTTGAGCTCCAAGCTTTTAATGAAGGGGTGGTTCATGTTTATGAGAAAGGCGTTATTTCGCTCATGGAGCTTGCTATTTCCCTCTGTGTTAGTAATACAGGGCGCCGCCCCATACAGATATCACAACTCAGGGTTGGGGATATACTCCTTGGAAAAAACAACAAAAGGGAACCTCTTTATATTCTGAATGTACCACGAGCCAAACATCGTGGCGCATTTCGTACCAGTTTTAAAGCATTTGCTATGTCAAAAGAACTGTGGCTCATAATGTCCTCCTTGGCTAGATATTCGACAGCTCAGGTTGAGAAACAACTTGGCTTTGAATTATTGGAGGATGATAAACAACAAGTACCGCTATTCCCCGATTTTGATGTTCTTAAGGATGTTAGGTCTCTTTCTCACTATCGACAGTTATTGCTCACGGATAAACTTCATATTCCGGCTTTTTTGATAACCGATACTCTAAAGTTGGTCGTTGATGTTGCTAATATAAGATCGGAACGTACAGGTGAGCTACTACACATCACTGGCAGACGCTTTCGTTATACTACTGGGACGCGCGCTGCTCGTGAGGGATTTGGTGAGTTAGTGATTGCAGAATTACTTGATCATTCAGACACTCAAAACGCGGGGGTATATGTAAAGAATATTCCTGAGCACGTAGAACGACTGGATGATGCGGTTGGTTTTCAGTTGGCACCTTACGCCCAAGCATTTGCTGGTATTTTGATTGATTCCGAACAAGATGCGGATCGTGGCACTGACAAAAGCAGTCGTATACGAACTGATGAGGGGATGGGAGTAGGCAATTGTGGTGAATATGGTTTTTGTGGTGCCAATGTCCCAATCCCCTGTTATACGTGCATGCACTTTCAACCTTGGGTGACTGGTCCTCATGAGGAAGTGTATCAAAGTTTGCTGTCCGAAAGAGAACGCATAAAAGAACTCACAGGGGATATTGAAGTAGCGGCCGTGCTAGATCGGAGTATTATTGCTGTTGCCCAAGTTATTCAACTTTGCTCAGAAAGACGTCGAGAATTAATCCAGAATGGAGATATTTCTCATGGGTAAGGTTTTTCACTTTAGCCCTAGAGCAGCCTTAGTCGCGGAAAAGAATCTTGAGTTGTTTATTGCACAATGTCGAGATGAGTTGACCGTATTTGGTGAAGATCTCATTTGGCAAGAAAATGTTTGGCCTGGAGTTGCTGTTTTTTCAAAGCTTGGTTTCATTAGTCGCAAGCTTTCTCCCGAAATGGCAATGAATGAAAGTTACATTCATTTTGCAAAAGCATATTTGCGATACCAACAAGGTCATAATCCAACTAAAGCAAAGAATGAACTGAAAGCATTAAGAGCTGTTGAGGCTGCATTAATTCAAGTATCGGGGGACGCTGATGTATCCAATATATCCACTACTGTAATGGATGAGGCAGCACAGCTAGGGATAAGTCATTACAGTACTGGAGCTGCATATGATTGTGGCCGAGAGTTAGAAAGGCTGGCCAAGTTTCTCTCATTGAATAGTTTGATACCTAAGGGAATTAGTGGGTGGGTTAACCCGATTAAGCGACCTAGTTCATCATATCGAACAGGTATCAAAGCAAAAAAAATTCGAGAGGAAAAACTGCCGAGCAGTGATGCTTTAAGTGCATTAGCTGAGGTATTTGCTAACAATCCTAGTGATCCCAGAGATATTTTCACCTCTAGCGTCTTTGCGCTGTTGATGAGTGCACCATCGCGGATTTCTGAAGTTTTGTCTTTGCCAGTTGATTGCGAAGTAACAGAAATTGATCGAAAAGGTGTAAGCCGATATGGTTGGCGATTTTTTGCAGGGAAAGGTTATGATGGTGACATCAAGTGGATTCCATCTGTCATGGAGTCCATAGCAAGAGAGGCTATCAGACGCCTAAAAGTTCAGTCCGAATCTGCAAGAAAGTTTGCCAAATGGGTTGAAGAAAATCCGACAAAATTCTATCGCCATGAAAATTGTCCTAATGTCTCGGATAAAACACCATTGACACTAGTCCAGGCTTGCAACGCATTAGGCTTAAGCCCTAGCCGCTCATCTCTATATATGAGGGGACTGTCGGACAAAAATTATGCTCACACACTTGATAGCTTATGGAGGCATGTTGTTTATCGTTTACCAGAGGATTTTCCTTGGTTCGATAAATCAAAAGGGATTAAATTTAGCAATGCGATGTTCTCCATGTGCAAAAATGCCTTACATAAATCGAAAGGCGCTTTGCCAACCGAATTACATAGGCCAACAGGAGATTTTTTCAATAATGATTTATCTCCACGAGAGTCACTTGGTAAAGCACATAGTAGTATTTTTGATCGCCACAATTATCGAGATATCGATGGAAACCGTTTAAAGATAACATCACATCAGGTGCGTCATTTGTTAAATACAATTGCACAACGTGGCGGTCTGTCAAATCTTGAAATAGCAAAGTGGTCTGGACGAGCGGATGTGCGACAAAATCGTACATACAACCATATGACGGAATATGAGATGGTTGCAATGGCAGAACAGTTGGGAGGGGCAACAGATATTTATACTCCTCTTGGTAAAGTTGATGGCAATTTGCCTATGTGCAATGGTGTGTTTAATACATTAGAACATGCAGCAGTACATGTAACGGAGTTTGGTTTCTGTGTGCATGATTATACTTTGAGCCCTTGTGAAAAATTTAGGGATTGTGTCAATTGCACCGAGCAGGTGTGCATCAAAGGCAACGAGGAAAATCTTCAACGCATCAAAGACCGGTTATCAAAATCTGAAGATTTGCTTTTACGGGCAAAGCAAGCGATGGCTGACGATTATTTTGGTTCTGATCGTTGGTATCAATATCATGATAAAACAGTTAATCGTCTTCGAGAGCTTGTTAATATTTTGGAGGATCCCAAAGTTGAAATTGGCTCTCAAATCAAATTGAAAGGAAACGATTTCAGTCAATTACGACGAGTCATTGAAAAGAAGGCAATAGGATTTATTGATAAGAACGGGATAGATAGTGCAGAAGTTGCCATGTTCGAGGAGTTGACGTCAATGCTGGAGGGGAAACTTGGCTAAGCATCTAAGTCGGGCCGATATTAAGGCAATTGTGAATCTAATCCATGGCTGGCAAGATTATAAACTAACTTGGGCTGCAATCATTGAAGTAGCTGAGCCGTTGGTCGGAAAGCGGCCCACAAGGCAGTCTTTAAGCAGTAATGACGATATTGCCGAAGCGTATAAAATTAAAAAAAATATCTTGAAGGGAGAGGTTCAACCAAAGCCCAAGCCTTCAAGCTTAAGAATTGCTGTTGATCGAATATCCCACTTAGAAACCGAACTTGCTGAGGTTAAAGAGCAGAATCGACTTTTAAAACAACAATTCGTAGTATGGCTGTATAATGCTTATAAGCATGGCTTGAAAGAGAGTCATTTGAATGCGCCAATGCCTAAGATAGACCGTGAGCGCTCTGATGGTGAAAAGCGATAACTCTTAGACTGAGTGTATCTTGAACTTCAATATAATTGAGCTCAAACAGAGCCAGGAAAACTTTCACATGTGAAAGTTTTCCTGCTTAACCTCAAAGGCAGAGAAGATGAGTAGAACACTTGAAGACATTATTGCAGAGCAACCTCAAGAGGTTGTTTACGCCGCCGAAGAGATAGCTTCGAAACAGTTGATTCAGCTTCGTCTGCTCGAGCTACTGAAGCGTATAGGTGCTGATGCAAGCTACCAAATTGACAGTTGTACGGTCGATAGCCTACGGCGGTTGAAACAAACTGTTGAATCAGGCGGAGGAAAACTCCGTCTTCATGTTGACCTACCAGATGGCTCAAACTACGGTTTCAAACTGTGACCCCCTACTTTCACATGTGAAAGTTCGTCCCCTACCGGCTCCTGTCTAAAAATCATCCCAACCAATAAAAATTCAAGATTAAATTGAATTTTTACAGTTTAAAAGGTTAAGATCAGTTTAAACAGAGCCAACCCCGAGCACAGATATGATACGTTGCCATCTCGCCCGCCTGATGGGGGAGCGGAAAATGAAGATTTCCGACGTTTTACGAGAAACAGGGCTTAGCCGCAATACAGTGACCCTAATGTACAGGGAAACAGCTCAAAAGATAGACATTGAGGCATTGGATAAGCTCTGCCAACTCTTTGCTTGCGAAGTGGCGGATATACTTGAATTCACGGATGAATAGCGTGACACCTGTTAGAGACACCCTATGCCAGCGACGTGTCAAAATCATTAGGCGTAACCCATGACTAAAGAACAACAAATTGAGCAAGGTTTAATCGCCAAGCTACAAGACCTCAAATACACCTACCGTAGCGACATTAGCGACAAGGCTAGCTTGGAGCAGAACTTCCGTAAGAAGTTCGAAGCTTTGAACCGAGTCAACCTATCTGATGCAGAATTCAACCGCCTCCGTGAAGAGATCACCACAGCGGACGTCTTTTTGGCCGCTCAAGCGCTGCGTGAAAAGGGGAAATTTACCCGTGAAGATGGCACTCCGTTGGAATACATGCTGGTTAATCTTAAAGACTGGTGTAAAAACGACTTTGAAGTAATTAGCCAGCTTCGTATCAACACAGATAACAGTCATCACCGCTATGACGTGATTCTATTGCTCAATGGCTTACCACTGGCACAGATTGAGCTGAAGTCGCTACAGATCAGTCCTCGCAGAGCGATGGAGCAAATTGTTGAGTATAAAAACGATATTGGCAACGGGTATACCAATACTCTACTCTGCTTTATGCAGTTATTTATCGTCAGCAATGGTAACGATACGCGCTATTTTGCCAATAATCGCAAAGAGCACTTCAGCTTTAATGCCGATGAGCGTTTTCTACCGATTTATCAGCACGCAGATAAGGACAATAAGAAAATTGCTCATTTGCATGAATTTGCTGATGACTTCTTGTCCAAGTGCACGTTGGGTCAGTTGCTCAGCCGCTATATGGTACTAATACAGAGCGAGCAAAAAATGCTCATCATGCGCCCGTATCAAATCTATGCCGTTAAAGCTATTGTGGATGCTATTCACCAGAACCGTGGTAATGGTTATATCTGGCATACCACAGGCTCTGGTAAAACACTCACGTCATTCAAAGCCTCTACGCTATTGAAAGATAATCCCGATATTGAAAAATGTTTATTTGTGGTCGATCGAAAAGATCTCGATCGCCAAACGCGAGAGGAATTCAACAAATTCCAGGAAGGCTGTGTTGAGCAAAACACCAATACCGAAACACTTGTGCGCCGCATGTTATCGGAAGACTATGCCGATAAAGTGATTGTTACTACCATTCAAAAGCTTGGTCTGGCCTTGGATGAAAATAGCAAACGCAACAAGTCTCAGCAGAAAAATGGCAAACAGACCTATAAAGAGCGTTTGGAGCCGCTGCGTGATAAGCGCGTGGTGTTTATCTTTGACGAATGTCACCGATCTCAATTTGGTGAGAACCATAGAGCCATTAAAGAATTTTTCCCCAAAGCTCAGTTGTTTGGTTTTACTGGTACACCTATTTTTGACGATAATTCCAGCTATCAGCAAGTAGATGGCAACTTGGCCTCTTTCAAAACCACGGAAGACATTTTCGAAAAAGAGCTACACGCCTATACCATCACCCACGCCATTGAGGACAAAAACGTACTGAGTTTCCACATTGACTATTATGGGAAAGACGATGGTAAAGGTGGTCAAATCAAGCCTAAGAAAAAAGAACTGCCACCACCTGAAGCGGTAATAAAAGCCATTCTCGACAAACACGATAGCGCCACTAATCAGCGCCGCTTTAATGCCGTGTTAGCAACAGCATCGATCAATCATGCCATCGAGTACTTTGAGCTATTTAAAACGCTTCAAACACAAAAACAGTCTGAAGACGAAAATTTCGAACCATTGAATATCGCCTGTGTATTCTCACCCCCAGCTCAGATCCCTAAAGAGAACGATGGAACCAGCACTAGCAATGTAAACAGCAACAAGAATGCAGCGGATATCAAGCAGCTTCAGGAAGATCTGCCTCAGGAAAGTGCAGACAACCAAGAAGAGCCAGAAAAGAAAAAGGCTGCACTGGTGGCAATTATTGCTGACTACAACGCGCAATACGGCACGAATCACACCATTAACGAATTCGACCTTTACTATCAGGACGTGCAGCAGCGCATTAAAGACCAAAAATACAGCAATGCTGATTACCCTCGTAAAAACAAAATCGACATCACCATTGTGGTGGACATGCTGTTAACCGGTTTTGACTCAAAATACCTCAACACTCTGTATGTGGATAAAAACCTAAAATATCATGGTCTTATTCAGGCGTTCTCGCGCACTAACCGTGTTCTGAACGACACCAAACCTTGGGGCAACATTCTGGACTTCCGTTACCAGGAAAGCGAGGTAAACGCAGCAATTGAGCTATTTTCTGGCGGGGCGAAAGATAAAGCCAGAGAAATCTGGCTGGTCGATCCTGCGCCAAAAGTGGTTGAGGCATTCCAGAAAAAGGTGGACGAATTGCAAATCTTTATGGAGTCCAAAGGCTTAACCTGCGAGCCATCTGAGGTTCACAACCTGAAAGGTGATACGGCCAAGGCCGAGTTTATCAACCACTTTAAGGAAGTGCAGAAGCTGAAAACTCAGCTAGAGCAATACACTGATCTAGACGAAGAAAGCAAAGCCGCCATCGAACAAAAACTGCCAACAGATACTCTTCGGGGCTTTAAAGCCATTTACCTCGACACAGCTATGGAGCTAAAGCGTAAACAAGGTAAAAGTGATGACAACGAAGAATCTGTGGAGCAGCTTGAGTTTGATCTAGTGCTTTTTGCCTCCAGCATTATCGACTATGACTACATAATGGGGCTGATTGCCAAATCCACGCAAAAAACTGGCAAGCAAAAGATGACGCGCCAGGAGCTGATCGACCTGATTAGCTCCAATGCTAACTTGATGGAAGAGCGTGAAGATATTATTGCCTACATCAATAGCCTCAAGGTGGGTGAAGCACTTAATGAAAAGCAAATCCGCGAAGGCTATCAAGCTTTTAAAGCGCAGAAAGCCGCGCAGGTATTAACGCAAATTGCCGAGAAACATGGGCTGCAAACCCAAGCGCTGCAAACGTTTGTGGACAGTATTTTAGATCGCATGATTTTTGATGGCGAACAGTTAACAGACCTACTTGCCCCCATGGCGTTGGGTTGGAAAACACGTCGCTTGGCAGAGTTGGCCTTGATGGAAGATTTAGTGCCGTACTTGCAAAAGCAGGCTGAAGGGCGTGAAATTTCGGGATTAGATGCGTATGAGTAAGCAAAAGAAAGAATTGGTTCCTGAGCTTCGGTTTCCTGAGTTTGAGAAGGAGCCTAACTGGCCTTGTGTGCGGTTGAATGCCGTAGCAAAAAGGTCAACAAGTAAGAACAAGGGAGAAAAAATCACCCGTGTACTGACTAATTCTGCGGTTAATGGAGTCGTAGACCAGCGAGATTATTTCGACAAGGATATTGCTGTTAAAGGGAATCTTGAAAGCTACTACATCGTTGATAAAGGCGATTACGTCTATAACCCGAGGATATCATCCACGGCACCAGTAGGGCCAATCTCGAAGAATAAAGTTGGCAAAGGGGTTATGTCTCCGCTCTACACTGTCTTTAGGTTTAATAGCAAGACAAATGATTTCTTCGAGCAGTTTTTCAAGTCGTCTAAATGGTATGCCTATTTGCAAACTGTATCGAATAGTGGCGCTCGTCATGACCGTATGAGTATTGCTAGCAGTGATTTTATGGCCATGCCTGTTCCAAATCCTTGTGAGTTGGAACAACAAAAAATCGCCGATTGCCTCACTTCCATCGATGAGCTAATCACGCTACACACTCAAAAGCTCTACGCTCTCAAGGCCCATAAACAAGGCTTGATGCAACAACTTTTCCCTGCTGAAGGTGAAACCGTGCCCAAGCTGCGCTTTCCTGAGTTTCGTAGTACAGAGGGGTGGAGAGGTGAGGCAATTTCTAATTGCCTTGAAAAGATAATTGACTATAGAGGTAAAGCCCCGCCTAAATCGGATACAGGAATACCACTAATCACTGCTAAGAATGTTAGAACCGGTTGGCTTGATATGAGCTGCGATGAATACATCGAGGCTGGACAATATGAAGATTGGATGTCAAAGGGTATTCCTGCTGCTGGGGACGTCTTGTTTACAACTGAGGCGCCATTAGGAAATGTTGCGCTATTCCCCGCAACTGGGAAGTACGCATTAGGTCAGAGAATAATTACTCTTCGGGTGAAAGCGAAAAAATGTCTGCCCGAATTCTTATTTCAATCGCTACTTAGCCCAAGGATGCAACGTGATATTGAGTACCACAGTACGGGATCAACGGCTAAAGGCATCAAGTCATCCATATTTGTTAAGCTAAGTTTGTTTTATCCGAGCATTCAAGAGCAACGAAAAATCATAGATTTCCTTTCTTCTATTGACTCATTGATTCAAAGTCAAGATACAAAGATTAAAGTCCTTAAATCTCATAAGGTTGGCTTGATGCAAAAATTCTTCCCTGTCATGGATGAGGTGGCGTGATGGCAAAAGACTTAGCCACTTTTCAAGATCTAAGCGAGGTTGCAGCTCATCTTCGGGAAATGCTAGGCACTAAAAAGTATGTTCTCCTTTTTGCCTATAATGGTACTGGAAAAACTCGATTATCAATGGAGTTTAAAGAGCAAGGAAAGAATGATGAGAACCGGGACACACTTTATTTTAATGCGTTTACCGAAGATCTTTTTTATTGGGATAACGACCTGGAAGCCGATGAAAGTAGAGAGCTCCGATTAAATACTCGCTCACGATTTTTTGATGGATTGTTCGAGTTAGAGATGGACAATCGAATTCGTCCTCTATTGCAAGCCTATGCGGATTTTGACTTCAAGATCAAAGAAAAGGAAATCGAAATAAAAGAGGGCGATAAGGCTTATAAGCAGCTTGTCACCTATGTATCGTTCGAGCGTGAAGCTTTGGTTGATGGCAAAACGGAGTTGGTCGAAAACATCAAAATATCCCGAGGCGAAGAAAATCTCTTTGTGTGGTGTTTCTTTCTTGCCATTGTTCGGCTTGTGCTCGATAAAGAGGAGGGGTCGCCATATGCCTGGGTTCAGTATATCTACATTGATGACCCTATCTCGTCCCTCGATGACAATAATGCAATCCAAGTGGCAAATCACTTAGCTCAAATATTAAAGTCGAGCAATAGTGGCATTAAAACGATAATTTCTTCGCACCATGCACTTTTTTTCAATGTGATATGCAATGAGTTAAAACGTGGATTGAGATACATGCTTTGCAGCCATGAAGGACGAGCGAAGTATTCCCTAAAAGACACGTCAGATACTCCGTTTTTTCACCATGTGGCGTCTTTAAAAAAGTTGGCCAAAGCAGCTAAACGTAATGAGCTTTACACTTATCACTTCAGTATGTTGCGCAACATCCTTGAACGCTCCGCGAGCTTCCATGGTTTTAACGACCTGTCTGATTTTATAAAACGCGACAAGGATGATCCTGATGGTGTACTACATCATCGTATTATTCAGTTGTTGAATCACGGCGGCTATTCTCATTTTGAGCCACAGGAGATGATTGAAGAAAATAAGCGCCACTTTAAGAAGATATTAGAGAATTTTATGAATGACTATGGGTTTAATCCTGAGTTGTTCCCAGATGAACAGGAAGAAGCGCTAGCATGACAAAAGAACAATTCAATCAGCTTGGAAAAACCCTTTGGGATATTGCAGATCAATTACGTGGCGCAATGAATGCCGATGACTTCCGTGATTACATGCTGTCTTTTCTTTTCTTGCGTTATCTGTCTGATAACTACGAACAGGCGGCCAAAAAGGAGTTAGGGCATGATTACCCCGAACCGGGCAATGATGATCGTCGCGCACCGCTAGCAATCTGGTATCAGAACAACCAAGCTGATATTGCAGATTTTGAAAAGCAGATGCGGCTTAAAACACATTATGTTATTGAGCCTGCATTTCTGTGGAACAGTGTGGCCGAAATGGCACGTACTCAGCATGCGGATTTGCTGGAAACACTCTGGAAGGGGTTCAAATATATTGAAGAGAAGTCCTTCAACAGCACGTTTCAGGGTTTGTTCTCGGAAATCAATCTGCACTCTGAAAAGCTCGGCAAAAAGCCAGTTGATCGTAATGCCAAACTTTGTGCCATTATCCAAAAGATTGCCGAAGGTATTTCTGGTTTCAGTAATGCAAGGGACGATCTGGGTGATGCCTATGAATACTTGATTGGCCAGTTTGCAGCAGGTTCTGGAAAAAAGGCTGGTGAGTTTTATACACCTCAACAAGTTTCTACTATCTTGTCAGAAATCGTCACATTAGATAGCCAAGACCCGACGACAGGCCCAAAGAAAAAAATTAAACAAGTGATGGATTTTGCCTGTGGCTCAGGCTCGTTGCTATTGAATGTACGAAAAAGGTTAAGTGATGAAGGTGGCTCTGTAGGTAAAATATTTGGCCAAGAGAAAAATATCACTACCTATAACCTTGCGCGTATGAACATGCTGTTGCATGGGGTTAAAGATACCGAGTTTGAAATTCATCACGGTGATACGTTAGAGAATGATTGGAGTATTCTTAATGAGATGAATCCTGCGAAGAAAATGCAATTCGACGCCATCGTAGCTAATCCGCCTTTCAGTTTGCGCTGGGAACCGACCGAGGCATTAGGTGAAGATTTCCGCTTCAAGAACTATGGTCTTGCTCCTAAATCAGCGGCTGATTTTGCTTTCCTTCTGCACGGCTTTCACTTCCTCAGTGATGACGGGGTTATGGCGATTATTCTGCCGCACGGTGTTTTATTCCGTAGTGGTGCAGAAGAGCGTATCCGTACCAAATTGTTAAAAGATGGTCATATCGATACCGTCATTGGCCTTCCTGCCAATCTGTTCTTCTCAACGGGCATACCTGTTTGCATTCTGGTGCTCAAACGCTGCAAGAAATCAGATGACGTATTGTTTATCAACGCAGCAGAACACTTCGAGAAAGGCAAACGCCAGAACTACCTTCGAAGAACAGATGAAATGCCTAATGGAGAGTTGGGCGACATAGAAAAAATTATCGACACCTACCAATTCCGAAAGGAAGAAGAGCGATATTCCCGTCGAGTGTCTATGGAAGAGATTGAGAAAAACGGCTTTAATCTGAATATCTCACGTTATGTCAGTACAGCACAGGCAGAAGAAAGAATAGATCTGAAAGATATTCACAGTAAGCTGGTGTCATTAGAAGAAAGTATTAAGAGTGCAACTCTCACTCATAACACGTTCCTCGAAGAACTAGGACTACCACCACTTCCATTAGCCGAAAAAGACTAATTTGGAACGATGTAGCTTATAGATAAAGAGCGAGCCCCAATCATCAATATTCGGGCTCTTTTTTATCAATTTAGCCTTCAGTAAGGCAATGTTATTGATCTGCACAAGAAAATCACTGCCAAGATTATGTAAAGAATGAGCGTCCGCTTCACGCTCATAGCCGCTGTCCCGAAATTTCTACTAAGCCAACATCAGTAGCCACAGAGCAAGCGAACAATAGTGTGCGTGGGATAAACAAAAGTGCGAATGTAGTGTCTAGGCTGAGTTTACCGCGATAAGCAGCCCCTGGTACTGGATCAGATCATGCGGACTTGGGTGGTTAGCAGAAATTGCAATAAGTGGTAAAAAGTCTGCGATTGTGCTGGTGTCTGGTGACGTTTTACACCTATCAAATTGATTTGGTTTTGGGGCGTTAATGTCCGCGTGGTGTTTTGGTGCTGTGCTCAAGACTCTCGTTACTATAATGAGTTTGATTATTATCCATTCATTTTATATAGTTAATAATAGAGATTTGAGCTGAATCTCGTTTGAGTCAGGTACGTCGTTGATTTCAGGCTGGGACTACGAAAATTGTAAAGAATGTTAGCTGTCGTGATTCGATTCTTAACATGAAATTTGACATTTTCTGCATTTCCATGTCTAGTGATTTGATTTTTCAAGGCTTTTTGTTTTTTTATTGTCCTCAGGTGAACAGAAGCATTTTAATTTGCTATGAAGTACTAGCGTCAATTTAGATGCTAAAGTCGACATAATCTCATTTTTTAAAGCCTCGCAATGATTTGTGGGGCTTTTTTATGACACACACTTCTAGTTGTGACTAATTTGTAAATTAATTTATTGAGCAATATTCAGCTTTTCAATTAGAATGTTGCACGCATCACATCAAGATGATGTAACTAATAGAAAGCTATATGGCTTAGGCATTATTTATATAAAGGAATATTCCCATGGAAGAGACAATGAGTCAGGAAAGCAGTTTGTTTGTAGTGGCACACTAATTTTGGCCACCTAAATAGAGGTGATATTATTACCTCGTAGATGACTTTAGGTGAACACATGAGATCGACAACCAGAAAAACATTTAGTGCTGAATTCAAACTTGAAGCAGCCCAATTAGTCCTCGATAAAAACCATAGCATCATCGAAGCTGCAAAGGCGATGAACGTTGGTAAGTCCACTATGGATAAATGGGTGAGACAGTTAAAACTAGAACGCCAGGGTGGCACACCAAAAGCATCTCCGATTACCCCTGAACAAATTGAAATCCGTGAGCTGAAGAAGCAAATAGCTCGTCTTGAGGAGCACAATCTTATCCTAAAAAAGGCTACCGCTCTCTTGATGTCAGACTCTATGAACAATTTACGCTAATCAGCGCACTCAAGCAGAGCCACTCTATTCTCACAATTTGTAATGCATTCAAAGTACATCGAAGTAGCTATAAGTATTGGCTAAAAAGAAAAGAACATATTGATGCAGACTTTACTATTTTATGCAGTGAAGTGAAGGCCGCACATCGTATTAGTCATGGCTCTGCAGGTGCGCGAACGATAGCGCAATTAGTGACTAACAAAGGGATTGGTCTCAGTCGTTATCGAGCCCGTAATCTAATGAAAAAGCTTGGGTTATTAAGCTGTCAGCAGCCTAAGCATTCTTATAGAAAAGCGACACAAGAGCATGTTGCAATCCCCAATACGCTTAATCGACAGTTTGCAGTAACTCAACCAGATCAAGTGTGGTGTGGCGACGTGACGTATGTTTGGGTCGGTAATCGCTGGGCCTATCTAGCCGTTGTTTTAGACTTATTTTCCCGCAAACCTGTTGGATGGGCTTTGTCATTATCACCAGATAGTGAGCTGACCTGTAAAGCTTTGAAAATGGCATTTGAGTTAAGGGGTAAGCCTGAGAATGTGATATATCACAGCGATCAAGGTTCGCATTACACAAGCTTGAAATTCAGACAATTAATATGGCGTTTTCAGATTGAGCAAAGTATGAGTCGCCGCGGGAATTGTTGGGATAACGCACCAATGGAGCGTTTCTTTAGAAGTTTGAAATCTGAGTGGATACCCGCAAGTGGTTATGGGAATTTTACAGAAGCAGATAAAGAGATCACAAATTACATCACTGGATATTACAGTGAGACAAGACCCCATCAATATAATGGTGGGTTAACGCCAAATGAGTCAGAACGTTTATATTGGAATGACTCTAAAACCGTGGCCAATTTTACTTGACCACTACAGTTGGAAAGTGATGATAAGTTAACCAAGGTAGAGAGTAAAAGTCACAGTGTGCCACTGTTTCATGTATCACTGACCAAGTTAATTATCATGTTTATTGCAACCTTTGGTCTCTACCAAGTTTATTGGTTTTATAAACAGTGGCAGGCTTTAAAAAATTACTATGACTTAGATGCATGGCCAATAGCGCGTAGCTTTTTTTCTATCTTTTATACACATTCTCTATTTGTTTATATTAGTGAATACATTAAAGAAGATAATCGAGAGTATCGCTGGAATAGCTCAGCTATGGCGACATTTTATGTTGTGTTGTTAGTCGTTGGCGGAATTCTTAATCAAATTGAAACGTTGCCAATATCATTAGTTGTGGCATCAATATTTATTCCATTAGCTGTTTTATATCCGCTGTATCAAGCTCAAAAAGCAGTTAATTTTGCACTTGAATCTGTGGAATATCCTGATAATTCGCGCTTAACTTGGTTGAATTGGATATGGATTTGTCTGTTTTGTTTCTATTGGGCGATGATTATTTATGCTCTCACCTTGTTAGTTTAAATTTCTGAATATGAAAGCGGAATATATTTCTAATCACTTATATTCTGCTTTTTTAACGTCACTGCTAACATCTGGGAGCTAATACGGTTGGTATAAGCTAATTTTTAGCTTACTGAATGCTATCCTTTGCCCTATCCCCTCGCGCTTATTTTTCAAGATATTCCTGCTAAATATCAAGGCTATAAACTATTTTTAGTACGCCATAAGGTATTGATTTTGTGACTTAAAGTGCTTTAGGTACTATAGTGACTGCTTATTTTATCTGAAACTTAGGTATGCGCTTCTTAGGTTTCTTGTTTGATTTTGGGGGAAAAGTGCGAATTTTAATGAATAATTTCAAGGCGATTAGCCTGATGCGCCAGTGGCTACTGCTGACATTGTTAACTGTGGCATTACCGCTACAGGCGAGCGAAGAGCCGCTGTGGATGGGAACGCCTGACTTGCCCATGAGTGGGCGAGTCCATACCGGTGAACTTGCCAATGGCATGCGCTATTTATTAGTGAGCAATAAGACGCCCGAACAGGCCGTTATCGTCCGTATGCGGGTCGATGTGGGATCTGTGATGGAAACGGATGCCGCGCAAGGTCTGGTGCATTTCTTAGAGCACATGGCCTTTAATGGCTCGACGGGTTTGGCTGCGGGCGAGATGATCCCGACTTTGCAGCGCTTAGGTCTGAGTTTTGGCGCCGATACCAATGCTGTGACTGAGTTTCAGCAGACGGTTTATCAATTCAACTTGCCTAGTAATAGCCAAGATAGAGTCGATACTGCTTTATTTTTAATGCGTGAAATTGGCAGTAATTTACTACTCGACCCTGCGCTTATTGAGCGTGAAAAAGCGGTGGTCTTGGCTGAGCTGCGTGAGCGTAGCGGTGCGGATCTGGAGAATTACCGCAATCAATTACAGTTCTTGATGCCGCAAACATTGCTCTCGCAGCGCTTCCCTGTGGGCGAGGCCAACAGCATAAAGAATGCTACTCGTGAGGCTTTACTGTCCTTATACCAAGGTTTTTACACGCCCTCACGCACCACTTTAATTGTGGTGGGTGATATCGAGGTGGCCGCAGTTGAACAAAAGATAAAACAACAGTTTGCCAGTTGGCAGGCCGCGCCTTTAGCGGCGAAGGTGAAGCCGCAATCGATTGGCACTGTCGCTGCGCGCCAGAGCGTCGAGGCGGCGGCATTTTTCGATCCAAGCCTATCGACCTCGGTTTCACTCGGTATGCTCAAGCCTATGGCATACCCTACCGACAGCCCTGCCGTGCGCGAGCAGGAAATACTGCTCGAACTCGCCCACGGCATCTTGTATCGCCGAATGGAGTCGCAGTTGCAGCATAGCCAAGGTTTATATGGCGTTAGCCTGCAGGTTGGGGATCAATTTGATATCGCCTACGGCACTCAAATGAGCTTAGGTACGCAGGAAAATAACTGGCAAGAGGGCATAGCAATATTGGAGCAAACCTTGCGCCAAGCAAAAGAATTTGGTTTTAGTCAGCAGGAAATTGACCAACAAATCAAACGTATGCACAAAGGATATCAGCTCAGCGCTGCGGGTAGCAGTACTATCCACAGTGTGAATATTGCTGATGGGTTAGTCTACTCGGTCGCAGAAAAGCGCGTGCCTGTAGAGCCTGAATGGCAGCTGGCATTTTTTGAAAAAATAATGCCAACAGTGACGCCGCAAAAGCTAAAGCAAGTGTTTAATCAGACTTGGAACGCCACGCCGTATCTGTATCTAACCAGCAATAAGCCCATCGAAAATGTTGAAAAACAGCTTGTTGCTAGCTATGAGAAAAGCCGCAAACAAGCCGTGAGTGCACCAGCAGCGAAGGCGATTGATGAGTTCGCATACACTGAATTTGGCGATCAGGGCAAGTTAAACGCCGATAATCGCGATGCCGAAACGGGCATTCGTCAGTTGCAGTTTGCCAATGGTGTGCGGCTTAATCTTAAGCCTACTGACTTTAATAAAGGTACCACATTGGTCAGCCTCAACATTGGCTTTGGTGAAGTGCCATTCCCTGAGTTAGATGGCCTGTCTTATCTGTTTAACAGTGCCTTTGTGCAGGGAGGGCTTAAGGCCCATGACTATGGCAGTCTGCAGGATATTTTTGCTGGGCAAGATATTTCCATTAACCTAGGTGTGCGTGAGCAGAGTTTTGGCGGTGAGATCAGTACCAATGCCGCAGAATTACGTACACAGCTTGGCTTAATGACGGCCTTTTTGATTGAACCTGGCATGAATAAGCAGGCTGAGCAATTGTTCCGCGAGCAAGTGATTGCCGAGCAGCAAAGTCTCCATAGCAACCCGCAAACTGAGTTTTCTAATCAGTTTGATCGTATCTCCCACAGCGGTGATAAACGCTATGGTTATGGGGAACCAGAAGAAATTTTAAAGCGTCAGTTTGCAGAGCTGGCGCCGAGTTTCCATTCAGCCGTCGAGCAAGGAGCAATTGAAATCGCCATAGTAGGTGATTTCGACGAAGCTAGCGCCATCGCTGCTGTGGCTGAAACTCTCGGGGCAATTAAACGCAGCCCCACTAAAAATAGCCAGTCGCTAGTGCCTGTGTTCCCGAAAGTGCCCGCTAAGATGACGTTAACACACTATGGTCATCCCGATTCAGCGGCGCTGGCCATGGTGTGGCCAACAACGGATATGACTCACTTGAGCCAACATGCGGGATTGGGATTGCTGGAGCAAGTGCTCGGCATTTTATTAACGGAGAATGTGAGAGAAAAAGCGGGCGCGAGTTATTCGCCATCGGCCTTTTCTTATAGTGATTTCAATGCCAGCGGTTATGGTTACTTAGGTTTGTTTAGCGTGACGACTCAAGCCATGTTGCCAACGGTGGCCGAGTATTTCACCGCTGCAGTTAACCAAGTCAAGCAGCCGCAGGGGATTAGCGAAGACTTACTTAACCGAGCCCGCCAACCTGTGCTTGAATGGATGCAAGCCGCGCCGCAGAGCAATGGTTTTTGGTTAGATTTAGCGTCAAATGCCCAGAGCCACCCTGGGCGTTTTGCAGCGTTTAAACAAAGACAAGCGTTGGCGCAGAAGATGACACCGGCAGAGCTTAGTAAACTGGCACAGCAATATTTGCCAGCAGAGGGTAGTTTAACCATCCAAGTCCTTCCTGCACCCTTAACACCTCAGCAATGAGTGTTGGGTTCATAGAATAGAAGATTGACCATTCGCCGCCATATCCCCTGTGCTAGCCAGTGCAGGGGATATTTTGTTTCTATTCCTTCTGTTCCTTCAATTTAGGGCCAATTCCACGGCCTATATCCCTTGGTCGCAAACGGAAATACCTGTTGTCGAAAAAGCCACTCACTTAACTGCGGTCGCCCCACTACTCTAAGCGCAACTTATTTGCGAGGAGATGGGTGAGGTATATGTTGCGATATCTTTTGTGTAGTTTTTGTTTAGTGCTTCTGTATCCAACTGGGATAGATATGTACTTGGTTGGTTTACCGCAAATCGCGCAGGATTTAGGCGCGAGTGAAGCACAGTTGCATATCGCTTTTTCTGTGTATCTTGGCGGAATGGCGGCAACCATGCTTTTTGCTGGCAGCGTAGCGGACCGATTAGGGCGCAAGCCTGTCACTCTATTCGGCGCTATTGTCTTTGCCTTAGCTTCGTATTTAGGTGGTATGGCTGAGACAAGCAATCAGTTCTTACTCATACGTTTTATGCAGGGAATTGGTGCTGGTTCCTGTTACGTTGTCGCCTTTGCTATTTTACGCGACACCTTGGACGATAAGCGCCGAGCTAAAGTGCTCTCAATGATCAATGGTATTACGTGCATTATCCCGGTCATTGCACCTGTTATTGGGCATGTAATTATGCTCAAGTTCCCTTGGCAGAGTCTGTTTAGCACTATGGCTGGCATGGGACTATTAGTCTGTTTGTTATGTATTTTTATATTACGGGAGACTAAGCCTGTGCAGAGTAGGATTGAGGATGTTAATCGTCAGTTGGCGCCGCAAGAATCTTTTCGTCAGTCCTTTTTCCTCAGCCGGCTTGTTATGACGACTCTAGGTGTGACTACGATTCTCAGTTATGTCAATGTGTCTCCCATGCTGATCATGGGGCAGATGGGGTTTGACCGCGGGCAATACTCTAATGTTATGGCATTGACAGCGTTAGTGAGTATGCTGGTATCGTTCTCGACTCCTTTTGCACTTGCTGTGCTTAAAGAAAAAAGTTTGATGTTGATTTCACAGCTGTTATTTGCAGCTGCCGCGCTAGTGTTTGTGCTAACTCAGGTGCAATATTTTAGCCTTAATGTGAATTTATTAGGCTTTGGTTTTGTCTGTAGCGGATTCGCTATTGGATTTGGTGTGACTATGAGCCAAGCACTGAGCCCCTTTGCATCGCGTGCTGGGGTGGCAAGTTCATTGTTAGGTATTGCACAGGTTTGTACTTCAGCACTGTATATTTGGCTGATGGGATTAATAGGTATTAGTCCACTTAACATATTGTTGCTGATATTAGCCTTGGGCTCTGTTATCAGTACCTTACTCATATTATGTGTGCCTACAGCACCGAGCGTTTATCTAGATGAAGAAATCACTCGCACGTCTTGACCTTAATCTATTGTTTACTCTACAACTTCTCTTACAAGAGCGGAGTGTGACTAAGGCCGCTAAAAAGCTCAATGTCACCCCATCAACCGTGAGTAAATCCTTGGCGAAATTGCGTGATTGGTTTGACGACCCACTATTCATTAAAACGCCTCAGGGATTGCAGTTAACGCCATTGGCCCAAAGCATGGAGCATGACTTAGCCGATTGGTTACAAATGGGCAAACAGCTTATGGGCAAGCGCGGGGACGATATGGCAAAAGGGCTCAGTTTTGAGCTAATGCTTGAGTCACCTTTGTCGCTCATTATGCTTAATCAATTAACGCAGGCTATTTACCAACACTACCCTGATGCAAAAGTGAAAGTACGAAATTGGGATTATGATTCTCTGGAGGCCATTATTCGCGGTGAGGCTGACATAGGTTTTACAGGCCGAGAAAGTCATCCTCGTTCCAAGGAATCCCTTGATTTATTACCGTATTTTATCGATTTTGAGGTTTTATTTACCGATCTTCCCCAGGTGTATTTACGCCGCGATCATCCCGCCTTGCAGGAAGAGTGGAATATAGACACTTTCTTAAAATACTCGCATATCAATATCTTGTGGGAAAAGAGCGAAACCTGGGCCTTAGATGATGTACTTATTGAGCTTGGTTTAAGTCGCAATATAGTACTGACCTTGGCCAGCTTTGAGCAGTCACTGTTTGTCGCGGCAGAGCCTCACCACAGTATGATGGCAATCGCGCCGCAATATTGTGAGCAGTATGCCCACCAATTACACCCTGACTTAGTCAGTCGTCCTATCCCGATAAGTGGCGAATATCTTGATAAACTTGCCATTCCTTTTACCTTGATTTGGCATAAGAGAAACAGCCACAACCCCAAAATCACTTGGCTGCGAAACAAGATAAAAGCAATTTATCAACAGCATGATTAAGGTTTCTATTTACTGCTTTCACTTTGTTGGGGAATACCCAATTGCTGGCAAATATATTGGATACACAATTCTTGCTGTTGGCACCATAGCCCATAACTGACGGGGATAAGTTTAATCCCGGCGCGCTGTAACAGTTTATACAGTTCAATATCGAAAAAGTCCGCCCATGGCCCTGGGTAACCGATTAAATCTATTGCTAAATATTGGTTACCATAGCGGCACAGAATGTCCAGTTCTAGCCCCGCCATATGGTAGGCGCGCCAGACTGTTATGCCTTTTGCTTCAATCGCGAGTGCCACCGACTGGCCGAAGCTATCGAGGGCATCGACATAATTGTGCGCCGCTTGAAATTGGCCCGCCGATGTTAAGTAAGTTGCCAGTAAATTATTGTTGGGGAGCTCATGCGCTTGTACCGATAAAAATAGCCACTGCATTTGTTTAGCGCGGGTGATGGCGACATTGAACATATCGGCTCGATTTAAATACACGGCGGCGCGGCTGTCGTTGGCCGTAATGCTAAACGACAGCAGCATGATATCGCGCTCTTCCCCTTGAAAACCAAAGGGCGTGGCAATCCTCAATTGATGACGTTCTATTTGTTGTGCGCTAAAGCGTGCGAGGATCTGCTGGGATAAATACTCAGTTTGATTGCGAAAACAGGAGAGCACACCAATGCTGGCGGGCACTAATGTATTCATTTGGTCATCAATCAGTTGTGATAACTTTTGAATTAATGCCTCCGCTTCTAGTCTGTTAACTCCCTTGCTATCCCGCGCGCCTGTCACTTGTATTCTATGTAAGTGTCCTGAACTCGTGCAGGGTCTGTGCTGCATAATTTTCAGCATGCCTTGATAAAACTGCTGATTACTAAATTGGATCAGCTCAGGTTTACTCCGAAAATGCTCATTTAAAAATACCACTTGGGATTGGCTCGCAAGGGATTGTGATACTAAGTCGAGCATACTGGCATCACGGTAGCTCATTAGGCCGCGGCAATCCGCAGCAAGTCCGAGTTGGGTTTGGATTTGGGTTTGTTTTGCACGGGATAAAAACGAGAAATGGCGCAGCTGTTTACTGTCGCCCACCACCAGTGCCGCTTTTGCCCGCTGTAAGGCCGGTAAACAGGCGGCAATATTGGCTTGGGTGGCTTCATCAATAATCACTAGATCAAACATTTGCTGCTCCATGGGCAGCACTTTATGCAAGCTGGCAAGGCTAGATAACCAAATGGGAAAGGTTTGCTTTAAGGCATCAAAATCCGTTTTGTAGAAACCGTCGAGTTGCTTAGCGGACTGCCGAGCGCGAAGTGCACTGGCAAAACTCACCAGTGTACTGCGCTTATGTTTGAGTAATTGGTTTAATCGATAGTGAGTGGCCAATTGTAAGTATTTGAGGCTTAAGTCTTCTTTTTGGGCGATGAGGGCGGTTAATTTATCGAGCACATCCCATTGCTGAGCAAACTGTTTGATCCCGGCACGGTAAGCCCAGTTGTAAAATCCTAAGCGCCAGCGCGATTGTCCTTGTTGTAAGGTCGCCAGTTTTTGGCCGCGACGTATGGCGTGTCGGCAATGGTGAATAAAACCGGCTTCCATTTTGGTTTGCTCGCGAGTCACAGTATTAAGTTGCTGTTTTGCATTGAGTAGTAGGATATCCGAGAGGGTTTCAGCAGTCGCAGGATGCTGACCATGCAGCATTTCATCTATCTGGTTTTTAAGGACTTTAATAAATTGCGGCGAGCCGGCGCGAATAAGGCTGCTCCCAAGCTGGAATTGTTGCTGCAACTTATCGGCAATCACATCAACGGCAACATCGGTGTGGGCGACGATGAGGACAGATTTACCCCTTAATACCTGCTCCGCCGCCACTGTGGCTATGGTGTAACTTTTACCCGTTCCCGGTGGACCCGATATTTGCCCCAAAGTTTGATTGGCCGCCACCTTTAAGGCTTGAATTTGTGCGCGGCTTAATAGCCCAGGAAGGTAATTCTCTTGGGTATCGACATTGTGACTAACTGAATCTCGAGTTGGCGCTTGCCCAAACAGCGCTTGAAGCGGCGCAGAGTGTGAAGGCGCTGTGATGAGATTGTCGAGTTCGTGCAATATGCCGCGACTTGCCTGCGAACGCTCTGCAAGAATAATTTGGCTGCGACTAACCATAAACCGCCCACGTTTACGGCATAAGCCAGTGAATTCAGTCTCATCGATCAGCTTGGGAAAATGCAATAAATGACTGGTATCAACATCGGCTTGGCCCGCCCGCAGCCAAGCTATCCAGCCACTGACATCCGTTGGATTATCGCGTAACTCTTGACTTAAGCTGTGTCCTTCAACGACTAATTTTTCTAACAGGGCTTCATTGATGGTGAATGGCCCGCCGCCAGAGAAGCTGTTATTAGATTCGAGGTAAATGTTATCGCCATCGGCCTGCAATTGGCATTCGCGGTACAGCAATGGCGTGACGACTTTACGTTTTTCGCCATTAAGCTCGACAGTGCCGCAGAAAAACAGACAAGAGTGCAATAATATTTTTTCACGTAGATACAAGGCACTACGCGCCATTAATGCGGAGGCAGGAGCAAATGGCACCGGCAAGCGAGGCAGAAAGCCACTGCTTAACTCGTCTTCACCTTGGAGCAATAGCTTTTCTTGCTCAGCAAGTTTGTGGCTAGACCAAAGGTTAATTTCAGCACTATCGTGTTGAAAACACTGTTTGTAGTAGTTAAGAATCCCTTGCAAACCCTATCCATCCCAAAGGCTTAATTGGCGGTGCGAGAGTAACTCAATCGCATAAGTCGAACAAGGTTTGCACCAACTGTGGATGATTTCTCCATGGTCGCAATAGCCTAAAAGAGAGGTATTCGATATGCCAGCCTTATTGCTCTGGAGCGGAAGCGTTTTTGTAGATGTGAACTAAGGTATCAGCAATCGCATTTGTATCAATTAAGGGCCCGAAAAGTGGCGTTTGTATCAGTATTTTGTGTGTTATTGAAATGTTTGTTAAGTGTTTGAGTTTGTGAAATATTTGTTTTTGTTTTTAGTGGAAATTGCCATTGTTGTCATTGTATAACTGCGTAGACTGAACTGAATTTTTGTCTGCTAATGAGGGAAACAATGATAAAAAGTAAGCTAAAGGGATTCGCGGTTTTGACCTTCGCCTGTTTAGGCGTGACCGCTTGCGGTGGTTCTGATAATGACAAGGATGAGGATACCTCTAAAACTGATACTTATGTGCAATTCTATAATGCGACAGTGGGGAGCACTGCTACCGCGCTGAAGATTGGCGATAAAACCTATGAAAGCGTGAGCTACGCAGATGCGATGCCACGATTTACATCTACCCCCGGTGTGAGTGAGGTAGAGGTGATGGGTAAGGATGCGGCAAATAAAGATATTTCACTCTACAAAGAGAATATTGATTTAAAAACGGCAACCGACCATTTCTTTGTATTGCATGGGGATTTTGCCTCGCCAGCCCTTTTGAATATCAATTACTCGCGTACCGAGCTCGATAAACAAAATGCCGAAGCGGACAAGAGCAAGATGCAATTATTGATTGCACACACTGCGACTGATGCACCTGCCTACGATGCCTATATTGCCAAAGCGGATAAAGGCTTTGCCGATGCAGTGATGCTAGGCAGCGTCTCCTATGGTGAGGTTTCAACACCACAGATTTTAGATACGGGCGACTATAAAATTTATCTGACTGCGGCGGGTACGACCAATATCAGTTACACCACGGCAAGCATTAACTTTAAAACCAAGGTGCCTTATAAGTTGATTTTAAGGGAAAGCTTTGGCGCTTCAGCCGCTAAAATCAGTTTAGACAGCGTCGACTCAACCACCAATGTGCGTAACCATGTCGCCCTCGAAAGCAGTGTAGATTTTAGGGTATTCAATGGCTTGGCTACACATAATGTTGATGTAAAAGTAGTGAGTAGTAAGCAAGAAGCGCTATTTAGCAATGTGGCCCCCTTCGGCGTAACAGCTTACCAAGGCGCCGAGTTTAATGACTTTGGTGTGAGCGTACTTGACCATACAAGCCAAGCTAAATTACTCGACAATGTGCTGATCACCCTTAATCAAGATGATATTAAAACCATCTTCATTTACGAGCAGGCGACAGAGCAGGGCAGCCAAGTGAAGGCGATGGAGATGAAGCAAACTCAGACTCCAAGTCCCTATAGCTTTAAGTTTGACATCGTGAGTTTTGCCGATAAAAGTAATCTCACTGTATATTTCTTAAAAGCAAATGACACGATTGAAACTGCGGTAAATAAAATCACTGCGGTCAACCCAGCTAGCCCTCAGTCAGTGACTGTACCTGCAGGCGAATATTCTATTAAAGTCATCGCAGTCGAAAACGGCACTAAAACCGTTGTCTATGCCTCCGATTTAATGGATTTCAGCAATGAAGATAATGTCACTATGGTGCTGAATAAAGATGCTGCCACTAGCTTTGGTTATAACTTGATTAAGCTCTAACCGTTAAGGTGAGTGAACTTAGTTAATACAAGAGCGCTACTTAGGTAGCGCTTTTTATTGATTGTGGCAGTGGGGTTAATGTAGGCTAATCGGCAAAATTAAGCTGAGTGGTGGTTGTGTGGATAACGCGAGCAGCATAGGAAAAGGAGTTCACTGTGATTAGCAAAGGATTTAAAGACGGCCATTTCCAAATTGGTGAAGGCAGTATTAGCGGCACCATAGCGTGCATGTTAGCCATATTATCGTTTTTAGGTGTATTGGCGTTTCATTTCCCTGAATACCTGACTACCCCCGAATTACGCCAAAGTTATAACGTCGATATTATTCGCAGTTTGATATTTGTCGCCTTAGTGGTGTCGGGCAGCTTAGGTTTATTAAATTTTATTCGAAATAAAAATAAACGATTTGGCTTTGTCGCTTGGGTATTTGTGAGCTTGGCGATTGCCTTTGGTGGTCATCAAGTCGAGGTCGAGCCTTTTGCCAATCATAAGGTCTCACTGGGGTTAGATTGGTTTATTTTAGACTTATTAGGTTCAACCTTAATTTTTATTTTTATCGAAAAATGGCTACCCCATAAACCTGAACAGCCAATATTGAGACCCGAATGGCAAGGGGATTTAAATCATTTTTTGGTGAATCATTTAGCGATTGGATTTGTATTATTGGTGACGAATCAATTTGTGCAGTCGACCTTTTCTTGGGCTATTTCCAGCACAGTGCAAAGCTTTATCGCAGGTCTGCCCTTTGTGTTGCAACTGCTGTTGATTCTATTGGTCGCCGATTTAATGCAATATGCGGCGCATCGCGCTTACCATGAGATCCCATTCCTGTGGCGTTTCCATTCGGTACACCATAGCGCCAAGCATTTAGATTGGTTGGCGGGATCAAGGCAACATATGTTTGAGTTGATCGCCACCCGTTGTCTAGTACTTACGCCGATTTTTATCTTGGGATTTTCCAAAGATATCATCAGTATTTATGTCATTATCGTTGGCGTACAGGCGGTATTTAACCATGCCAATGTCCAAGTTAACTTCGGTTGGCTACGTTACTTAATCGTCAGCCCGCAGTTCCACCATTGGCACCATGCTTCCGATAAGGCGGCTATAGATCGTAACTATGCCGCCCATTTTTCATTTTTAGATTACCTCTTTGGAACCGCAGTTCGAGGTCAGAAAGAGTGGCCAGAGCAATATGGTGTCGTCGGTGATTACATGCCCGTTGGCATGTTTAAGCAGCAATTATATCCCCTCGGTTTAGCGAAGAAGGACACAAAATAACGGCGCTGCATTTGGAGTGGTTCGTTTTGGAGTGGTTTGTTTTGGAATGATTATCTGGAAGTCAATGTGAGGTCAACTGAGTAGCAATGTTTAAGTGATGGTTAACTCTGACACTGGGACAGCAAAAAGCCCAACACAGCGTTTTTAATTGGCGCTTTGTTGGGCTTTTTTGCAGTTAATATCGCAAGTGTTATTCGCTGATTTTCAGCTCTTGGCCTGGCTTAATAATGCTCTTGCTATTGAGCTGGTTCCACTTCATTAAATCAGCCAGTTTGACCTTATTCTTACGGGCGATTTTATCCAGCGAATCGCCGGATTTTACCTTGTAGGTTTTGGCTTTTGCCGTTGGCATATCGGCCGATTTTGAGCTGGTGGTTTTAGTGCCGTTGGCATTTGTTTTGGTCGATGACTTGGCTTTGCTATCGGACTTAGTGTTGGCTTTAGCGGGTTCTGGCTCATTATCATTGGCTGCCATTGGCGTTAAGAGTGTGAGCTCTTGGCCGATTTTGAGGCGATCAGAGGTCAGGTTATTAGCCTGTTTTAATGCCTTGACTGATGTATCAAACTTAGCCGCGATTGTGCCTAGGCTGTCGCCGGACTTAACGATATAGCTTTGGCTGTCATAGCGTTTTTGGGCGTAGAGTTTGTCGTGATTTTCTTGATATTGGCCTATGTTTTCCAGCGGTAAGGCGATCTGATATTTGCCTTTGCTCGGGATCACGCCTTGGCGAAAGCCCGGGTTATAGGTTTTAAATTCTGCCTTGCTCAGCCCTGCCGCATTGGCGATTTGGCCGATATCCACGCCATTGGGCGCAGGGACTCTATCTAAGAAAGGGCGGTTCGCAATCGGTCGCACTTTTAGATTGTAATGATTGGGTGCGCGAATAATTTGAATAAAGGCCAGCCACTTAGGCACAGTTTGTACGCGTTTGGCCGGAATGCCCAGCGACCAAAAGTCCGTTGGTTTACCCTTGGCTTTATTCTTGTTGATGGCGGCTTTAATCACCAATTCACCGGTATTGTAGGCGGCGACGGCGTTGATCCAGTCTTTGTCTAAGGTGTCGTACAAATGCTGTAGATAGTCGAGCACGGCATCGGTTGAGGCCAGTGCATCTTTGCGACCGTCGTAGGCTGAGTTAACCGTTAAGCCAAAATTACGCCCAGTGGCGGGGATCATCTGCCACAGTCCAGCTGGGCCGTTTGCCTGTGCCAGTGGATTGTAACCACTTTCGACTATGGGTAATAACGCCAATTCTAATGGCATGTTACGGGCTTCGAGCTGGCTGACGATGTAATACAAAAAGGGTTCGGCGCGTTCGCCGACTTGGTTCATAAATTTCTGTTTATCATCGAAAAAGTTACGCTGTTTGCGCACTTCGGCATCGTCATGTACGTCAATGGTGTTGGCGTGTTGGATCTTTTCCCAAACGTCGCTGTACTGCTCAACCACAGCGGGTGGCGTGTGCTGCTGGTGTTGTGGCGAGTGCTCGTTAGCGTTACTCACATCATTTGCTGGGGCATTGAATTCTGTGGTTGATGGGCTTGCCGACGTGCTCGCGCAACCGCTCAATTGGGCCACGAACATGGCCAGCATTAGCACTGTAAAAGAGTGCGTTTGGCGAAAATGTTTCCGCATGATTGTCCTGTGATGAGTTAACTGGGCATTCCATATTGGTGCACATGCTAATCTGTTTTCGCGTTTCTGGATAGCTCCCCACGGTTTCCCCCTATTTACAGCGCCCGCTTAACGTCCGTTTAGCGCCGATCGCGCCGCCCTTTGGCTGTATATCTTGCGTTTAGCTTTAACCATTAATGCGCTACCATAGCGGCGATTTTTCATTGACTTGGGTAGCAAAGTGCAGACGTTAGCGCAGTTAAGAGCAGGGCAGTTACAAGGGATCACGCGTTTACAATTGGTCGAGGAGTTAACCGAGTTTCCGCGGGAGATTTTTGACTTAGCCGATAGCCTCGAAATCCTCGATTTGTCAAATAATCAACTGAGTACTCTGCCCGAGGACTTGCACCGTTTATCGCGTTTAAGGATCCTCTTTGCTTCTAATAACCGCTTCGAATACTTACCCGAGGCATTAGGGCGCTGTGCGAATTTAGAGATGATTGGCTTTAAGGCGAATCAAATCCGCACTGTGACTGCCGCTGCGTTACCGCCACAAACCCGCTGGCTTATCCTTACCGATAACCACATCGAGACCTTGCCTGCGGCTATGGGCGATTTACCTCGTCTGCAAAAATTAGCACTAGCGGGCAACCGGTTAACGGCTTTGCCCGAGTCGATGGCCAATTGCCGTAACTTAGAATTAGTGCGTCTATCGGCCAATCAACTGCAAGCGTTGCCAGCTTGGCTACTGGGTTTGCCTAAGTTGACTTGGCTCGCTTTTGCGGGTAATCCGTTCAGCCATACCTTGGTCGATCCCCATGCCGATGTGGCCACAGTGGCAAACGTGACTCTGCATGATATCAAGTTGGCAGAAAAACTGGGCGAAGGCGCCTCTGGGGTGATTTACCGTGGTGATTGGTTGAATCAGGCCATGGTCGCCGCGACGGGGTCATCACAGATTGCGGTAAAACTCTTTAAAGGGGAGGTGACCAGCGATGGTTATCCCGCCGACGAGTTAGATTGCTGCCTCACAACGGGAGATCACCCGAGCCTTATCAAGGTGGTGGCGCACATCAGCCAGAAAGACCAATTGGGCTTAGTGATGGAGCTCATCCCGCCCGGGTTTAGCAATTTAGGTTTACCGCCAAGTTTGGCAACCTGCACCCGTGATACCTTTCATGCTGATACCCAGTTCAGCCTTGATGACGTGACTAAGATTACACTCCAATTGGCCGATGCGATGGCGCACATGCACGCTAAGCAAGTGAGCCATGGCGATGTCTACGCCCATAACATTATGGTTAATCAACAGATAAACCTGTTGTTTGGTGATTTTGGTGCGGCATCCAATTTACGCAATCTGTCTACAGTAGAGCGCTTGGCAATGGAAGCGATTGAAGTGCGCGCGCTGGGCTGCTTGATTGAAGATTTGTTGGCCTATGTGGATGCATCAGCCTATGTGAGTGCCTCGATTGGCCCTGAACACTATAGAAAGTTGAGTGCGATTAAGGATGAGTGCATGCAGTTAGATGTGACTCAGCGCCCCTGTTTTGCAGAGGTGAAAAAGGCCATCGAAGCCCTGTTAAAAGGCAAATAGTGGCTTGCTAACAGGCTGATTTTACATCTGTTTCTAGTTTGTTGTGGTTTGTGTGATTTTGTGTGATTTAAGTTTTGTCGATTAGGTTTTTCGTTAACTCATTGTTTTGTTTGAATGTGTAACAGTATTTTTACTGGCACTGACAGGGATTATGCCTATAGGCTGTATACCCAAATAACCTCAAATTGCTGAATAAGCACTTTGGAGGACTGGGTATTAGTCTTGGGTTCAATCCGGTTTGCTGTTGTCGGATAGGATGTCCGTTGAATAGTAAGAACAATAGGTTTGCATACTATGTTTATACAAACGATGTTTACACAAAGAGTGACAAAACGAGCACGCAGTGCATGCGATATTTCATTTAAAAGCCAGCCCCACAATCTTCCAAAGGCGCCCTTAATCGCGCCTTTGACGTTTCTACTGGCGAGTCTTTTCACCTTAACCCCTATAGCTGTATCAGCGGCGGATAAGATCGACGTTATCCCTGTGACGGTTGAGGCCATTCAAGAAACTGCCTTTGCCGATGTGGTCAACGAAGTCGGTAAAATTAACGCCATCGACTCGGCGATCCTCAACTTTAATGCCAGTGAAAAAATCAGTGCTATCCATTTTAGTAACGGCGACAAAGTGACGAAGGGTCAAGTGATTGCCGAGCAAGATAACACTAAGGCCAAGGCAGATTTAGACAAGGCCAAAAGCACCTTAGCACTGGCAAAAACAAAGCTTGAACGGATTGAAGACCTGTTAATCAAAGAGCCATTTGCACTCTCCAAGCAAGATGTGGATGAACTGCGGGAAAATGTGAATCTGGCTGATGCCGATTTTCGTCAGAAACAAGCAACCATGAACGACTACTTGATCAAAGCCCCCTTCGACGGTCAGCTAACAAGCTTTAGCCAGTCCATCGGCAGCCAAATTGGCGCAGGTACCGCCTTAGTCACCCTCTATAGTTTAAATCCGGTCGAAGTCCGTTATGCCATTAGCCAGAAGGATTTAGGTAAGGCACAAAAAGGCCAGAAGGTGAATGTCACCGTTGAAGCCTATGGTAATAAGGTGTTCAATGGGTTAGTTAACTATGTGGCCCCTGCGGTGGATGAAAGTTCAGGACGAGTTGAGGTACACGCCGCCCTCGATAACCCTGAGTTCAAACTGGCGCCCGGTATGTTCGCCAATATTAAGCAATTCTACAGCAATGATATTAAACACTTATTAGTGCCGCAAAATTCAATTATCGCCAATAATGACGAACGCTTTGTCTGGTTAGTGCGGGGCGATAGCGCCGTAAAACAAGTGGTTAAACTCGCGCAAAACACTAATGATGGCTATGCGGTTGTAACCGAAGGTTTAGCCGAAGGCGATCTCGTGGTTAAAACGGGTATGCAAAACCTCAAGGCCGATAGCAAGATCAAAGTCATTCAGGACAAAAGCGCGGCAGATAAAGCCACTGTCTCCAGTGCTAACTCTGGTGCGGCCGTAGCGCTAAGCGCTGAGCCCAGCACTGAGGGGGCCGAATAATGCGTTTACCCGAAGTCTGTATTCGCCATCCTATCTTCGCCTCCGTACTTAGCATTATGGCTGTGTTACTGGGCTTGATTGCCTTTCAAAAACTCGATATCCAATATTTTCCTGAGCACACCACCCACTCGGCATCTGTGAATGCATCGATTGCAGGGGCGAGCGCCGATTTTATGTCGAGCAATGTGGCCGATAAGTTAATTGCGGCGGCTTCGGGCATAGACAAGGTCGATACTATGTCGACCGACTGTAGTGAAGGTCGCTGCTCGTTAACCATTAAATTCAATGACGATACCAGCGATATCGAATACACCAACTTAATGAATAAGTTGCGTAGCAGCGTCGAAGGGATTAACGATTTCCCCCAGAGCATGATAGATAAGCCGACCGTCACCGATGATACCTCGGCTACCGATGCTGCCAGTAATATCATTACCTTTGTGAACGCGGGTGGCATGGAAAAGCAGGCCATGTACGACTACATTAGCCAGCAGCTAGTGCCGCAGCTCAAACAAGTGCAAGGCGTTGGCGCCGTGTGGGGCCCCTATGGCGGCTCACAAAAGGCGGTTAGAGTCTGGCTCAACCCCGAGCAGATGAAGGCGCTCAACATTAAAGCCGCCGATGTGGTGGGCACCTTAGGTTCTTACAATGCCAGCTTCACCTCGGGGGCGATTAAAGGTAAGTCACGGGATTTCTCGATTAACCCTTTGAATCAAGTTGAAACGCTCGAAGATGTGAAGGACTTAGTGATCAAGGTCAGCGAGGGCAAGATCATCCGTGTGGCCGATGTCGCCGATGTGGTGATGGGCGAAGAAAGCCTGTCGCCGAGTCTGTTGTCCATTGGCGGACATAGTGCCATGTCGCTGCAAATTTTACCTTTGAGTAATGCTAATCCTGTGACTGTGGCCTCGAACATTAAGGCCGAAATTGCGCGCATGCAGCAGCATTTGCCCCAAGGGTTAGAAATGACCTTGGCCTACAATCAGGCCGATTTTATCGAGGCTTCCATCGACGAAGGTTTTTCCGCGCTGATTGAGGCGGTGATCTTAGTCTCCTTAATTGTGGTGTTATTTTTAGGTAGCCTGCGGGCGGCGTCGATCCCGATCATTACCATTCCCGTGTGTGTTATTGGGGTGTTTGCCGTGATGTCGGCGCTGGGTTTTAGCATCAATGTGCTCACTATTCTGGCGATAATCTTGGCTATCGGTCTGGTGGTGGACGACGCTATTGTGGTGGTGGAAAACTGCTATCGCCATATCGAAAACGGTGAAACCCCTTTTAACGCGGCGATTAAAGGCTGTCAGGAAATCATTTTCCCTATCATTGCCATGACCTTAACGCTCGCGGCCGTGTATTTGCCGATAGGACTCATGTCGGGCTTAACCGCCGATCTATTTCGGCAATTCTCCTTCACCTTGGCCGCTGCCGTGATGATCTCTGGTGTGGTGGCGTTGACTTTGTCGCCTATGATGAGCGCCTATCTTATCAATACCACTGAGCAGCAGCCTAAATGGTTTAGGCGAGTCGAGCATGCGCTGCAGCAGTTAAATGATTTGTATATCAAAGAGCTGGATAAGTGGTTCGGTCGTAAGCGTTTAATGCTCGGCGCGGCAGTGGTGCTTGTCGGTCTTGCGGGCATAGCCTACTGGCAGCTGCCGAAAATACTTTTACCCGCGGAAGATTCTGGTTTTATTGATGTGGCGTCCAATGGCCCAACGGGTGTGGGTCGCCAGTATCATCTGAACCATAATGCTGAGCTTAATGACGTGATGGATGAGCATCCCGCCGTTGGAGCGAACTTGTCTTACATCGAGGGCGAGCCAGTAAACCATGTACTGCTTAAACCTTGGGGTGAGCGCAGCGAGGGCATAGATGAGGTGATCAGTGACTTGATGACTAAATCAAAGGAAAGCGTTTCTGCCTATAACATGTCCTTTAGCATTCGCTCGGCGGATAACCTCAGTATTGCCAATAATCTGCGCTTAGAGTTAACGACCTTAGATCGCAATAAGGATGAGCTGAACAACACCGCCGCCAAAGTGCAAAAGTTACTCGAGGATTATCCAGGGCTGAACAACGTCGGTAACTCAGTGCTGAGGGATCAGCTGCGCTACGATCTGTCTATCGATCGCAACGCCATTATCCTCTCTGGCGTCAGCTATGGCGATGTGACGAATGCGCTTTCTACCTTCCTTGGCTCAGTCAAGGCGGCGGACTTACATGCCACCGATGGCTTTACCTATCCCATTCAAGTGCAAGTAAACTTAGATAAGCTCAGTGATTTCAAAGTATTGAATAAGCTGTACGTCACCTCAGAATCGGGGCAAGCATTGCCGTTATCGCAGTTTGTGTCGATTAAGCAGACCACGGCAGAGTCGAACATTAAGACATTTATGGGCCTTGATAGCGCCGAGCTGACGGCAGATATTATGCCCGGTTATTCCACCAATGAAATTAAAGCCTATTTAGACGAGCAACTGCCAACGCTGCTCAATGACGCCCAAGGCTTTAAATACAATGGGGTAGTGAAAGATTTAATGGATTCGCAGGCGGGGACTCAGTCGTTATTTTTGCTGGCACTGGTGTTTATCTATTTGATTTTGGCCGCGCAGTTTGAAAGCTTCGTCGATCCCTTAATTATCTTACTGACTGTGCCCCTGTGTATTGTTGGCGCGCTGCTGACCTTAGCTTTGTTTGGCCAGAGCGTGAATATCTACTCGCAGATAGGGTTATTAACCTTAGTGGGACTCGTGACTAAACACGGCATCTTACTGGTGGAGTTTGCCAATAAGCAACAGGACCAAGGCTTGAGTGCTATTGAGGCGGCGCTCAGCAGTGCTAAATCGCGCTTAAGGCCGATTTTAATGACCTCTTTAACCATGATTTTAAGTGCCATTCCCTTAGCGCTGGCTTCTGGGCCTGGTTCATTAGGGTTAGCCAACATAGGCTTAGTCTTAGTCGGTGGCCTATTGGCGGGGACCTTCTTCTCGTTATTTGTGGTGCCTGTGGCCTATGTCGCTATGGCCGAACTCAAAGCTAAGGATGTGCTTGCTGGCCTGCGCAGTGCTAAAGTTTAGTCGCAGGTTGGTTGGGGTTGATCGAGCCTAGATCCACTGCATGGGTTCAACTTGCCCATAAATACGTTATGATTTAAGCCAATAGCTAAGCGCGTTGGCTTATTTTTTTGATAACTTAATGATCTTTTGTATTTAAGCGAGTGTTTTAGTGCGAGTGGATTTGCCTCATCAGCGATGGAGAGCTGGCATTATGAGTTTGTTACAGTGCTTTCACAGGACGCCCCTGTATTTGGCTTGTTCGGCTGGGCTGATGTTTGCCTCTCCGGTCATGGCCTCTTTTTGGGAGTCCTTGTTTCGCAGTGAGTTGCCAGTCGATCAAGTGACGGCGCCGGCGGACAGCCAGCGTTTCGAATTTGTCGGTGTGTTGCCCGCCAATACGCAATTAGAACTGGTCGGTTATTACACCTCATCGATTTGTACCCGCAAGGAAATCCGTTTTCCCAGTGGCGATCTTGCTAATCCCTACCGCGCGACACTCGAAGAAACCTCAGTGCTAAGACAAGTCATCAGTAGCGGCAGTGAAGCGAGTGAGTTTTCGCTGCCCTTAGCCTTAAATGGTGGCGGTGATTGTCAGTGGCATCTCGAGGATTTAATGCTCGATGTGACGATACTGCCGAACCACCCGCTGTGGCAGAGAGCTAAAACGCTGCAACGGGATTACCTTGCCAAGTTGCAGGGCACTTCGGTAGATGTGGCTCAGCTTGCCAGCCAAACGGCGTTGCCGACTCAAGTGTCATCCCACGATGATTTTTATTTAAGTCATGAGCTTAATATCGATCCTATTCATGCAGGCAGCGAGGCAGATAACTCACTGCTGGCGACCACGCCGTTATCGTTAGCGCCAGTTTACTATCCGGTTTTTATTCATTATCCAGAGGAAGACAAGCCCTTCGAGGCACGGCTTAAGAGTAGCCTGCAGCGCACTTCTAGCCTGTGGGCCAGCCCGTATACTCAAGCGGTTCGGCGTGGCGATGAGGCGGTGATGCGGGTGAACTTTAATCCACAGATTGCCGAGCATTACGAGGTCGATGTCTGGTATCAGCCCGATACGGTTGAGGTGAAGTATCCCGACGGCACTCAATATGCTTATGCCAACAGTGAAGTAAAACTGTATGCCTATGGCAAACCTGAATCACAAATCAAGACCTTAGCTCAAAGTGCCAAGGCCGAAGATAAGCGCTTATTGGCGCGTATCTATGAGTTGGGCCACGTCTTACCTAAGGACGAGGCTAAGGCACAAGAGTATTACCGTGAAGCCGCAGAGGCGGGCGATATTGAAGCCTTGCACTGGATGCTAGATCAAGCCGGTTACGCGGGGCGAATTGATGAAAAAACCTATTGGCTCGGGCGCGCCGCGAGTTTTGGTGACAAAGAGGCAAAGCTTGAGTTAATCCATTTGCCTTTATCTGCCATCGAACGTGGCCTCGTTAATACGGGTGAGGATAAGGTCAGAGAAACGCAAGCGTGGCAGCAGTTAAATCAATTAGTTGACCAAGGATTGCCAGAGGCAAGCAGCCTTATGGCTTTCTATCAACTGTTACCCTATTCACCGTATTTTGATGCTAACGCAGCGCTGGAAAATTATCGTCTGAGTGTAAAGGCTAAGCCTGAACTGGCCCATGCGGCGGCCAGCGATTACTACTATTTGGCGGATAATTTTGCTGCGGGTGAGGAATTTTGGCAGATTGCCGCCGAGCGGGATCTCTATGCCGCAGCCGAATTTGCCAATATCTTGTTATCGGAAACCCATCGGGATGCGGTTAATGCGCGCTACTGGTTAGCAAGAGTGACGACGCTGGGTGCCAAGCAAGGTTTGCAGGAGGATATTTTAGGCAATGCATACTTCCAACTCGCAACCTTATTAGATAAAGGCGAGGGCGGCGCGGTCGATGCGAAAACAGCGTTAACGCTTTATCAGCAGAGCCTTGAAATTGCAGAGCGATTTTCAAATGACTATGAAGCAAAGGCCAAGGACAGAGTGCAAGTGCTTGAAGAGATGCGCTTATAACTTCATGTTTATATAAAAGAGTATTCGTTAGCATTTAGCCAATAAAAATCCCTGCCATGGCAGGGATTTTGCTATTTATTCAGCTGCTTGATTTAAGCCTCTAGTGTTAAGTGGCTAGAGTTAAATAAGCAGATTTAAACGTTCTGGCTTAAACAACGACAGCCAACTAGCGTAAATCAACCTGCAGTGCGACACCCGAACTCTGGGGTTCACTCTGCACTGTGATGTAATACCAACCCAGGCTTGGTGCATCGACTGTGATACTTTCTTGAGTGTTAGCAGGCGTGACAGACGCTGCATCGAAGTGTTGAGCATTGGCCCACGTTGTCCCCGAAAACAGGCTCACATCACCACTGCCATGGGCCGAGTTGATGCTTAACTGACTCGTACCTTCTGGCACCCAAAGATAGTAATCGCTGCGGCCATCGGCGGTGCAGATGGCTTTGCCTGAACTCAGCTCACCATGACTCAAGGGCGATTGCGTTTTGCAGGCATTAGCGATTAGAGCTGGCGTAGGCGTGTTGCTCGCGCCTGTATTGAGGGTGAGTGTGACGCCGCTAAACTCAGTGGCAGTATCTACTGTGATATAACGCCAGCCGCGATTGGCACTAAAACTTAGCGACTCTTGATTACCCACTTGAGTGCTCTTGGCATCGGCATTTTCGGCGTCGGCCCACTGACTGGCATTGAAGTAGAGATTGGCATCCCCAGCGCCGCCCTTAGTGGTGACGGTGAACTGAGTATTATCTTCCTCAACCCAGAAGTAGAAGCTGTTGCGTCCACCACTGATACACTCGTTTTTGCCCAGTGTGAGCTGGCCATAGTCTAAGGTTACTGCACCGCAATTTGCTGGTGGCTCAGGATCCACGCCGCCATCTCCCAGATCGGGATCAACATCAGCGAACAGCTCAGTGGTGCTAACTTGCATATCAACGCCGCCAAAATCTCCCGACAAGGTAATGTAATGCCAATATTCGTCAGGGTTTAACTGCACTTTAATGACTTGATAGTTACCGTTGCCGATCCCCGCGCCTTGGTTTTGCTCTGGGCTTGCCCAACCTTTAGAATTGAAATAAATGTCGGCATCACCCCAACCGCCGCCAATCTTGATCCAAAGATCTTGGGCCGAGCGATCGGTATTAGTGAAGCTGAAACTGGCGCGGCCGAGTTTAGAATCAATACATTCCATCGGCACATCGATTTTCAGGCTGGCCGATTCAGTGTAACGGTAGGCTTCGTTCGTCACTTGGCAAGGCGAGTAATCCTTACTGATAGTGCCCGCAGGTCCTGTCCAGTTACCTTCTCGGCCACTGGGCTCAGCATCGACATCACTTGGGCCTTTATCGACAATGCCATCGTCAGCCGTGCTCAAGCCGCTGGCGAGCCAACCTTGCCACTCGTTGTCGTAACGTGTACCGATACCATCCATAAAGGTTTGATATTCAGCGTATTGGTCGTTACGTAGGTAGGCGAGAATCTGTCTTACATCGTCCCTGTGATGCTCAAACATAAAGCGCACCGCCAGATAACCCCAACGGTAGATACGGTCTTGGCCCGATTCATAGTTGTTTTTGAATATGGTCGACAACATAAACTCACCGGTTTCGCCCATGGCAATGGCCGCGGTATTGGCGTCACGGTAAGAAATATATTCCGCTAGGCCTTCAATCCACCAAATAGTATTGGCCGAAGTGCCGCGACTAAAGTCACCAAACAGGTTATAGCGCCCGTCGAGGTAGTGCACATATTCGTGTTGCAGGTTCCAGACATGGAAATCCGGCGTGCGCCATTCGGCTTCATAGGCGATAAAACGCGCCTGATTTTTGAGTCCGGCGGGCGAGCCTTCAAGGTACATGCCGCCGTTGTCGGTATTGATGCCAAAGATACTGTTGGCTAAGGATTTATACTCAGACGAGCTGCCAAATATCACTAGCTCTAAATCATCGTTGTTATCTTGCCCTACAGGTTGCATGCCCGTTTCAAGTTTGCTGTGGAAATAGCTTTCTTGGCTGGTCAGCACATCACAGGCCCACTTGGCTTGATCTTGATAGAGATCTTGGGCGCGGATCTTGAGACTGTCGGAGCATTTCCAGTTGAACGGTAGGGTATCGGCCTCTAGCTGCGCCTTAAAGCCACAGATATTGTAATCGTTACAATGGCTGCGATCGTAATAGTCGGCCATTTCTGCCGCCGCGTACCAAAGCACTTTGCTCGGTTCGCTTTTACTGGTGCTGCTGAGGATGTTTTTAACTAGCTGAGTCACTCGCGGGCGCATGGCATCAATATAATACAGTCTAGATAACTCTTTGACTGAGTTGACTAACAGATACTCTGCATTGGTGCCTAACAAGTCACGATGTTCGAGTTGGAAGTTATTCAGCGCATCTAAAATGCCTTGGTCACGAGCGAATAGCGCCTGCATGTCCTCATTCCACTGGGCGCGGAATAAGGTGGTAAACACTGAGTTGGCTGCGGCGTTCATGGCGAAACTGGCTTGCCAGTTAGCATCGTAGTCGGTTAGCACTTTAATGGTGACATGATTAAAATCGGCGCCGAGCTCGGCTGAGTCAATCAGGATTAAGGCTTCTTTCAACACGCCAGCATTAGCATCGGAGACTGTCCAAATCGCAGCGTTGGCAAATAAAGCGTTGAGGGCCGATTTTAAGCTGGCCTTAGCGGCGCTGCTGTAAGCGGGTACATCATTTGGGCTGTAAAACTGCACATAGAGGGCAGCGCGGACAAAATAAATATGCGATTCAAGATGCTGAACATCGACCCCAGTGTAGTCCTTGGCTTTAGTAGCAATGGCGTTGGCGACACTGATCACATTGGCCTCGCTAAATAGCGCGGTGGCGCTACTGCCTTTGAGGCTATAGAGCTTACCGACGCATTCGGGTGTCGATTGGCTCAATTGATCCACTAGGGCTTGGCCCGATTTACCGACAAAGTCACTGCAGTCATTGCTCTGCAGTGCGGCGCTGCGACTCTGTAACTTAAGTGGCGGTTGCTCAGATACTTCGCGCTTCTTGCGTGAATGCATCTTAGGCGGTTCTGTCGCTGTCAGTTCTGTAAGCGTCGGCTCATTCGGGGATGCCATCAATGGCGTCTCCCGCAGTAGCGGTCTATGGGATTCTATTTGGCTAATGGGCGCCGAGGGTGGTCGTGGTGCCAGTTGCGCTTGTGGATTGCCGGATGTGTTGCTGCCTAATGGGTGACTCGTATGAGTGTCATGGGCGAGAGCGGGAGTCGCAAAAGCTAAGCTAATAGCTGCGAAGAGCAGTGTGTTTTTCATTGTGTATCCGTAGTTATCTAGTCTGCAAAGCAGATCTTCCTTGGGCGTTATTTGATGCGTGGAACCTAAGCTTGCATCAAACCTCATTGGATTATTTGCGTGATAACAATAGCGCGACAAACATCGCAGCTAGCAAATAATGCGTCTAAATGATGGCTGTAAGTTTTTAATATATCTAGTATTTACCTCAATATTTACTCGATACATCTTTTTTGTTCAGCTTAGGTTCAGCTTTTGCTAAATGGGTTTGCACCGGAAGCTGAGTCTGTTGGACTCCAGACCTTATAAAGACTTGATTGAATACCTTGTGGAATAAGAGTGGCTATTTGGCTTGAATTTGCGCTAGCTTAGCCGCATTAAGGTTAGATGCACTTTCCGCTGTAAGCACTCGAACCGCTAAGCCATCTGCGATGAGGTCGATGCCATTCCAAAGGAGCTTTTATGTCAGCTTTACCAAGCGAATACACCCATATCTATGTTGAGCAACCCGGTGCCCCCGAGGTGATGCAATTATCGCGCTCGCCTCTGCCTATCCCCGCCGCTGGTCAAGTGTTGATCCGCGTACATGCAGCTGGAGTGAATGGCCCCGATGTCAAACAAAGGGTGGGCGCGTATCCACCGCCACCGGGTGCATCACTTATTATTGGGCTTGAAGTCGCGGGGGATATTTGCGCCCTAGGTGAAGGCGTGAGCCAATGGCAAATCGGCGACAAGGTTTGCGCCTTAGTACCGGGCGGGGGTTATGGCGAGTATGCGCTCACCTATGCCGCCCACTGTTTGCCTATCCCAACGGGCTTTAGTTATGTGCAGGCCGCTGCGCTGTCAGAAACCTTCTTCACCGTATGGGGCAACCTGTTTATGCGTGCGGGACTGAAAGCGGGCGAGACGGTACTGATCCATGGCGGCTCGGGCGGTATTGGTAGTACGGCCATTCAACTCGCCAGCGCTTTAGGTTCAACAGTGATAGCGACGACTGGGCAAGATGAGAAGCGCGATTATTGCTTGAGCCTTGGGGCGGCTGAAGTCATCAACTATCGCACCCACAACTTTGTTGAGCCCGTCATGGCGCTCACCCAAGATAAGGGGGTAAACGTGGTCTTTGATATCGCGGGTGGCGATTTTATTAACCTCGATTTACAAGCCTTGGCGATGGACGGTCGTATGGTGTCGGTGGCGATGCAGCGCGGGCCTAAGGCTGAAGTCGAGATTTTCCGCTTGATGGCAAAACGCATTATGTGGACAGGGTCGACCTTAAGACCGCAAAGCGTGGAGGCAAAAGCCGCGATTGCCGCCGAATTATTTGAGAAAGTCTGGCCACTGTTAAACGCCCATAAAATTGTGCCGAATATTTTTGCGACCTTTCCATTAGGCGAAGCCGCGAAAGCCCATGCACTGATGGAGTCGGGTGAGCACAGGGGCAAGGTGGTATTGACTGTTATTTAGATTAGGCACCTTGGCTTGGCTGCGATGCATCGTTTAGGTCGCTGCCATTCGATGCCAGTCTGCGATCTTTCTGACAAAAGTGTGGCTGAGTAACGCAGTGGTAAATAGCCGTTTGCGCGACTGTCGTTAAATCGTCATGGTTAAACCTGATGCTTAACCTTGCAGTAACCTCGAACGGCAACTTCGAATCGCAAAGTTTAAGCCCATCGAACATAGTCGATATGATTTTTTTATTGGGAATAAAACTTGCCGCGTCGATTTTTTAGACTAAAGTCGTTAATGATTAAACTTTTTGGGTACTTTGGCAGAAATTAATACGTAATTAGTGAAAATTTCATGGTATGAGGCATTGATTATCGGAAATATTCTGTAAAAATACCCAGTTGAAAACGTCAGAGACTTTCCGGCGCTATTCGTGGATCAAAGCAAGCGATGCTTCGCTTATTCAGGCTAAAAAACTCATAGTGTATGTGTTGATTTAAGGGTATTAGCATATATGTATAACACAGCAAAGAAACAGGTTTGGTATGGTGAGCTGAGAACATCGAAAGGCAACGCGATTGTCGTCCATGACAACCAGCTGCCCGATGCCTCCCCAGGACGTATCTACCTATACAATACCGATCGCGATGCGATCATTGAGTATGTGGAAGATATAGTCAAAGTGAACCTATACGACTTAGATGAGGCTGCGTTAAAAGCTGCTGAGGCTAAGTTTAGTGGTGCATGGAAGGCGGCTAGAGCTCAATTCATGAGTAAGCATCAAGCTCGTATTGACCTAAACAACGTGAAGGAAACTGCGCCTGTACGTAAGGCAAAGCCTGAAGTTGAACCAGAAGTGGAATCCGATGCCGTAGGCGTGGATTTTGACGATGATTGGGGCGATGATTTTGATGATTAACACAGTGTCGGCTTAAGGGCTAACACTGTGAGTGTAAGGAATAAAATAGGGCTTATTTTATTCCTTATCGCTTTATTTCCTTCCGCGAAACCGAGTGTTAACCTCAATTCATCGCTATTTTATCGCGACTCGATTTACCCGCTAATATACCGCTAATTTATAGCTAATGTTACGCATCGGCATCGAACTGATATCGGCTGATGTGGTGATAAACCTTGCCAGGTACTAACCAAACATCATCACCAAAGCGCTCGCCTTGATTCGGTGAGTCTGGCAGCATCTGCGGCTCTAAACACACGCCATGATGTTGATTTAATACCTGTTGATTGCGACCTACAGTGCCATCTAAAAAGTTAGCGCAGTAGAGCTGCACGCTCGGTTGATTGGTATAAACCGTCATAGCGCGACCACTCACTGGACTGCTTAAACAGCCAAAGCGGGCGAGTGAACCGTCGGGGTCATTCATCATATAACAGTGATCATAACCGCGCGTACTTGCGAGTTCTGCGGCATGCAGTTTGTCGCCTAAGCGTATCGGCTGACTCAAGTCGAAAATCGATCCTGCAGTCTCGGCAATCCCGGTGGGAACACTGACATCATTCATGGTGAGATAACGCTTGGCATCGATTTGCATCAAATGCTCGTGATTGGTCTCTGAACCATCGAGGTTGAAATAACTGTGCTGGGTTAAGCTCACGGGACAGGCTTTATCCACCGAGGCTAAGATCTCCACATAGAGATTATTGCCTGCGAGGCGGTAATCCAGTTGAACCGTGCAATTACCGGGGAAACCCATGTCGCCGTCTGGACTCATTAAGGTCAAGCGCACACCATCGGGCAGTTGGCCTAAGTGCCAGTTTTTACGGTTAAATCCTTCACGGCCGCCGTGTAAACAGTTAGTCGCTTGGTTGACATCAAGTTGATAATCTTGGCCTTGATAGTGCATTTTGCCGTTAGCGATACGATTTGCAAAACGGCCAGCAATGGCGCCTAAGTGAGCCGATTGGGTCAGGTAGTCTTCGGCGCTGTCGCAACCAAGGACGATATTGGCACGTTCGCCGTGTTTATCTGGGGTCCACAGAGCGCGGATAATTCCGCCTAAGCTGATGACTTCTAATGCGAGTATGCCATTGTCGATCCGAACCCGTTCGATTTCGCCGCCACGGGGATCGGTCCAAGGATCCAAAACACTGAAACGTACCATTTAGCTTCCCTCTGTGTTGAATATGCTCACTGCTTAATTGTGTTAAATGAGTATGTTAACCCTATTATTTGCCATCAACACTATAAAGTTCAGCGATGAATTCGTATGGTATCGACGGCGTTGTCACTGTATTGGTTTTCTTTGTTTTAAGCGCGTTCTGGCTAATTGTCTATGCGGCCCGCGCCAGCGCTGGCGGAACATAAATAGACAGTGGCATCGATGGCGGTTTTATCGAAAAATTCATGTTCAACAGCGGCAACGACAGCGTCGGTCAGTTCATGATCGACTAAAGCCACCACGCAGCCGTCGGTCATGCGGATACCGCCACGCTCGCCAATCACTTGGCTGACAATCTCAACTAAAGTATCAAATTCGGGCAGTGTCACTTCAAAATCATCCCGCAGTGAAACATGGGATTCCGCCATTAAGCGGCTGAATTTTTCAATGTTATTTTGCTCTAACGCGCGTGCAGCACTTAGGGTTCTTTGGTTTTCTGTGACTACGTGTTTCGCTCTGCGATATAACACTTCATCTAAATCGGCTTTTGCGCTTTCTAATCGACGTAAATCGAGGTGACGCAGTGCATCTAAGCCAAAGTATTCTGCCGCTTGGGCGCATTCATTGCGACGTTGTTGATTGGTGGCGGCTAAACGTTGTTTCTCAATATGGGCATCTATGATGATAAGGCTTAGGTTTTCTGGGATAGGAATGGCTTCACTGTCCAGATCTAAGCAGTCAATCAGTAGTGCGTGGTCTTGCTCACCCATAGCGCTGCACATTTGATCCATGATGCCACAGGCCGATTCAACATACCTGTGCTCGCCGCGCTGTGCGAGTTGCGCTACCGCCATTGGCGATAAATGCAGTTGGCTGGTATCACTGATGGCAGTGCCGAAGGCGACAACGAGGGCACCCGAGGAGGATAAACCTGCTGCAAGTGGCACATCGCCCACAATGGCTAAGTCTAAGCCCTTGGCTAATAAACCCGTTTGCGCCATAGCCGCAGTAAAACCTTTGAGGTAATTCACCCAGCCATCTTGCGGGTCCATGTCGTTTTCTTGACCGAAGGTCCACTCTTTAATTTGTCCGGGGAAGGCATCGGCAACGGCACGAAACTTAGTGTCGTCACGGCGTTTTACCGCAATCACTGTATGAAAATTAATGGCCGCGGGGAGTACAAAACCGTCGTTGTAATCCGTGTATTCACCGATCAGATTGACGCGCCCAGGGGCTTGATATAAATCGTCGGCTTTAGTGCCAAAGGTTTGGACAAATAACTTTGTGGCGCGCTGCGCAGGGTTTGACATGCTGTAAAAAATTCCAAAAAAGCTGAGCTAATTTCGTTACCGTCATCGATTTATATCACGACTGAGTCGGTGATGTAACTGAGATTTTTTGCTGAAATGGCGATAGGTTGTAAGGAGAAAATCGATACTGTAATAGGAAGTCAAAATAGCGTATTCAGTGCGTTATCTAGTCGATTGATTTGTAAAGATTAGTCAGTAGTTAGTTGGATGCCGCACAAACTTGCAGAAGAGGTTACTGCTTGTTTGTGCGGCCTATTATGGCGTGATTTTAATTCAATGCAGCATTAGCAGGCACTTAACTATTGGACTCTGCATTAATCTTAGGATCAGCCACTTGCGCTGTTTCTTCCGCTTGCGCGGTGTTTTTCTCTGAGTCTTGCAACAGCTCGTAAATCACATGATCCACAAAACCGGCACCGGCGGCTTCGTACAGGTTGTAAACACTGTGTACGCCGGATTCTCGAAGCGCCGCGGCGTCGTCACTGTACTGCACAATCGCGCTGATCTTGCCTTGATAATTCAGTTTTTTAAGTTGCTCAACCGCAAACATATTTCCCGCGTGGTGCGGCATGGCCAGCAGCACTAATTCAAGATTCGGTGCTCTGTCGAGCTTCTCCCAAAAGTCGGTATCCGAGGCATCACCTTGTACTACGTTGCGGCCCTTGGCTTTATGTAAGTCGACTATGTCTTGCTTGTGCTCAATGCCGAGAATTTCGCCGTCAAATTGCTCCCTGAGTTCATCGTAGGCGCCGCTACCAATACGGCCCATACCTAAAATTAAGAAGCGTGGATTGCCAATGGCGATCGGTCTGTCTTCTGGATGCAATGGGCGTTTTTCAAGCTTGATTAAACGCTGTTGGAATCGTTGATAGATGTTACCTACGGTAGCGTTAAGCGGCGCGGCGAGTAAAAAGCTAAAGCTTAATGCCACGGCGATGATCACTAGCCACTCGGGAGGTAACCAGCCTTTATAGGTGGCAACGGCGGCGACAATCAAACCGAATTCACTGAAGTTACCTAGGTTGAACGAGCCTAACATAGAGGTACGTGAACGCAGCTTAAAGCGGGTAAGAATGTAGACAAACAGCAGGATTTTAAGTGGCACTAACAGCACTAACAGCGCCGCGAGCACGATATCCGATACCGTAGGTAAGCCGTTGAGCCCAATGGTTAAGAAGAAGGCGACGAGGAAAAGTTCTTTAAAATAGAACAGGGATTTTGCCAGCTCAGAGGACTTTTTGTGGCCCGCCAACAAGATACCGATAATCAGTGCGCCGAGATCGGGTTTTAAGCCAACAGACTCAAATAACCAAGCGCCAACCACGAGTGCCATTACTAGACCAAAAAGGACTAACAGTTCACCGTGGCCAACACGGTCGAAGGCTTTATAAATGAGCGGCTTAGCCAGTGGTAGTAAGAGTAATGCGAAGGCCCATACCGAAGGTACATCGCCCTTAGAAATGGTTAAAAACAGTACGGCGAAGATATCCTGCATAATCAAGATACCAATGGCGACTCGGCCGTAGAGGGATTGGACGTCGCCCTTATCTTCTAACACTTTGACCGCAAATACGGTACTGGAGAAGCTTAACGCGAAGGCGATTAACGTCAGTTGCTCAAGGTTAAGACTGGTGAGTTGGCTTAAACCTAGTAAGCCGAAGAGTTTCAGAATCGGTACAAAAATCACGATCGAGAGTATTAAGTGCACACTCGAACCCGCCCACACTTCGGCCTTGAACAGGCTGCGAATATCGAGTTTTAAACCAATCGCAAACAACAGCAAAGTTACGCCTAGGCTGGCGAGTTCTTGCAGCAATGGTAGGCTTTCTTTATCTATCCCTAGGACGAATAGTACAAAGCCCGCCACTAAGTAGCCGATGAGCGGTGGCAGTCCTATACGGCTGACGAGCATGCCGCAGATGAGTGTGATAATGAGGATACCGGGTTCCATGATGCTCCAATCTAAAAAGTCCAAAATAGTGACTGATTGTATAAGAAATCTATGACACTGGAACAAAAAAGCGGACTTTTAATGAAAAAAGTCCGCTTTTTATTGGTGTTGCGGCAAATACACTCGCCGGTTAAAACCTGCGCGAGTGAAATTGCTTTAGTGGTCTAAGTCTAAACCGTGACTATTTCACCAGATGATCTAAATGGGCGGCAAAATCTTTAGGGCCCATAAAACCAGTCACACGTAAATCTTCCCTTTGCTCGCCTTGTTCGTTAAACATCAACAAGGTAGGCAAACCGAGCACATTGTATTTTTCGAGTAAGGCCACATCGACCTTATCACTCTTAGTCACATCTGCTTGCAGTAGCACGATTTTATTCATGCGGGCTAACACGTCAGCATCCTTAAAGGTGATGGCTTCGAACTCTTTACAGGCAACACACCAATCGGCGTAGAGATCTAGCATCACAGGCTTACCTTGGGCGGCTGCTGCGGCGATTTCTTGCTCAAGATCTTTAATGGATTTAATCCGTTTAAAGCCATGGGCTTCTTCAGTTGTCGCCGCAGTGCCTACGGGATTGTGATTAAAACCTAAGTGGCCCATCACAGCTTGGAATCCATAGGAGAAACTCGCCAGTAGCGTCAGAGTTAATAGCACTGAACGGACAGTTTGTTTCCAGTTGAAGGGACTGAGTTTGTTCTGATGCATCAAGTAGCCGGTGAAGCTCACGCCCCACAGTGACCAAAGCACATCGGATACCACGCCCGTCCAAATGCGACCGAGCATTACGATAGACACAGCGATCAACAGGAAGCCGAAGACGGTTTTGATGATGTCCATCCAAGCGCCTGCTCTGGGTAATAATTTACCGCCAGAGGTGCCGATAATCAGCAGAGGTAAACCCATGCCCATACTCAGCACATACAGGGCTAAGAAGCCTTGGAGTAAGTCGCCGGTTTGCGCCACATAAACGAGCGCACCCGATAGCGGCGCGGTAGTGCAAGGTGATGCGACCAGACCTGAAATCACGCCCATCAAGAATACGCCAACTAAGTTGCCGCCTTTTTGGTTGTTCGATACTGAGTTCATCTTCTCCTGCCAGCTCGATGGCAGTTTTAAATCGTACAGGCCAAACATAGATAAGCTGAGCACAAAGAACAGAATCGCCAGAACCACTAACACGGCGGGATGTTGCAATGCCGCTTGGTATTTCAGTCCTGCCGATGCGACCACTAAACCTAAGATAGAGTAAGTGATTGCCATGCCTTGGACGTAGGCCATAGACAAGGTAAAGGCTTTCGCGGTTGAGAGTTTTTGCCCTTGGCCAACAATAATGCCAGACAAAATCGGGTACATAGGGAACACGCAGGGCGTTAATGCCAGACCGACACCTAGACCAAAGAAGATCACTAAGGTCCAAATCAGGCTGTCGTTTGACAGCATTTGGCTCAGGGTATCTTGCTGAGTAATAGGTTGGGTATTGGCTTTATCGGCCGTGCTCGGTTCAATGCTGGCTGACTCAGTGCTGGCAGGCTCTGCTGCGGCGGTCGATTCGCTCGCTTCGGCACCTGCGATTAAGCCATCGTTGGCGGCAATCGCTTTTAGCACCACGTCACGTTTGGTCGGTGGATAACACAACTTGCCTTCGGCGCAGCCCATAAAAGTGACGGTAAGCGTGGCATTTTCATCGGCCTGTTTCAGTGCAACGGGAATATCCACATAGGTGTAATAGACTTCTTGCTCGCCAAAATACTCATCTTCATGGGGCTTGCCCTTGGGCAGCGCCACTGTGCCTAGCTCGGCGCCATTGACAGTAAACTTAAGCTTGTCGCGGTACATGTAGTAACCGTCGGCAATCACCCAATTGAGTTTGACCTGATTACCTTCTTGCTTGAAATCGAAGGCAAAGGCTTGATCGACAGGCATCAATTCCGGTTCACTCTTCATGAAGTCGAATTTGTTACCGAAAACTCCTTCACTGTGCGCTAATGGCGTGAGGAGCAATAAAGACGTGAAAATAAGGCTGAGTAGTTTTTTCATGGCTGAGTGTTGTCTTTTATCCAATCTAAGTAGGCTGGTAGCCCGTGGGTCACAGGCACGGCAATAATTTCTGGTACTTGATAAGGGTGGAGTCTAAGCACAAGTTGTTCTAACTCTGAATATCGACTTTGTAAACATTTAATCTGTAAGCTAAATTCTTGTTCTTCACAGATTTTCCCTTCCCAAGCATAAATTGAACGTATCGGGGCGGAGATATGAACACAAGCGGCAATACGCGACTCAACTAAAGCCCGAGCCAAGGTATTGGCTTGTACTTCATCGGGGCAGGTAGTGCTAACCATTAAATACTGATGCTGCATGGTATTAGGTATCGTCTCTTAAGAATCTTAAAGTTCGCTTAAGCCAACTGAGTTAGGCTACTTTACGTGTTTTAATGGTCTCATACATTAGCGCGTTAACAAAAGGGTGAGCTAAATATCAGTTGTTAAATCCGTTGCTCAATCAGAGGTTATTAGCCCCTTAGTCTGTCGCAATGCTTAGCCTGACTTGAATTAAGACCGGATAGTCCCCATTTAGTTTACACAGATAGTCAGATAAACCTGAGGTCGGTATGTTTTTCATTATATTTTTACTCTTTGTGCTGATCCCAGTAATAGAGCTGTCGGTGCTGATCCGTGTGGGTGAAGTGCTTGGCACTTGGACTACCATAGGTTTAGTGCTGTTTACCGCCGTGCTCGGGGTCTCTTTGGTTCGCAGCCAAGGTTTAAGCACCTTAATGCAAGTACAGCAAAAACTTGCTCGCGGTGAAGCGCCGGGGCAAGAAATCGTCGAAGGCATGATGTTAGCCATGGCGGGTATTTTACTGGTGATCCCCGGTTTTGTGACCGATGCCATTGGCCTGTTATTGCTGACGCCATTCACCCGTCGTCCCATTGCTGCCTTGCTGTTTAAGCGCATGCAGTTGCGCGTTGTAGCGGGGTTACAGGGCGGAATGCACGGCGGCTTTCAAGCGGGCCAAAGTCCCTTTGGGCCTAAGCCGCAGGACCCATTTGGCCAAGCGCCGTTTGATGATAGCGTGAAGAAAGACGGTAATGTGTTTGAGGGCGACTTCGAACATAAAGTCGATCCAAGTGATATCAAGCCCGCGAGTCATCAGCTGCCTGATAAAGATCAGAATAAAGAACAAGGTAACGCGCAGGATAGAGATCCTAAGCCTTAGTCTGTTATGGTCTAGCTAATTTGATTTACGCGTTTATTCGTTTGAGCTTCTACCCAAACCTCGCTTCAATACCAGCGGCCTTCAGAATCCTCTGAGCTACGCCGCTGGTGCTTTTTTTCCACTCGTTATAAAAATTCCACTGAGTTGAGAAAGGCTTCTGCGGTGCGACGGTTTTGGCCATTGTCGTCATAGCTGGCGGTTAAAATCAGCAGGTGATTATTGTAGGCATAGGCATGCTGCACTAAGGTGCCGAGATCCTTACCCATATCCATACTGATCTCATAACCCCGCTGCCCGCCGTGTTCGATATAACCGCGCGTCAATTTCAGCTCATCTGTTCCCTGCATCTCTTTAAACTTTTTTGCTAGCGTGTTGGTGTCATCGAAGGAAAGCTCAGTAATGTCTTCCTCATCTATAGTTTCAAACTGGGAGCTGTAGGCGATAACGCTCAATACCAGCGGTTCTTGAGCTTGTTTTTGAGTGGTGATGGTTTCAACGCTGACCTGTCCCGAGTTTTTATGTAGCGCCTTAGGATTAGGTAACATGTGCACTTTCACGGGGACAGAAGTTAATACATGGGATTCGAGGGGTTTGACTGCATACCATTTTTGATACGCCATAAAAACGAGGCCGAGCAGCACAGCTAGCTTGATGAGCTTCATATAACTTCCTTATTTAATAATCACTTCCTTGAGCCTGTCGCTCGCCATCAAGTGTAAATGGCAAGTCAGATAAGCGCAACAGATCGCAATAGCTAGGGTGGGACATGTATTAGAAATGACCAGCCAGCCACGAGTGACTGACCGGCCGCGCCGGGAAGCGTTTTTGGAACAATTGCGGAGCTAAAAAGTTGAGTGTTATTTGTTAGGTGACTCACCTCCTATCGCTGTCGCTTTAATATTGAATACTAGGCTGTACATCACTGGCAGTACTATGAGTGTCAGCAGTGAAGCAAAACCGAGACCGAAGATAATCGTAATCGCCATTGAACCAAAAAAGGCGTCTGAGATCAGTGGGATCATCCCGAGCATAGTGGTTATCGCCGCCATCATGACGGGGCGCACGCGGCTGACACAGGAATCGACCAAGGCGAAATAGGCGGGTTTACCTTCACTGAGTTCGAGGTTGATTTGATCGACCAAGACGATACCGTTTTTAATCACCATGCCCGATAAACTCAGCAGGCCGAGCAGCGCCATAAAGCTGAAAGGTGCGTCGAATAACAAGAGTCCCGCAGACACACCAATCAAGGCCAAGGGCACAGTAAACCAGATCACTAAGGGCTGACGCACTGAGTTGAATAGGAATACGGTGATTAAAAACATCGCCAGATAACCCATGGGAATCGAGCTGAATACCGCGGTTTGCGCTTCGCCTGCGGTTTCAAATTCACCGCCCCATTCCAAGTGATAACCTGCGGGCAGGCTGATCGCTTCTACCTTGTCTTTCACTTTACGCAGTACAGAGTCGGCGGTTTCATCACTGCCAAGCTTAGGATCGGCCATCACAGCGAGCATACGCATACGATCTCGGCGCATCACCAGCGGGTTTTCCCACTCAGTGTTAAAGCTACTCACCACTTGGGTGGCAGGCACAAAGGTGTTGTGTTCGCTACTCCAAATTTGCAACTTCCACAGGCTGTCGGCCTGCAAACGTTCTTCGGCGGGCGCTCTGGCGACGATGGGCAACAAGTGGCTGGTTTCTCGGTATAAACCAATTTGCTTACCGCTAAAGTTAACCAATAGGGCATTGTCGAGATCTTGCTTACTGATCCCCGTTTCCCGCGCTTGGGCATTTTCCAGCTGTGGACGGATCAAGGGCACTTGATTACGCCAGTTGTGACGTATGCCATCCATGCTCGGTTCGGCGTGGAAAATGGCCTCGGCTTGGGCGCCTAAAGCGCGCAGCACTTCAGGATTATCACCGTAGAAGCGTGCCTCAATTTTAGCGGCGGGCGAAGGGCCGTTCTCCATGTTTTTCAAGCGATATTGCGCCTGTGGGAAACGTTGATTTAACAAGGTTTCTAACTCTGGCATATAGGCTTTAACGGCGTCTAGATCTTGCATTTCGACTATCAACTGGGCAAAGGCGGGATAGCCTTTTTCTGGCTGATAGGGCAGGACGAAACGCTGCGAGCCTTGGCCGATAACGCTGGTTAAGTGTTTCAACCCAATATCTTTTTGCTCGTTCTGTTGCAGTAACTGGCGCTCAATATCGGCAGTAAAACGTTCGGTCGCCTTAATGTCCGTGCCTTCTGGCATCCAGATATCCACAAAGAAAATCGGCGTGTTAGAGGCAGGGAAGAACACATTCTTGATATGACCAAAGCCCACTACAGCGCTGAACAGCATGGCTATAACCAGCAGAATACTCACTAATCTAAAGCGCAGCGCTAGGGTTAAACTTGCGCGATATAAGCTGAAGAACCAGCCCTTGTAAGGGTCTTGGGCTTCTTCGTCGCTCGGCGCATCCTTAAATAACAGATGGCAGAAGAACGGCGTTAAGGTGATGGCGGTGATCCAACTGATAAACAGCGAAATCATCAACACTTGGAATAAAGAACGGCAGAATTCACCTGCGGCATTTTGCGATAAGCCAATGGGCGCAAAGGCAATAATGGCAATTACAGTCGCGCCCAATAGCGGCCACTGGGTTTGAGCCACAATTTGCTTCGCCGCTTCGAGACGGGTTTTACCACGGCGCAGGCCAATCAAAATACCTTCGGTGACCACAATCGCGTTATCGACCAACATGCCAAGGGCGATAATGAGTGCGCCGAGGGAGATGAGTTGCAGCTCAATCCCCAGCACTTTCATCACGATAAAGGTACCCAAAATCGTCAGCAGTAAGATCAGGCCCATCAACATACCCGAGCGCAGCCCCATAAACAGCAGGAGCACGGCGATCACGATAGCAATCGATTCTAATAAGTTGATTAAGAAGCCATTGACTGTCTCATCGACCGCCTGACTCTGATTGTAAACCGTCGCTAAATTCATGCCGATTGGGCGTTGGGATTCAAGCTCGGCTAAACGGTCACTGACCTTTTGTCCAACTTCAACCACGTTCACGCCACTAGAGAAAGAAATCCCCAGTGATAACGCCGCTTCGCCCTTGTTGTGGTAAAGCACATTCGGGGTTTCGTCGTAATCCTTTTCGATATTGGCAATGTCGCCAAGGTAAATCAGCTCAGTGCTACCCGGTGGGCTGACAATCAAGCGCGCCAGATCCTGCACATTGCTAAATTCGCCCGTGGGATGAATGCGAATACGGTTATCGCCAATCACTAAGCTGCCCGCGTTGGAGACCACGTTTTGATTGTTCACTAAACCATAGATGTAGCTTTGATCTAATCCTAGTGCCGATAGTTTTTGCTGGGAGATTTCAATCACGACTTGCTCGGTGACGTTGCCCGCAACTGAAACTTTTTTCACCCCGGGCACGAGCACGAGTTCACGGCGCAGATAGTCGGCGTAATTGCTTAACTCGCGGTTGCTGTAATCGGGGCCTGAGAGATTAAATAAAATGCCATACACATCGCCAAAGTCGTCCATCACCTGCGGCGCAGTGGTGCCCGGAGGCAAGTTGCCCGCCGTGTCGTTGACCTTACGACGCACTTCATCCCACACCTGTGGCAGGGTGGTTTTGTCGTAGCTTTCTTTAATCTCGATTTGGATTTGTGACAGGCCCGCACTGTTAATCGAGGTCACATGCTTAATGGCATCGAGTTGCTGCAGGGCATCTTCGAGCGGCAGCGTGACTTCTTCTTCAACTTGCTCAGGTGATGCGCCGGGATAAGCCGTGATCACTAGGGCTTCTTTAATGGTGAATTCGGGGAATTCCAATTGCCCCAAACCGGTAAAACTCACGCCGCCACCCACGAGTAGCAGCAACACAAACATCCAACTGATGACTTTGTGGCGTATCGAATACTCTGCAATGTTCATCAATTACACCCCACGCTGCCAGCGTAGTGGTTTGACTTTCATGCCAGCGGATAATTGAGACACCCCAGCGCTAACGATAAGGTCGCCCTTGTTGATACCCGTTAAAATCTCAACACCTTGGTTATTTACGCGTCCTAGGGTCACCATAGTGGGTTTGACTTCACCCGATTGGGTTTGATAAACCCACACTTGCACTTGGCCATCTTGATCGCGTTTATCGATGGCGGTTACGGGCACTATGCTGGATGCAAGGGCGCTTGGATCTTTAACTAAGGCTAAGGTTAACTCGGCGCTCATCCCAGGAAGTAATTGAATATCTTGGGGTTGAGGCAATGAAAATACCACTTCATAGGCTTGAGTACCTGGGGTGACTTGGGTGGAGTATTCTTTAAATTTGGCGTCGAAACTCTGCTCGGGAAAGGCGCTAAAACGCACCTTAGCCGTAAAGTGAGCTTGATCTGTATATTGCTTTAACCCCGCCGCCATCGCCTCGGGCACTTGAATGCTCACATCGAGCAAGTTGTTGTTTTGCAGTGTTAACACCCCTTGATTGGCCTGCACGATTTGGTGGTTATCCACTAAACGTTTAGCAATCGTGCCGCTAAAGGGCGCGGTTAAGCGGGTGTAACTCAGCTGATCGCGTGCTGCCGCAAGGGCGGCCTTGGCCGATTTGAGCTGCGCCTGCGTACTATCAAACTCAGATTGTGAAATCAGCTTACGATTGAGCAGCTCGACCTTACGTTTAAAGTCGGCGGCTAACAGTTCGTGCTCGGCCTCACGGGTCATTAAGTTATTTTTGGCATCCCTGTCGTCAAGCTGGGCGAGCAGGCTACCTTGAGCGACTCTTTGGCCTTCGACTAATGTCAGTTCGGTTAATTGCCCTGAAATACGGAACGACAATTCGGCGCGGCTGTTAGCGGCAACGCGGGCAGGAAATGTTCTAAAATCTCCAGCTTCTACGTTGAGCACTTCAAACAGTTTAACCGGACGGACAGTGTCCACTTGTACTGAACTTTCCGCAGGCGAACAACCACTGAGCAGGGCTGGAAGCAGCATTGCCAGTTGCAAGAGTCGATATGATTTCATGGTGGCGATTTCCTAGTTAACAAGTTGTCAGCATTTCTGGGCGCGAAGATACCAGCTAAAGTAGTTGCAATAAACGGGATACTTTGGGATTATCAGTCCCACATAATGAGATTGAACTTAAGGTCAAAATGAAGACAGAGGACTTAGCGTTATTCCACAGAATTGCTGAAACCGGTAGTTTGATTGAAGCGGCTGATTTGCTTAACTTGCCCAAATCGACTGTCAGTCGGCGTTTGCAAGCCTTGGAAGATGAGCTGAATATTAAATTGTTCCACCGCCAGAGCCGCTCCATGACGCTCACGTCTGCAGGTAGCCATTTTTACCAGCGCTCGCAAAACATTCTGGCCCAGCTCGATGAAACCCTATTCGAAATGACCAATGATGATGCTGAGATCAGCGGGCATCTGCGCATTCAAATGTTCCCCATCCATAGCATGAAAATCTTGATGCAAGCCATTTTCCGCTTTATGGATATGCACCCAAAACTCACCTTAGAAGTCATCAGCAGCTCAGAATCCGTCGATATGGTGAAACATAATCTCGATGTGGCCTTTGTGGTTGAGCCTGCGTTGGATACCTTAGATTTAGTGGTGCGGCCGATTTTTACCACTGACTTACGTTTTTACGCCAGTCCGCAATATTTAGCGGTACACGGCACACCTAAAACACCGAAAGAGATTGAAGCGCATAATGTGTCTATGTTCCGTTTATCCAACGGCAAAATTTTTAATGAGTTATTTATCGGTTCAGAACAAGAGGTGAGAGTCAGAGGCAATTTCTGCTCGAACAGTATTGAAGTGGCGGTTGAGTTTGGATTGCAAGGGCGCGGTATCGTGTATGCGCCTGCTGAAGTCGTGGATGAATATGTGCAAAGCGGTGAGCTAGTGACTCTGTTACCTGAAATCCAGCCCCATCAAGGCGAATGTTTCTTAGCTTATCCATCAAGACGTTACGTGAGTTTAGCCTGTCGACGCTTTATCGACTACATAATGCAAGAGTTAGTGCCAAATGGCGTGCCGATCAACATGAGCGAGCAAGGCCCACGTCGATCCTGCAAAGCCTCTTCAGAAGCGTTTTCAGATGATGTTTTGCCACTTTCTAGGCAAAAAATCGAACTCGTTTCCCTTTAGCTCATGGCGTTAGCGGTTGTGACCTTTGTCGGTTCACAGATCCGCTGCGCCAGCCAGTAACAGGCAATCCCCATCAAAATATTGGTCACAGGCAGCGCCAGCAGCAGGCCTTTAACGTCACCTATATAGGATCCTAAAGCCGCCAGCGGCAGCATAAGTAGCACTAAGCGGCACAGGTTGATCACCAGTGAACTCATAGGTCTGTGGTAAGCATTGAGCGAGGTCGCCACAATAATCACTATGCCCAAAGGGCCGTAGGCGCAGGGCAGCACTAAGATGTAAAAACTCAACCACTCGATCACCAGCGGATCGGTACTGAATAAGTGCGCAATAGGCTCAGCTAAAAAGATCAGCGGGATATAGAGTAAGGTTTGGAAAACAAAAATAAATTTTATCGATAATAGCAGGGCTTCTTTCGCTCTTTGTGGCTGTCCTGCCCCTAAGTTTTGCGCGATAAAGGGCATTAGGCTCGACGACAGTGCCATCACTACTATTAACAGCACTGACTCTAAGCGAGTCCCAGCCCCAAAGGCTGCCACTGCGCTATGGTCGATATGCGCCAACATCGCCATGATAACGGCATTGGCTAATGGATTGATTAAATTCATCAAGGCGGCGGGTTGGGCGATATGGGCTAATTTAGTCCAGTTGGCGCGCATTCTGTCGATGTCAAAGGCCGCCCATTCGAGCATCTTGCGCCTAACAATCAACAAATAGCCCGACAAAGATAAGGCAATCAACCAAGCGAATAGGGTTGCTATCGCGGCGCCTTGGATTTCTAAGCGCGGAAACGGCCCAATACCGAAGATAAGTAATGGATCGAGGATAAGGTTAATGACTGCCGCTAGCGCCATAATCATCGCAGGCGAGCGGGTATCACCGGTGGAACGTAAGCCCTGATTGCCCACCATCAACAACACCAGCAGCGGCGCACCGACATACCAGTAAATCATATAGTCGTGGATCAGTGGCAAGCTGTCATCGTTTGCCCCGAGTAAGCGAAACAGTGGCTCGATAAAAATGCTACCCAGGGCGGCTAAACTGGCAATCAAGCCAAAGGTCAGTAATAAGGCATCATGCAAGAATACTTTGGCCTTGTGGGCATTACCCGAGCCGATAAGTCGGCCTAAATTGGTCGAGACTCCAGCACCAATACCAATGGCGATACTCGAGATCACTAAGGTCACCGGAAAGGTAAAACTGATGGCGGCTAAGGCTTCGGTGCCCAATTGGCTGATAAAAAAAGTGTCAGCGAGGCTGAAACCTAGAATGGTCATAATGCCAATTAAGTTGGGGAGGCTCATGTTGAGCAGTACACGACCAATTGGCGCGGTGAGCAGCCCGTGTCTGTCTTTCATGGAAAAATAGTGCCTTGTTAGCGAGCGGAGGCGAGATTCTAGCAGGATTGTGCGGACTTGAAAAAACCGACATCAAAAAATTGAAGTTTTTTTTATAAATGCCCTTGGATCTCGACACTATCAGCCCCATATCTCAGACAGCAAAAGAGCAGACTCAGGTGTCTGTTTTTTTAATCACAAATAGGCTCGATTGTAGGGCATCAAATCATTAGGAGAGTTCATAGATGAATATTCGTCCATTACATGACCGCGTAATCGTTAAGCGTCTAGAAGTTGAATCAACATCAGCGGGTGGCATAGTACTGACCGGTAGCGCCGCTGAAAAATCAACTCGCGGTGAAATCCTTGCTGTGGGCAATGGCCGTATCTTAGAAAATGGCACAGTTAAACCACTGGATGTCAAAGTGGGTGACGTGGTGATCTTCAATGAAGGTTACGGCGTTAAGAAAGAAAAAATCGACGGACAAGAAGTTTTGATCCTGTCGGAAGCTGACCTGATGGCAGTAGTGGGTTAATCCTCAGCATCAATTCGACATTCCAATTAATCATTAAAAATTTAAAGGATAATCAAGATGGCAGCTAAAGAAGTTGTATTTGGTAATGACGCTCGCGTAAGAATGCTGGCTGGCGTAAACATTCTCGCAAACGCAGTGAAAGTGACCTTAGGCCCTAAAGGCCGTAACGTGGTATTAGACAAAAGCTTTGGCTCACCACTGATCACTAAAGACGGTGTGTCTGTTGCCAAAGAAATCGAGTTAGAAGACAAATTCGAAAACATGGGCGCGCAAATGGTGAAAGAAGTTGCTTCTAAAGCCAACGACGCCGCCGGTGATGGTACTACTACTGCAACTGTACTGGCTCAAGCCATTGTTGTTGAAGGCTTAAAAGCCGTTGCAGCCGGTATGAACCCAATGGATCTGAAGCGCGGTATCGACAAAGCTGTTATCGCTGCAGTTGCTGAATTAAAAGCCTTATCACAACCTTGTGCAGATTCAAAAGCGATTGCACAAGTTGCGACTATCTCTGCAAACTCTGACGAATCTATCGGCGAAATCATCGCAACTGCGATGGAAAAAGTCGGCAAAGAAGGCGTGATCACAGTTGAAGAAGGCCAAGCGTTAGAAAACGAATTGGACGTAGTAGAAGGTATGCAGTTTGACCGTGGCTACCTATCTCCATACTTCATCAACAAGCCAGAAACTGGCAGCGTTGAATTAGATCACCCATTCGTACTGTTAGTAGACAAGAAAATCTCTAACATTCGCGAACTGTTACCTATCCTTGAAGGTCTGGCAAAAACCGGTAAGCCATTGCTTATCGTTGCTGAAGACGTTGAAGGCGAAGCATTAGCAACTTTAGTTGTGAACAACATGCGCGGTATCGTGAAAGTGGCTGCCGTTAAAGCACCTGGCTTTGGCGATCGTCGTAAGGCAATGCTGCAAGACGTAGCAATCCTGACTGGCGGTACTGTTATTGCTGAAGAAATCGGCCTAGAGCTTGAAAAAGCAACCCTGGAAGATTTAGGTACAGCTAAGCGTGTTGTGATCACTAAAGACAACACCACCATCATCGATGGTAACGGCGAGCAAACACAAATTGCTGCTCGTGTAAGCCAAATCAAACAACAAGTTGAAGAATCAACTTCTGACTACGACAAAGAAAAACTGCAAGAGCGTATGGCTAAACTAGCTGGCGGCGTAGCAGTCATCAAAGTTGGCGCAGCGACTGAAGTTGAAATGAAAGAGAAAAAAGCCCGCGTTGAAGATGCTCTGCATGCAACTCGCGCTGCGGTAGAAGAAGGCGTGGTTCCTGGCGGCGGTGTTGCTCTGGTTCGCGTAGCTTCTAAGATCGCTGAAGTTGAAGTATTAAACGAAGACCAAAAACACGGTGTGGTTATCGCACTGCGTGCAATGGAAGCGCCACTGCGTCAAATCGCCACAAACGCGGGTGAAGAAGCGTCAGTTGTTGCTAACACAGTGAAGAACGGCAGCGGTAACTATGGTTACAACGCCGGCAACGACACTTACGGTGACATGTTAGAAATGGGTATCCTTGACCCAACTAAAGTGACCCGTTGTGCATTGCAATTCGCTGCGTCAATCGCAGGTCTGATGATCACTACAGAAGCTATGGTTGCTGAAATTCCACAAAATGCTAGCCAAGATATGGGCGGTATGGGTGGCATGGGCGGAATGGGCGGCATGATGTAATCTTACTGGTCTAAATCGGTGATAACTGCGTTGCTTCACCACTCGTTTAAGAAAGCTAAACGTCGTGGTAAAGCGCCTTGTTCTAACTCGATTTATCCTACGTAAGATACTTTGCTGGTCTGGAGCCTAAAAGCCTCAAACCAAAGTTCTTGTAAAAGAAAACCCCGATACTGGAAACAGTGTCGGGGTTTTGTTTTTGGTCTGGTAGCTTGGGCAAGTTTCAGGTGTACTTACCTACACTTTTTGGAATTTAAGCACTGAAATGGCCATGAAAGTGTAACATTGTACACTTTTTGGTGGCTTATCATTTTCAACAATCCAAAAGTGTAGTTCTGTACACTTTTATATTGAATGGGGCTGGTTTTAGGACTAAGGTGTATGAAGTTACACTTTTGGAGATGATGATGGCATCACCGCTAAATCAACAATCCCTCGGCTTGTTAATTAAAGAACGAAGGAAAAGTGCTGCTCTTACTCAAGACGTGGCAGCCATGCTGTGCGGCGTAACCAAAAAAACGCTGATCCGAGTTGAAAAAGGTGAGGATGTTTATATCTCAACAGTATTCAAAATCCTTGATGGTCTGGGGATTGAGATCGTTTCGGCTCAAACCAGCGACACCGAAACTAACGGCTGGTATTAACCTATGAGTACTTCCAAAAAGCTCACGTTAGAGATGCACCTCGGTGATTTAATTATCGGGGAGTTATCCTTTGATGCGACGACCGACACCTTTGCCGTACATTACACCAAAGACTGGCAACAAAGTGGATTCCCACTATCCCCAACAATTCCCTTAGATGGCACAGGAAGTAGCAGTCAGATATCGATGTTTTTGGTTAACTTATTACCGGAAAACAAAGGATTAGATTATCTAATTGAATCGCTTGGCGTCTCCAAGGGGAATACCTTTGCCTTGATCCGCGCCATTGGTCTCGATACCGCTGGTGCTGTTGCTTTTGTTCCTAAAGGGACTTTGCTGCCTGAAACACAATTACGGCCAATTAAGGCTGAAGAAGTTATTCAGCGAATTGAAGATCCCACAATGTGGCCGATGGAAATTTGGGACGGCAAACCTCGACTGTCGGTTGCGGGTGTGCAACCTAAATTAAACCTGTTTTATAACGGTGAAGAATTTGCATTTGCCGAAGGCGCACTGTCATCTACCCATATTGTTAAATTCGAAAAATATCGCCATTTAGTGCTCAATGAATTTATGACGATGCGCTTAGCCAAGGCGATTGGAATGAATGTGGCTAATGTTGATATCGTTCATTTTGGAGATTACAAAGTACTCTGTGTCGAACGCTTTGACCGACGTTATATGCCAAATGAGCAAAGGGTATTAAGAAGGCATATTGTCGATAGCTGCCAAGCACTTGGTTTTAGTGTTAGCAAAAAATATGAACGTAATTTTGGTTCAGGGCGTGATGTTAAAGATATTCGTGAAGGGGTAAGTTTTAACAGGCTCTTTAGTCTTGCTGTAAAATGTCGCAATCCAGTGGCTGCTAAGCAAGACATGTTGCAATGGGCGCTGTTCAATTTACTGACCGGCAATGCCGATGCACACGGTAAAAACTATTCGTTTTTTATGACGCCAAGCGGAATGGAGCCAACTCCTTGGTACGATTTGGTCAGCGTGGCTATGTATGAGGATTTTGAACAACAGCTTGCGATGGCAATCGATGACGAATTTGATCCAAACAGCATTTACGCGTATCAATTGGCCGCATTTATTGATGGCTTAGGTTTACCAAGAAATCTATTAATCAGTAACTTAACGACAATAGCGCGAAGAATACCGCAGGCAATAACTGAGGTGGTTTCAATGCTCCCGGCTCTCGATGAGAGTGAAACAGTATTTGTGGCTCATTACAAAGCGCAGTTGCTGGCGAGATGTGATCGTTACCTTAGTTTTGCCGCCGAGGTCAGGGATGTGGAAGTGTAGCTCTAGCTACATCTTATCACCCAGCGGTAATTTCGTTGGAGGGAGAACTTCTTTAGCCACAGTGTTGGCTGTTAATCTTCGGAGATTTGTGACTGTCCCATCTTTCTATATTGTTAGTTATTGCGGCCTTACGGCCGAGATGAATCAAAGTCGTGGGGCTTCACCCCACACCTGATCTAGGAGGACTGCTCATCCTATCCTCCTTGCTATTGTTTTCACAAGCAGCCAAGACGTCCCTAGCGAAGTTACATGCATTGACTCTCTATTTATAAAGCAGGGCTTCGTGCTTATTCGAAAATCGCTAACGCTTCCGATGGATGTGCTTTACATCCATGCAAAGCCATCCAGTTCGGCAGTCCCTGCATCTCGCTTATAAGCACAAAAATCACCGATTTTCATTCGCCCCTTCCCCGAAAACTACGCAGACGTCCTGTCTGCGTCACACGCCATTCTTTCAATAAAGAGTCTTCAGCGCCCTTCAGCAACTTCGCAGGGGAGGGTGAACTTCTGTAGCCTCGGTATCGGCTGTTAATCTCAAAAGAGATATTCCTGTTCCATTTTCGTCGGCCTTGACTCACCGGGAGCGTCCATATATAGCCATGTTATTACTATGGAGTTCTGTCAATAAGTGTACTAAAAGAAAAGTATTAAAAGAAACCAACCTTCGTGTAGAATACATAACAATATTATGTAATTAGAAATAGATAGAAGGATTTTGTTATGGGGTCAAGAACATTTGCAACAAGGATGACTTGCTTTTCTTTAGTGTCGGCAATTGAAAGCGATTTAAGACACATAATTGCAATTATGGACACAACCAATAAATTAGATATTCCTAATGATGTATCGAGTAATGCGAAGGAAAGGTTTAAAATCCATTTTAAAGAAAACTTTTGTGATAAACAGCCTATTATAGATTTAATTGAATTTAGTGATTTCTCCGACCTTGCAAAGATACTTTCAAAGAACAAAAATGTTCAAAATACTATTGATAAAATAGAGGTTGAAAGAATTATAGAAGGCTTGAATAACTTAATACAAACTAGAAATAGAACTTGTCACTCAAGACCTCTAGAATATAATGACATTAATGATCTAACGGAGTTCTCAATAGTAATAAAGAAAATTGGAAGTCAGCATTGGTGGACTAATATAAATGAGGCATTAGAAAATCTTAATAATCCAGCATTCGCTTTGTCTTTGCAAATACCTTCTTACTGGAAATCTAATAAAGTAAATATTTATAACAATTTACCTTTGCCTGAGTTTGATGATACAGGATTTTTAGGTCGTAAAAATGAGAGGATTGCAATAAACGATTTAATTTATTCTCACACCCGTGTAATTTCATTAATTGGAGAGGGTGGAGTTGGTAAAACAGCTTTAGCTTTAAGATGCCTCTATGATGTTTTAGAAAGAGTAGAAAACTCTGGTGAAAATATCTATGACATGGTTGTGTGGGTTACACTAAAAGCTAATAGATTAACTAATTCTGGAGTTATACAGTTAAGAGATGCGATTGTTTCTACATTAGGGTTATTTCAAGATATTGGAGATAATATAGGTTTAAATACAAAGTTATCTATTTCTGATTTACTAGAAGAAATATCACTTTACATGTCTGAGTTTAAAATACTCCTATGTATTGATAATTTGGAAACAATTGAGCAGCATGATATAAGAGATTTTTTAGCTGGGATTCCAAACGGTTCAAAAGTATTAATCACAACAAGAATTGGTTTAGGAGAAATTGAATATAGATACAAACTAGATAGTTTAGATGAAAAGTCATCTATTGATTTAATCAGAAAACTATCAACATTATTAAATATTGAGTCGTTAAAGAAAAGAAAAACATCTTCCTTGGAGAATTTGGTTAAGAAATTGTATTATAATCCATTGCTAATAAAATGGTATGTGTTAGGTGTTGGATCAGGAAAACAACAAGACGAATTATTAAGTAAAGATTCACTTAGTTATAAAGAAGCTCTAAAGTTTTGTTTTGAAAACTTATATAATAAATTAACAACTGTTGAGCTAGAAATTATAAAAACTATAGCTTGCTTGAGAAATAGCGTTACAGCTGTTGAACTAAGGTATATTTTAAGTAATAAGGATGAGTTGGAAATAGCTGAAAGTTTACATAACCTAAATAATTCAAGTATGTTAAAGTCAGATTTACATGACTCAAAAGAAAACAAGGGAATAAGAACATATGCTCTAACAGATATAGCAAGTGATTACTTATCATCAATATCGTCAATAGAGGACAGTTTTCATGCCGATGTAAGACAAAAAAATAAAGAGCTACGAAGGCATATTGAAGAAAACTCTACAGAACGAAGCCATTATCATCTAGATATCACAAACATTCACGCAAACAATCGTGATGAAAAGATTTGCGCAGTTTTTCTTAAGCAAGCATTAAGTATTTCAAAGAGCGGTGGTGTATATGAAGAAGCATTAATTCATATTCAGAAAGCGAAAGGAATGATGCCTAGCTTTTCAGAGTCCTATCGTATCAATGCTCAATTATTAAGCTCAAGTCCTTATAAAGCTGAATCAGAGTATGAAGCTGCAATAGAGTATAACTCTGAGTCCGTAATCGCTTACTATTCTTTTGCTCAATTTTTAGTGCAAGAAGAAGATTTTCCATATGCCTTAGAGCAGATTGATAGAGCAATAAAATTGAAAGAAAAAGATGAGTCTCTTATATCATTTAAAGCTTTAATTCTTACAAGAATGGGAGATTATAAAGAAGCAATAAGTTTATATGAAGAGATTCTCCCCGTTCAACGTAAAAACTCTCATAGAAAATTTAGAATAAGTACTTATCAACAATTAATAAGTTGCTACAAAAGGTATGCGGAGAGGCTGCTAGTTGATAGTGACCTACCTAAATCAAATGATATTGTAAAGAGAATATTCGAGCTATTCCATGAAATGTTTAATAGCGAGAATTATGATGAAAGATCGCTATCTTTATTTAGCCAGATTATTATACTTTGTGATCGAATAGATATGAAAAACACTAACCTTACACAAACTAATGCCGCAATAAAATTACTTGATGATTACAGAGTTATATTTAGTGTTCATGATAAAAATCATATAAGAGGATATTTATCCGCTTCACTAACAATGTTACATTCTCAAAATAAACAAAAAATTGAGACTATTATTGAAGATTTAATAGGTGAGCAAGTTAATGAATATTCTGATGAACTAAGTTTTTTTAAAGGTTGTATAAAAGATATTCGTATAAAAAATGGAAAGCTATCATTTGGTTTTATAACTGGTGATGATAATAAAGAATATTTCTTCCACCGAGGTGAAGTTAACCCACATGAAGTACTAGATAATAAAGGTGATTATAGAGGGGCGCGCGTGGGGTTTTCTCCAAGCCATGGGGTAAAAGGACCTACAGCAAAAAATGTTCACTTAATATAACCTTTATTTGACATTATATTAGTTTTAAAATTTTGCTCACAGAATTTAACTGGCCACCCATTGTTAAATTTTATAAAAGGGATGGTAGGCATAATTCTGTTTGCTTTACATGACTCGCAAGCAACACCAAATATAAAAGAGATACACCTTCCCCGGCGAAGTTGTCGAAATACGCAGATAGCTCTTAGTTGTTTGAGTGGGGCCGTGGCGACATCATGGATGATGGCGCAGGCTCGGGGAAAGTGATGTCCCATCTGAGCCGTTAGGCCGCAAATAAGCATCGAAATCTAATAATCCTATGTTATGTTTTTGCTGGGCCGTGTTTTTGGCGGCGGTTCAATAAGTCTAATCACTCGCTTAATCACATAGCTTAATTACATAACAAAAAGGGTGCATCGATGAACGAAGAGCAATACGAGAAGGGTCTTGAGGTGCGTCGTGCTGTGATGGGCGATAGCTATGTGGATAAGGCGCTCAATAGTGCGACGGATTTTACCCAGCTGCTGCAAGATTTAGTTACTGTGAGATTTAGTTAAATTGAGGTTTAGTGGTTTTAACATTCGCTAGGGGAGCTGAGTTACGCGCATTCCCCTAGCGCACGATGGCTACAAACTTGAACAGTCTGCGCTTATTTTTGTAACTGGGCTTTTGCGGCTTCTACTTTTGAGAAATCCAAACCGAGTTCAAGCACAGCTTCTTTGATCAAGGCCGGTTTCTGCATCACTAGCCCCAGCAGTTGTTGTAGTTTTTCGGCTGGGATGCCTAATTGACCGAGCGTACCCATCGCCATTAATGGATTTTCGGTTAATGTTTGAAACAGTTCTTGGATCTTAGTGTCACTTACGTTGTGTTCTTTTAAGATGGCAATAATGGGATTCATTGCATTACCTTGTTGATATGAAAGTTAAACAGGTGCCGATTTTATCACAATTCTGCCAGAGTGGTTGCCCCACACATGCGTACCCGTTGGATTTTGCCACGCCTTGCCTATGCCATTAAGCGCATTAGATTTTATCCCCAATAAGCTTTACTCTGGTGATGTATTCCTCAAAAGTCTGCCGATAAAAACCTGCGCGACAGTTGTGCATCTTGAGTCGTTGCACTGGGTATTGTGGCTCTAGATATTATGGCTGTGGATATTTGTTGCATTAGATAGTGCGGAGCTGCGCCATGCCGCTTTTATCATCCCTTAAAAATAGAAAGGAACTGTGGTTATGCTTGATGTTGTCGCGAACCAAGACAAAAGTATTGTGGTTAAACAGTTGCGATATGGGCGTGATAATGAGGTGCTGGTCGTCGATGAGTGGCAACTGCATCCCGCTGAACATTGGGCGATTTTCGCGACCGACAGCTATTGTGGTTCCTTGCTCGGGCGAATATTAACCGGTGATATTCAGCCCAATGAAGGGACGATTGCTGGCCTGCCGCAACGTATCGGCTGGGTGTCACTTGGGTTGCAGCAAGCGTTGCTGGAGCGCGAGTTAGAAAAAGACGAGTTGGATTACGGTTCGAGTGTCGAATCCTTAGTGTTGGAATGCTGCCAAGATGCCGCACAACTCGCGCCACTATTACAAAAGGTTGGGCTTGAGCCGCTGCGCCTGCGTGGTTTTCGGCAGTTATCTACGGGCGAAACGCGCCGAGTTATGCTGGCGCGTGCGCTGGCAATATTACCGCAATTGCTGATCTTAGATGACCCTTATGCTGGGCTCGATGTTGAACATCAGGCGAGCTTATCTGAGCTGCTGAGTGAAGTGGCTGAGCATACTCAGTTGCTGATCATCACCTCGCGCCAAGAAGAATTGCCGCCGTGTATCAGCCATGTGGCGCTGTTTAATGGCGAGATGCTCAAATCGGGGCAGAGTGTGCACAAACTCAGCCCGTCGATGTCGATTGAGCAATGGCACAATCATCCTGTGATGGCGCAGTTGAATGCGTTATCGGCGCAGCGTAGTGATGAACTCTTGGCCTTGATGGAGCGGCAAAGACACAACGCAGAGGCGTTTGATCCTCTGGTCGAGATTAAAAATGGCAAAGTGGAATATGTCAGTGGGCTGATTTTCAGTGGCGTGAATTGGCGCATCGAGGCGGGGCAACATTGGCAAGTTCGCGGCCCAAATGGCTGCGGCAAAAGCACTTTGCTAGGGCTGATTTTAGGCGACCATCCCCAATGCTATAGCAACGACATCACACTCTTTGGCCGACCTCGCGGAAGCGGCGAGAGTATTTGGCAGATTAAACAACGGATTGGCATAGTGTCGTCGGCGCTGCACTTGCAATATCGCGTCAGTTGCTCGGCATTAGATGTGCTGCTTTCAGGCTTTTTTGACTCTATTGGTCTGTACCAGAAACCCACTAAACCTCAGCTGGATTTGGCGAAGGAATGGTTAGCCATTTTGCACATGACAGGGCTGGCAAGCACCAGCTTTAAGAAGCTCGATTATGGGCAGCAGCGGTTATTGCTTATTGGTCGCGCCTTGATTAAACAGCCCTTATTACTGATTTTAGATGAGCCGTATCAGGGCTTAGATTTTATCAATCGCACCTTAGTGATGCGGGCGTTGGAGATGATAGCCGAGCATCATCTGAGCCAATTGCTGTACGTGTCGCACCATAGGGAAGATGCGCTGCCCGCTATCCATCATTTCGTGGATTTTATTAAGCAGGGCGACGGTTATTCGGTGCAGGTGAGTGATAGCGAGTCCAAGGATTGAGCCAGTCTTAACAAGCAAGCAAGCAAGCAAGCAAGCAAGCAAGCAAGCAAGCAAGCAAGCAAGCAAGCAAGCATCAGCAACCGCTGGCGAGTCACGGCTACTTAGCTGTTTGCTGAGCGTGTAATGAAAATCGGTGTTGGAAGTGTTGTTATGCAAAGCAGGGATGAAAAGCCTGAGGCTTGCCATCCCATTGAGCTTTTATTACAAGCTATCTGCCACCAGATCTCTATTACTAGCTATCTGCCACAAGCTTGCTATTTCACTCGTAGTAACCCGTACAGCACACCCTTTGTAACAATTCCTCGGCGCTCAAAGGCATTTTAAGGGCTGCCTCATTTGGCTTGAGTTGATATCGTATAGCCCATGTTTAGCGTCAGTCTAAAGCGCTACTGCTGTTGTGTGCATCTATCTAAAAATAATAAAGGAATCTCCACTATGCCTCATTGGCTCAGGGCAACTGCCATCCTGTGGGCTGGCTGCTCGGCGCTTGCCGTTGCTGCGCCCAGCACCTCCGAACCTTCATACTTTGATCCACAAACCTTATTTGCGCCGCTGTCGCTGCCTTATCCCGCGACGGCACTGCGAAATGGCGCGGGCAAGCCCGGTGCGATGTTTTGGCAAAATCGCGTTGATTACAGTTTGCACGCCACTATCGATACGCAAAACGATAAGTTAAGCAGCAAAGAAGTCATCACTTACACCAATAACAGTCCAGATGCCTTACCAACGCTGTGGGTGCAGTTAGATCAAAACATGTACCGCAAGGACTCCCGCAGTACTGTGGCGTCCGAATGGCGTCGTGGTCAATTTACCGATGGATATCAATTCGATAAGGTCACAGTCTTGATTGGCGGTAAACGCTATGATGCTAAATTCTTAATCGATGATACCCGCATGCGGGTGGACTTGGCCGAGCCTCTGGCGGCGAACGGCGGCAAGCTACAACTGCAAATCGATTATAGCTATCAAGTTCCCGGCACTTGGGGCGGCCGTACTTCAGTCACGCCGTCGACTAATGGCAAGATTTTTGAAATCGCCCAGTGGTTTCCACGCATGGCGGTATATGACGATCTCCATGGCTGGAACAACAATCCCTACATAGGCTCTGAGTTTTACTTGGAATACGGCACCATAGATTACACGGTCACAGTGCCGGGTAACTATTGGGTGGTGGGTTCTGGCGAGTTAGTGAATCCTAAGGATGTGCTAACCAAAACCGAGCAGCAGAGATTCGCCGCGGCCAAGCAAAGTGATAAAACTGTGTATATCCGTACTTTAGAGGATCTTGCTAAAACCGACAGTCGCCCAAGTGCGAGCAAAACCTTAGATTGGCATTTCCGTATGGAGCACACCCGCGATGTGGCCTTTGCGGCATCGCCCGCGTTTGTGATTGATGCGGCGCGAATTAATCTACCCAATGGCAAAGCGTCGCTGGCGATGTCCGCCTATCCCGCCGAAGGTGTGGGATCGAATAAGTGGGACCGCGCCACTGAGTATGTGAAAGCCAATATTGAGCATTTTTCCCAATGGTATCCTTATCCTTGGCCTGCGGCGGTCAACCTCGGCGGTCAGGGCGCTGGCATGGAATATCCCGGTATAGTGTTTGATGGCATGGACGATAAGGACGATCTGCTGTTTTGGATCACCGCCCATGAACTCGGCCACAACTGGTTCCCTATGATTGTGGGCTCAGACGAACGTCGCCACGCCTTTATGGACGAAGGGTTTAATACCTTTATCGATGTGTATGCCTCGGATGCTTTCAATCAAGGCGAGTTTGCACCTAAACGCGACAGCGAATATGCGCCTAAGGGCGGCAATCCTGTGGATGAAATCTTGTCTGTGTTGGCCGATGCAGAAGCGCCAACTCTGATGGCACCCTCGGAAGCGGTTGCTGAAACCTATCGCCATTCAGTGAGTTACTTTAAAGGTGCCTTAGGGCTGGTCTTGCTGCGTGAGCAGATTTTAGGGCCTGATAGATTCGATCCCGCCTTTAAAGAATACATTGCTACTTGGGCGTTTAAGCATCCTACGCCATCGGACTTTTTCCGCTTTATGGAAAGCGCCGCTGGTGAAGATCTCGCATGGTGGTGGCGTGGCTGGTATCTCAATAATTGGCAGTTGGATATGGCAGTCACAGGTGTAAAAGCTGTAGATGACAAACATGGCAAAGGTACAGCTATCAGTTTGACCAGTAAACAAAAGTTGGTCATGCCAGCCACGCTGCGTTTGCAATATATTGATGGGACGAGTGAGGATTTTCGTATTCCGGTTGAAACCTGGATGCACCGTGTTTCGCCAACGATTGTCTTACCTGTCACTAAACCCGTGAAGACGGCAACACTGGATCCCGAGCATAAATTACCTGACGCCGACCGCAGCAATAATAGCCTGAGCTTGTAATTGTTTTAGTGTTGAAAATCCCGAAAGCGCCCTAGTGGCGCTTTTTTGTTGCTGCAAAGTGCAAAAGTTTGCCACTGAAATGAGTTTTTTAACTTCCGATACTTGATATGTGCTAATCGCTTACAGGTGCTTTTTGGAGTAAACCATAGGGGCGGGCAAGCGCCCCTCGAATATCCGCTAACGAAAATACCTTAGAAAACCGTCCGAAGGTTTTGCCATAGAACACACATTCCACCACTGGCAGAGTAAATACATTGTGGCTCGCCGCTATCTCAGCTTGGGCTTGGCAATCGATATAGGCCATCTGCATCAGCGGGAACGCTTGCGCTAACATCTCAGCAATTCTCGGTTTGAGCGTTTGGCACACACCGCAGTCCGGCGCGCCAAATAACAACAGCACCGCTGCGTGCTCGGTTAACAAAGACTCAAGCATCTCTGGTGAGTCAATTTGCGTGATGATATCAGTGTGCATGCGTTGCCATTGGGAAGTTGCTATGGGTATGAATTAATGGGCTAGTTTGCGTGTTTTTAGGGTTAAAGCCAGCCCATTTTTACCACGCTACTACCGATAAATTGACCAAGGTAGAATAAGCCAAGCATGAGAAGCCCGATACTGGCAGCAATCACTCCGGTTTGCTGTATGCCTGTCAGGCTATCTCGCCATTGTTTTAGATTACTTATCATTTTACTACCTGCTCAGGCTTAAGGTTACACGCGTAACTTTACATATGTCGTATCGCTAACGGCACCACTGGCGCTCGCAGGGAATGCCATCATTGTCACCATCCATTTGAGTATTGGGGCAATGTTGGATATAGAATGTCGCTTCTGCGCAGGAACTCATCTGGCTGCAATGGGTTTTACCCGCTTCACATTGGAATCTTGGCGTTGCAGGTGTTTGAGTTCTCACTTTAGTTTCGTACATGGGCATTGGCTGAATGTCTTCATTTGTGAGGACTGGTACTTCATCGATTGCAGGAGCTTCATTAAATTCTTGGTATTGTTTAAAGCCAAAGATAACTATGGCAACGATTATTAGCAGCGGGATTATCGTATTAAATGAAGATTTTCGTGGGCTATGGTAATGGGCTTTGTTTTTGTTATTGAAGTTTTCATTGCGTGATTGGACATGAGAGTGGGAATCGGTGCGTGGCGCTGAGCTTGCCGCTACCACCGCGACGCCTTCAATCGAGGCGATAACCGCTTTTCTTTTTCCGTCATTTTGCACTTCAGTTTGAAACAGAATGCTGTCGCCCACTATGGGTTTTCTCGCCATCTTTTTTAGCACCGAAATGTGAATAAACACATCTTGGGCGGCGTTTTTTTCAGGCTGAATAAAGCCAAATCCCTTTTCATCGTTCCAGCGTACCAGCACGCCTCTATCCATGAGCATTTTCTATGTCCTTAATTTAACGGCTTAATAGTTTTAGTTATTGAATATCAATACTTACTTGAGTCGATCCGATTTATCCCCTTGGAGGAATAAACCGTTTTTAGGTTGGCGAGTCGGCTATTCAATGTTGGATGCTAAGTTACTCAAGCATAGGAAGTTTTGCAATTTTTTATCTTGAATTTGCTTATGTGGGAGTCATTTGCTTTGAGTGTATGGCACAGAGGAAATGTGAGCACTCTGCAGAAACGGTTGGCATTTTTCTAAATTCAATACAAACAAGTGTTTGTGTTTATTTTGAACATAGAGAGCAAAAAGTGCGCAATAAAAACTTGCAATATTACTGTGTGCTGCATAGTATTTGCTGTGTGGCGCACAGTGTGTGTGACACAGTGTTCAGGATGGGAATTCGACTATGACAAGTTCACAGCTAGTCAAAATGCGACTCGAGTTGCGTCGTGGGGTATTAGTGTTGGCAGTACTGGGATTATTAAAACAACCCCATTACGGTTATTCGCTCCGCAAACAGTTGCAGGAAGGCGGTATCGATATTGATGAGGGGACTCTGTATCCCTTAGTGCGCCGCCTAGCCGATCAAGGATTGTTGGATAGTGAGTGGCGACAGGCCGAAGGGCGTGAGCGTCGTTATTACCAATTGTCGTCATTGGGGGCTGAGTTACTCAGTCAACTTACCGATGAATGGCAGCAACTTAATGGCGCCTTGGCTTTTTTGCTGGAGCAAAGCGCTGACACTAATGGCTCTGATATTAACCGCTCAGACGAGAGCGCAGAGGAGATTTGATATGGAATTAGTCGATCGCTATATCGCCGCGGTGCAGCGTGAATTGCCCGAGAACAAGCGTCAGGAAATTGGTCGTGAATTAAAAGCCAATATCTGCGACCAATTGGATGCCTTATCTGAGCAAGGTGAATTGACCGAATCGCAAATTGCCGATGTATTAAAGCAAATGGGTCATCCCTGTAAGGTCGCGCAGCAATTTGTACCGGCAGTGCCTATTATTGCCTCTGAGGATATTCCGCTTTTTAAACATACACTTTTCATGGTGCTTGGTGTTTTATTTGTGCTGCAGGTGGTAGGCGGCACGACTCAATGGCTGGGCTCGGCAGAGGGAAATCTATTCGGATTTATCCATCATATTGCCAAAGGTTTTATCGGCGATGCTTGTCTTGCCTTTACTGCAATTGGCTTGTCTTTTTGGAGCTTTTCGGCTCAAGGAAAACCGCTATCTGGCAGCAATTGCCAAAAATGGCAGCCGCAGAATTTGCCAAAGGTCGGCCCCGGTTGGCAGCATATTAGTTTAAGCGATGTGTTTGCCGATCTGGCGACGTATCTCTTCCTCTTGCTCGTGATCTGGTGTTCTGTGTGGATGAGTAGCGAGCAATTAGCCGCACGCACTGTGATTTTTAGCGCCAATGCTCAGCAATTACTGCAATGGTTTAGCCCTATTATTTTGCTGTCTATGGGCAATAGTCTGTGGCGGTTACGCTGCAGAGTGTGGACCACTGAATTGTTACTGGCGAATATGGGGATTAATCTTGCTTATGCCTTGTTCTTAGTCTTTCTGGCATTTAGTTCGCCACTATTACAAACCCAAGTACAGAGCCAAGGAACCGAATTACAGGGGATGTTTACGTTACTGCAGCTAGATAAATGGCTCAGTTATAGTCTAGTGATTGCCGCTATGTTCCCCGGGTATGAGGTGATTCGTGATGGATTACGTTGGCGTAAACTCGCCAGCCAGTAAGGCTTAACCTAGGCTTTGCAGGTGAGTCTTATTGGTTTTTTTCATCGAATACATGGCCTGATCAGCATGATTGATCAGGCTTTTTGCATCTGTGCCGTTTTCTGGATAAATCGCCAAACCGACGCTGACACCGATATGGATTTGATGACCATTGATAGTGTAGGGCGCGCAAATAGCTTGGCTTATCTGAGGGATCAGTTGGCCGATTCTGTGGGTATTGGCAAGGTGTTCTAGCAGGATCACAAACTCATCGCCTCCGAGGCGAGTGATGGTATCCATTTGGCGAATCCCAGATGAAAGCCGTTTCGCGACTTCCTGTAATAGTTTATCTCCCACATCGTGACCAAACTGGTCATTCACTGGCTTAAAGTTATCTAAGTCTAAGAAAAGGATTGCAAAAATATCATCAGACCGTTGGGCGTGCACTATGGCTTGTTCAAGTTTAGTGTGGAATAACACACGATTAGGCAGGTTAGTCAGGGCATCGTGATGGGCGATATGACGCAGATATTCCTCCTCTGCCTTGCGTTCGGCAATGTCGGTAATCACAATGACAAAATGAGTCAGGCGGTCATGCTCATTGCGCACTGTATTGATGCGCACACTGAGCGGCAGTAAGTCGCCCGTTTTAACTTGTTTGAGTAATTCCCCCTGCCATTGCTCGCCCTGTTGTAGCAGATTTAGCATGGCTTGGCGGGCGTCATCACTATTGTGCCCGTCATTGAGGAAGTGGTTGGCATCGCCGTGCAAATCCTGCTGGGTAAAGCCAGTAATATGAGTAAAGGCTTGATTGATAGAAATAATACTCAGCAGGGGATCGGTGATCATTATGCCGTCGGTGCTGGCATTAAACACGGTTGCCGCGAGCCTGAGTTTATCTTCGGCCTGTTTACTGGCGGTGAGATCCATAAAGTAAGCCACGCCTTCATATTTGCTGCCATTTAAAAAACTGGCCGCTAACATCACAGGCACTAAGGCACCACTCTTGCTGATAAGTTGTTTTTCATATTGTTGGCAGTGACCAAACTGTTCTAACTCTGCAATCGCAATGGCATCTCGTGTTTCATATTCAGGTGGGGTAATTGAGCGCCAGTTGATTAAGCCTGAGGTCAAATCCGCGCGGTCAAAATTGAGCATCTTGAGGAAATGATCATTAGCATCATGGAGGGTGCCATCGAGCTGCCAAGAAATAATCCCTATGGTGTCGGAGTTTTTTAGGCTAGTGAAGCGAGATTCACTGATCAGTAACTGCCGTTCAGACTTGGCGATGTTACGAATGATCTGCCGACTGGCGAAGATCCCAATACTGATAAACAGCAGTAGGGCGCCAAGGCTAATCAACCAGGTCATTTGCTTTACCCAACGTGCGCCTTCACTGAGCACTGCTGAAAATTCAATTTCTAGGCTAAGCAATTCTTCATTGGCATCAATCAATTGCTGGCGGTATTGCGCGAGGATTTCGGGCCTGCCACCCAGTTGATTGATTTCAATACGCATATTCTCAGCGAGTTGCATTACAAACTCGAAGCGTTGATCCGCTAAGCCCCACAGCTGAATTGCTTGCCGCATATAGGCATTGGATTGAAAGTGACGGAAGAACCAGATCAGTGAGTCGGTATCCCGTTCGTCATTGAGGCCCTGAATAAAACCCTGTTTGGCGGCCTGTTCATCGATTGGCGTTGCGAGTAAGGCTTGCCTAGCTTGATGATCACCTTCCATGACGCTCGTCGCTGCACGATAACGCTGAAAGTCCACATCATTTTGGGTGTAAGAGTAATGGGTGAGATAAAGTACCGCATCTTTTTGCGCCTTGGCCCACAAGCCTTCACCGCGGACATAGGTGCGTACACCATCAAATATATTGCCTTGAATATACACAAGTGCGACGAGCGCGATGCAGATCCCTACGAACATGCTGATGATTAATAAAACCTTAGCAACGGTTGAACGAGTTCGTTGCCGTAACCTAGCGAAGGTGCGTGCGAACTGAGTCCCCATCCTTATGCTCCACGGCCAGCACAGCAATACCACTTCAGAGTGGGCAGCTTAGGGAGAAGGGGTAAATCGATTTGTCTGCAATTTTTGAGGACTATTTTGCTATTCATCTGTTCCTTAGGTTGATTGTTCCACATGCTAAATCTAAATACCGTTTGGTTGTGGGTCAGCCTCTTTGTTGGGCAATACACTGCCAGTTCATTCATGTACTGTCAGTTAAGCCATATATGTCAGCGACATACTTTAGATAACACTAAAACGCTTTGAAATTAAGTCAATGAAATAATTGAAACAAGATTGGCGATGCCGATTAAGTTATTGTGGGGCATCGCCATTATTCACTGCATCATTAAGTGATTTTTTTGCCTGCTGTTTATAGGTTTCAAATATGCCTTCTTGCTTCATCTGTTTTAACTCCCGAGCAAGATTAACGGCGAGTGCCGCGTGACGTTTATTCAAGTAACCATAGCTGGTGAGTTCTTCTAGGGTGGCAATCGCGCTGATCTCGCTACCTTGAAACTCTGGCGTTTGTAATAGATCCAATGAGCTTGCTTCCGTATCAATATAGATATCGATCCGGTCGCGGAGTATTTTACGAAAAGAGCTTACAGGGGATGAGGATTCAGTCAGGCGTTCCTTTGGAATGAGTCCCTTTAGCTTTTGTTCTGCGAGGAACACGCCTCGATAGTATTCGATCTTATATCGACTCTTTTGCAGTGCTTGCCAGTTAGTAATCTTGATGTTGGGATTATGTGCGAAGGCAATTAAACGGGTATCGACAACCGGTTCTTCGATGCGAATGAGGTTAGTAAATTTTTCACCATAATGAAATACGCGTCCCGGTTCACCATCCACTTTTCCAGAGTCTGCCATCATACTGGCGCGAACTGCAGGAACCACTTGATAGGCGAAGCCATAGCCTAAGCGTTCAAAGGCTTGGGTGTATATCAGCTCAGCCCATTTAAAGTAAAAGTTGTGTTTGGGGTCCTCATAAAACGCCATGGTAATAATAGGTTTAGCTGCAAGCGCCGTTGTAGTTTCTGCTGTGGATTTACAGATCGCAGGAACTGAGAAACAAAAGAATAGGACTATCACCCCCCAAAAAATGCGCATATTGCTCCGTCGCTGCATAGCCTGTCCCTAAACGTGTTGATTTATCTAGAGTATAGCTAGCCTAATAAATGGGTTCATTTTTATTCAAGTTAAATCACTCGTTTCCATGAACTCGCATCAATAGGGTGTTGAAATGTGATCTGCTGGCGGACATTTTGTCCTTTTGCCTTTAAAAATGTGCGATACAATACATAGAATTAACATTTGCCGGTATTTTGCTGTTTTTTTACTCATCAGAGTTTGAGCTCGATCGGCTTTTTCCGTGTGAATTAGGCGTTAAATCGGCGTCATCTATTACTTGTACTAGGAAATAAGGGATGAAGTCGGGACGTGAACTACCAGGAATACGGTTATCAAAACTTTGGTTATCAATGGCATGGTTATTACCTCTCTGTAGTTTATCCAGCGTGGTTATGGCTGATGCGGCGACTGACAATATTGAACGCCTTGAGGTGCGCGGCAGACAAATTAATACCTTAGGGCACAGCACTTCAGCATCTGAAGGGATAGTCGGCGCGGCAGAAATCGAGAGTCGACCACTATTACGAACCGGCGAAATCCTCGAATTTGTTCCTGGGATGATAGTCACTCAGCACAGTGGTTCAGGTAAGGCGAATCAGTATTTCTTACGCGGCTTTAACTTGGACCATGGCACTGACTTTAATACCCGCGTCGACGGCATGCCGGTGAATATGCGTACCCACGGGCATGGTCAGGGTTATACGGATCTTAACTTTTTGATCCCAGAACTTATTGGTGAGATCCGTTATGCCAAAGGCGCTTATTATCCTGAGGTGGCCGATTTTTCCGGTGCGGGTGCCGCCCAATTGCTGCTTGCCGATCAATTGCCCCACAACCAAGTAGGTGTGACTTTGGGGGAATATGGTTACCAGCGGCTTGTGGCGACGCAGGAGTTAAACACTGATATGGGGCGGTTTATTCTTGGCGGTGAAGTACAAGCCTATGATGGTCCGTGGACGGATATTAATGAGGATGTGAGTAAAGTCAGTTTGGTGGGGCGTTATTTAACTCGGCTCGGTGAGGGTGACTTGAGCGTGACTATGATGGCCTATGACAACAGCTGGAATTCGGCGGATCAGATCCCTGCCCGTGCGGTAGATTCTGGATTAATCGATTTTTACGGATCGTTAGATAAAGACGTCGGCGGTGATTCAAGCCGCTATAGCGTGTCAGCCAATTACGATGCGGGCGATTGGCAGGGAAATGTGTATGCCATTCGCTCGACCATGAATTTATTCTCTAATTTTACTTACTTCTTAAACGACCCCGTTAATGGCGATGAGTTTGAACAAGTCGATGAGCGTACGCTTTGGGGTGGCGATCTGAAACGCGACTGGCAGACTTACCTTGGCGGCACTCAACTGAATTACAGTGTGGGCGGCGATGTACGTTATGACGATATTGGCGCAGTGGGTTTGTATAACACTAAGGCGCGACAACGGCTGAATACCGTCAGGCTCGATGACGTGCAAGAGTTGTCGAGCGGTATATTTGGCAAAGTGGAGTGGCTGCCCGTAGAGCAATGGCGCTTCAACCTTGGGCTGCGTTACGACTATTTTGATGTGCAGGTCGTCAGTGATAATCCACTGAACAGTGGCGATGCGTCCGATGGTATGTTCAGTCTTAAGGCGGGCGCTTCCTATTTGTGGAGCGATAATCTTGAGTTATATGTGAATGCAGGCCAAGGGCTACATTCGAACGATGCCCGTGGTGCGACCATTAGCGTCGATCCCGTGAGTGGCGATGAGGTCGAGAAAGTCGATCTGCTCGTGCGCTCCAATGGCGGCGAATTTGGGGTGAAATATTATGATAGGGACTTTATCAATTTCTCCGCCGCGCTTTGGTATCTGCAATTAGACTCAGAACTCGTGTTTGTCGGCGATGCAGGTAACACTGAACCGAGTCGCGCATCTGAACGTTATGGTGCTGAATTAACGGCTTATTATTGGCTGAATGATGCCATCAGTATCGATATGGAGTTGGCTTGGACCAATGCTAGATTTACTGAAAATGAACTCGAAGAGGGCAAGTATATCGATGGCGCGGTTCCTTTTGTTGCCAGTGCGGGCATTACCTATCGACCCGACGGCGATGGCCTGTATTCTAGTGTACGCGTGCGCCACCTTGGCGAGCGGGTGCTCGACAGTTTCAATGATCACAAGGCCGATGCGACCACATTAGTTAACCTCGCGCTAGGATACGAGTTCCGCCGCTTCGACACTAAGCTTGAGCTACTCAATGTGTTCGATAGTAAAGATCACGACATAGATTACTTCTATGAATCACGCTTACTTAGTGAAGCCGCCGAAGGGGTAGAAGATCAGCATTATCATCCTGTTGAGCCGCGTATGGTGAGAGTGAGCGTGAGTTACCATTTCTAAGATTACCCCATCCTTTGATCAGTTTGGCCACCATGCTGGTGGTCAAACTTAACGTCTGGCATATTGTTAGTTGAAATAAATCTGACACTTAGCTGCAATAAAATCGCCATCCAAATCACGCTTATTCGTCACATAAATGCCTGAAAATCGGGTCGCCTCTACAGGGAATACCCTCATACACTCAATAATAAATCGGTGATGAACGTGATGAATATTAAACGGATCGCTGCAGCTATCTCCTGCAGCTTAATGACGGTTGTGGCTCATGCTGCAGTCCTACCCGCAACACAAACAGACAGCCAGTGGTTTAAAGACAGTGCGGCAAACGTGGTGGCTAAAGCCCAAGTCGACACTAAAAAAACCGCTAAAAATGTGATTTTATTTGTCGGTGACGGCATGAGTATTTCGACGCTAACGGCAGCCCGTATTCTGCAAGGGCAGGATAAAGCTGACAACCAAGGCGGCGAAGAAAACTTCTTAAGTTTCGAACAGTTCCCCCACACGGCGTTAGTGAAAACCTATAACACTAACCAACAAACGCCAGATTCTGCGGGCACTATGACAGCCATGGCGACAGGCGTTAAAACCAAGGCGGGTATTATCTCTATTTCAGATACCAGCTTACGTGGTAACTGTTTGTCTTCAAAAGGCAATGAACTTGTTTCACTGGTCGACCTTGCTAATGCCAAAGGGTTATCAACGGGCATAGTCACTACGGCGCGTTTAACCCACGCCACGCCAGCGGCAACCTATGCCAAGTCACCTGAGCGCGATTGGGAAGGCGATTTCAACTTACCTGCCGAAGCGGTGGCGAACGGTTGTACTGACATCGCCAGCCAATTGGTGATGCGCGATGAAGCTAATTCGTTAACTGTGGCATTAGGTGGCGGCCGTAGCTACTTCCTACCCACAACTGTGACAGATGGCGAGAACAAAGCCGGTAAACGTAAAGATGGCAAAGATTTAACCAAAGCTTGGGTCGATAACTTCAGCAAATCTGCCTACGTGTGGGACAAAAAAGGCTTCGACGCCATTGATGCCGCCAACACAGATCATTTACTCGGCCTATTCAATCCATCACACATGGAATACGAAGCAGACCGCGCTGATGACGTAGGTGGTGAGCCATCACTAACTGAAATGACCGCCAAATCCCTCGACATATTGAAGAAGAACGATAAAGGCTACTTGCTGATCGTTGAATCTGGCCGTATCGACCATGGTCACCATGCGGGCAATGCGAGCCGTGCCCTGACCGATGCGGTTGAATTATCTAATGCAGTGAAAGCGGCAATGGATGCAACCAGCAGCGACGATACCTTGATCATGGTAACAGCGGATCACAGCCATGTGTTCACGATCGCAGGCTACCCAAAACGCGGTAACCCAATCTTAGGTTTAGTGCATAACGTCGATGGCACATTAGCGACAGCGAATGACAACAAGCCTTATACCACGCTGGCTTATACCAACGGCCCTGGTGCTGTGGTGGGTGTGCGTGACGACTTAACCTCAGTCGATACGCAAGATAAAGATTTTATGCAACAAGCGCTTATCCCAATGGAAAGTGAGACTCACGCCGGTGAAGACATCAGCTTACATGCCAGAGGTCCAGGTTCTAATCTGGTTCAGGGCGTGATTGAGCAGAACGTGATCTTCCACATTATCAACCAAGCGCAGCAGCTTGGCGGCACTAAGTACTAATCCCGAATTAGTTACTGAGTCCTCACTTTTGGAGCAAAAAATGAATAAGAAATTACTAGTAGTCGCGATTTCAGCCATGCTGGGTTTAGCCGCATGCGGTAGCGATGGTGATAATGGTGCCGCGGGCACTCCGGGTAGCAATGGATCAAATGGGTCTAACGGTAGCAACGGTAAAGACTGGACTGCTGTGAATCAGTGGTATGTCGATGCACAAGCTCGCGTGACCAAAGCCGAAGGCTTAACGGTTAACAATGATGTTGGCGCCGCTAAAAACGTGATCCTGTTTGTGGGTGACGGTATGGGTGTATCAACCATTACTGCTGCACGTATTTTAGAAGGCCAGCTAAAAGGCAAAACGGGTGAAGAAAACTCGTTATCTTTCGAAACTCTACCGTATGTGGGTCTTTCTAAAACCTATAACGTCGACGGCCAAACGCCAGATTCTGCAGGCACTATGTCGGCGATGATGACAGGTGTAAAAACTGACGTGGGCGTGATTTCACAAGCTGAAGGCGTAGTACGTGCTAACTGTGCTTCGACTAAAGATCAAAATCTCGTGACATCACTTGAGCTTGCTGCGATGGCGGGAATGGCAACGGGCGTGGTAACGACTGCGCGTTTAACCCACGCAACTCCTGCGGCGACTTACGCCCATGTGCCAGAACGTGATTGGGAAGCCGATTCAAACCTGCCAGCTGAAGCTGTGACTAATGGCTGTAAAGATATCGCCGCGCAAATGCTCGACTTTAACTACGGCAGCGGTCTTAACGTGATGATGGGTGGCGGTCGCCGCGCCTTTATTCCTAAGACGACCGTTGATCCAGAAGGTAAAGCCGGTAAGCGTAACGATGGTCGCGATCTCACTGCTGAGTGGATGAGCAAATACACTAACGCCGCTTACGTGCAAGACAGGGACGGTTTCCTCAGTGTGGATGCGGCAAGCACAGATCATTTGCTGGGCCTATTCAACTCATCGCACATGGAATACGACTACGACCGTAAAGAAGCGGGCGTGACTGGCGAGCCATCACTGGCGGAAATGACGGCTAAGTCGATTGATATTCTGAAGAAAAACTCAAAAGGCTTCGTGCTGATTGTTGAAGCTGGCCGTATCGACCACGCTCACCATGCAGGTAATGCGGCGCGTGCGCTGTATGACACAGTTGCGCTTTCTGAAGCGGTGCGTGTGGCGATGGAAAAAACCTCGGCAAACGATACCTTGTTAATGGTTACAGCGGATCACAGCCATGTGTTCACCATTGCAGGTTATCCAACTCGCGGTAACCCTATCCTAGGTTTAGTGAAGTCGAACGACGCCAACGGCGTTGCTGAAGTGACTAACTCTACCGATGCTAACGGTTTACCATATACCACAGTCGGTTACGCTAACGGCATGGGCTATGCGTCATTAGCAACAGGTGGCGATGAGCGTTACAACTTCCCAGTGGATGCAGGTCGTAAGGACTTGAACTTTGTTGATACCCAAAGTGCAGGATTCCACCAAGAAGCGCTAGTGCCATTAAGTGACGAGACCCATGCTGGGGAAGACGTAGCGATTTTCGCCCGCGGCCCAAGTTCGGATCTTATCCAAGGTACGGTTGAGCAGAACCACATTTTCCACGTGATGAACCGCGCGGCAAATTTAGTGGCTAAAGCTGAAGCGGCTGCCGTTAAGTAAGACCCGCTTAGTCTCTGCATAGTGAAGTAAGAAATAGTGCAGTAAGACATAGTGCAGTAGTAGCTAAGTAAAAGCAGTGCCGATGGATGGCATACGTCATCCATCGGCCTTTAGCCTAACGATTTAACATACCAAAGCGTTTACAAAAGCTTAAGTGTTTACCCTGTTCAGCAAGTGAGAAGTCTAATGAAAAACCGTCTATTGGCTCTAATGTTATCCAGCTTAGTTCTGCCCAATGTTGTTATGGCAGCGCAAGAGGCTCAGTGTCCAACGCTACAAGCCGAGCATTTAAAGGCTCAATATCAAGTGACCAATGGCAAGGGCCAGCAATGGCAAATGACCCTCATCCGTAATGGACAAGACTTTATTATTCAGCGTGATGGATCAACATTTGAAGAATGGTCGAGCAATGGCGAGTACGTGCGTTATTTCCCCGCTGAAAAACGTTCTGTGACTTACCGTAAAGGTGATTTGCGCGCACTCAACATTCAACACGATCGCGACCAGTTGTACCATGTCGTATCGCCAGCATTGCCGACCCACATGACCAAGACACAAGCTAAGCAAGAGGCGTGTTTTACGACTCAAGGCTTTGAAGGTAAGGTTAACGGCTTAGAGAGTGAGCTTGTTTGGATTGATGCCATCAGCCTGCCCGCTGAGTTTATCTTAGGTCAATCTCAACCGAATCTAGCCTACAAGCTGGTGGGCGTAGAGCCATTTGATAGCGATGCGTTTGTGGTATTAACCCAAGATTATCAAGATATTGATTTTGCCGATGTTGGTGACAGTGAGTCCGATCCCTTTATCGCTAAGATGATCAACCAAGGCTTTATTGAACATGGCGGTAGCGGTTTTTACAACAGCGAAGGCCAATCTATTGAAGCCCAGGGCGGACACGGCAGCCATTCGCATTAATCCGCATTAATCGATATTAAGTGTAAGTGATACTGACGAGCTTCGCGCTGAGTAGAACTTATAACGTAAGCCAGTCCGTATTTATAAGCGCCCACAGAGTTGGGCGTTTTTGTTTTTCTTCGGCGCTAATGTGAACACCCATTCATGCGCTAGTTAATGTGCCAATCTATGCGCACATTTCATCAAACGATATGGCTGCAATAATTTACTATTCCCGCGCTGACAATGAAGGCTAAAATGAACCCTAGTGGATTTGAGTTTTCCCAGTGTTAAAACTGATGTTATAGGTAATAGCCGCGAGCGATGAGTACAGCAATACCCGTTGAAAACATTAACTATTGGCGTCATCCCAGCTTATCAGGTATAGAACTGAGTCAGGCGGAATTCACTCATTTCAGTTTTGATAAACATGTGCATCTGGATTACCACTTAGGTGTGGTCACCCAAGGTGCGCAGCAGTTTGTGAATAAGGGCAGTAGTTATCAGCTTGGTCAGCACAGTCTATCGACCTTAAATCCTGACGAAACCCACGATGGCCAGAGCCGCGATGCCGACGGTTATCGGGTGAAAGTCATGTCGATCCCCGTGGAATACATGAATGAAGTCAGCCAAGAACTGGGCTTGAAGGAGCACTTTTTCAGCGCGCCTATGGTGGATGACCCGATGCTTTACCAATACTTTATTCAGCTACACGAGCTATTAATCCAAGGCCAATGCAGTGCGCTCGCGGGCGAGTCCCACCTACTGAACTTTATTCATCTGCTGCTGGAGCGTTACCCAAGCGGCGTTTCATCTTGCATCACTAAGCCGAATCAACCGCAGGGGCTATCTAAGTTGCAGGTGAGCTTAGTGAAGCAGCGAATTCACGATGAGCCTTGGCATAATACTCAGCTTGAAACCTTAGCCAATGAAGTGAGCTTAAGTAAGTTTCAGTTTTTGCGGCAATTTAAACAGGCAACAGGGATGACACCCCATGCTTATCTCAAGCGGGTGCGTTTAGAGTTGGCGAAAAAATCCTTAAGTCATGGCGCTCTAGTGGCGGATGTGGCGCAGCAATTCGGATTTTTTGACCAGAGCCATTTGAATAAAGCCTTTAAGCAGGCATTCCTATTATCGCCGGTGCAATTTCAGCGACGTATGCTCTAGTTTCCCCCGTCTTTCGACGATTGCTGCAGAGTTGAAGGTTGCAGCTTTTAAAGCCGTTGCTTTGAAACCGTTATTTCGAAAACGGTTGCCTCTAAAGTCACTGGTTCAAAAACACTAATTCGAATAAAACAGAATCGTGCAATTTATTACAATTCAGCCCTGCGATAAATGGCCATACTGGCAGCCTCAGTTATCGTTCATCACCTTTTTTGCGGAGCCGCATCTCTATGGATTTATCTTTATTACTCACCTTGGCCGTGATCCACTCGGTTGCCTTGATAAGCCCCGGACCCGATTTCGCTATTATGGTGAAGATTGCGACTCAGCAGTCGCGAAGCACGGCGATTGCCGCCGCAGTGGGGATTTCAATCGCCATTTTAGCCCACACGATTTTAAGTCTGACTGGCGTGAGTCTGCTTATTAAGAGTTCACACACTCTGTATCTATTAGTGCAAATTGTGGGTGCGTCTTACCTAGCTTGGATGGGTTTTGGTGCCCTGCGTGCAGGCCTTGCGATACTGGCTAAACGTAAAGCGAGTGCCAGTACAAATGCTGGGACAAATGTTGATGCTATTTCTGCTGACGTTGAAGGTGCGGCGTCTATTGCTGATGGCTTAGGTGGCACTATGTCACAGAAGCAAGGTTTTTTGACTGGGCTTTATACCAATCTATTGAATCCCAAAGCATTGGTGTTTTTCTTAACGCTGTTTTCGGCCTTGATTACCCCAAGCGTTACCACTAGCACTAAAATCGCTTCCGCTATCTTGTTGTTATCGCTGTCGCTGGCATGGTTTGGCTTTTTGGCTGTGATGTTATCTAAGGCGCAGGTGCAACTTAAATTGCAGCGACTGACACCGATTATCGATGCAATTATTGGTGTCATCTTTATGTCAGTCGCGCTGGCGATTTACGCTAACCTGTTGCTGACGGCTTAGTCAGGCATTGCGTCAATCAGCTTAGGTTTTAGTCCTGTGCATTTATGTTATTCTTTGCCTTTGGTCTCAGTAGAGACGTTTGGATGTAAGGGATAAAGATGTCACTCGCCTCACCACTAAAGGCAATAAAATTAGCAGTTTTCGGCCAAGCTAAACTAATGCAAATCGCGTGTTATGCCGCCTTGATATTTGGTGCTATGGGTTTGAGTAGCACAGTGAATGCCGCCGATGAGGCTTTGCCAAAGGAATATATTCCTCTGGTGCAAGGGCTTATCGATGCGGCTAAGGCGAACGATCCAGAAGCCATTGTTAAGCGATTGGCTTACCCACTTAAACGTGAATATCCGATCCCAGCGATTCAAAATACCCAGGAAATGGTCGCACGTTTCGATCAAGTATTCGATTCGCAACTAATTGAACTGATTGCTAATTCTAAGGTTAACGCTGATTGGCAGATTATGGGCTGGCGCGGCATTATGCTCGGCAGCGGTGAAGTATGGCTGGATTTAGATGGCAAGATCATAGCCATTAACTACCAAACACCCGCAGAGGCAAAACTGAAAGCTGAGCTGATCGCTAAGCAAAAAACGGGATTACATGCGAGCGTGAGTGAGTTTGTGAGCCCAGAATTAACTTGGGAAACCGCTAAGTTTACGATTCGTGTCGATAATATGGGGAATGATCAATACCGTTATGCCGCTTGGGCAAAGGGTAAGCCATTGAGCGAAAAGCCAGATCTAGTGCTGAATAAAGGCAAACTCGTATTCGATGGTAGCGGCGGGAATCATTCATTCCAATTTCGCAGCGACCCATACCAGTATCATTGTTATGTCACCGTCTTAGGCACCAGCGATAGCCCTCCAGGCGAGCTAGTGGTGTTTAAAAATGACAAAGAAATACTAAAACAAGCCGTCATCAAAGCAGACTAGTCTCGTTTCCCTATCCCTATGAGTGAGATTTAAAGCAGCGACCATGCAACTCATGGTCGTCGCTGCAATTATGGTAATTCTTTAGTGAATCACTCACCTGTTAGTGGCCTCTAAAGCTATCCCAAAACGAGTTAACTTTATCGTCAATGACGCTGTATTTATTGTCATTATTTTCCCTAAGATTCACGGTCATTTTGTTAAATAAAAAGTGTCCTTTAAAGCTCTACGACAATATTTGATTAATATGGAATACATCAAATATCGTGCTTACATGATCAAAGAGGTTGCCGATATCTCAGTAACATTTTTCATGCTTATGAGTCAGATGTGAGTTGATGAGTCAATTCATGTTGAGTTAGGGAGGGAGGTTTGAAGGAAAAATATTTACTAGTTAAATCTAAGATGTGACATTAGTGATCTATATTGTACTATTAGCCTGAGCTTTTCTATAATTCATCCCAGTAGATTTTTACCTAATTACCATGGAAAATAATATGTTTCCTTACAGAATACTCCGCCAGACTCACCTTGCTAAACAGTTTATCCTTTTATCCTTATTGTGTTACGGCGTTACCCATGCTGCAGAGCAACAAAATCCCGCTCAGCTTATTGATGAAGATAAACCTCAAACGTTAATCACTTTACCTGAAGCATATTTATATATGGGTAGTGAAATTGGCATAAATCATTATCAGCATGGTTGTGAGTCTTGGAGTATTGATTGCGATAAAAACAGCACAATGGCAAGCTTTTTTGCGGGTTATCAATTTAATCATCATTTAGCTTTCGAAGTGGCTTATATTGATTTAGGAAAAGCAGAAGCAACTTATCTCGAAGCTTCAAAAAAAAATATTTATCAAGGTAGTATGCGAGGGCTAAATCTTTCATCCGTGGCTTCGATTGATTTTGGTGCTGATTTAGCGCTGTTTGCAAAAGCAGGTGTATTTAATTGGCATGGTGAAAATAAAGGCCCATTTTCTACGATAAAAGCAGATGATTGGTCACCCTCTTTTGGCGTGGGAATGACTTACCAATTAAGTGATTCTTGGCAAGCTCGATTGCAATATGAGTACTTTCATCATCTAGGTAATGATGATATTGGTGGTACTAACGCTCATGCAACCAGTCTTGGGATTAGCTATCAATTTGGACGTTCAAGACCGGAGGTTATCACTAGTACAGTCATAAATTCGGTAACAAATACAGTGATTAAAGCGACGCCTATTGAATTGGAAGAAGTCACTTTTCCTGTGTTATTTAACTTTGATAGTAGCGAGCTTTTCTTCGTCGATTCTTTGCAGATTATTATTAATCGCTTAATTCAATTCCCGCAGGCCACTGTCATTTTACGAGGCTATTCTGACTCTCAAGGAAGTAGTGAATATAACTTAGCATTATCAAAACGTCGTACTGACAGTATTACCCAATATCTTACAGAACATGGGGTAAAACCGCAGCAGATCATCGCGGAGCATTACGGTGAACAATATCCTGTGACAGATAAAATTTCTGAACAACATAAGCATTTAAATCGCCGTGTTCAGGTGTTACTTCCTCAAACGATAATTCAGCCACAGCAGGAACAACGATAATGATGTCTATATCCCATCCCAAATATCTGATTTTATCATTATTGATGCTGTTATTAAGCGCATGTGGTGACGGCAGTAATTCTGGCTTTCCAAGTGGTTGTGGCGGGGAAGGCAACTTATGTGTGAGCCAGTTGACGATTAGCCCTAAAACATCAGCAGTATTAGTAAGCGGTCAGCAAAGCTATAAAGCAATTGCGATCTTCACTGATGGTAGTGAGCTTGATATCACAGATAAAGTTACTTGGTTTATAGATGACAGCAGTATTGCGACCCTATTAGTTGAGGGTAATCGAGTTGTCGCGACTGGTATCACGGATGGTTTAGCGACAATCTCTGCGAGTTATCACGATTTGAATGCCAGTGCACAGTTATTAGTTGGGGCTATTAGTGTCAGTATTACTCCCAGTGTGAGCACTATACTTACTGATATGGAGCAGAGTTATCAAGCATTTGCAATTTTCTCTAATGGCTTACAAGTTGACGTGACTCAGCAAGTTTCTTGGCATAGCGATAATCTGGCTGTGGCGAGTATTGGTGTCGTTGGTGATAAAGTCATCGCTAAAGGCTTAACCGAAGGATTAGCTATAATATCAGCAAGTTATAATGGTAAGTTTATTTATGCTCAACTCAATGTTGTTAATAGTACCGCTGAAACTTTGGTGATTACTCCGGCTAGTACAGTGATCCCTAAGGGGACAGCAACACAGTATCGTGCTTTTTTGACCACAAGTAGCGGTGACGTGATAGATGTTACTACTAAGGTAAGTTGGCAAGTCACAGACTCAAGCATCGCGACTATTGATGCTGATGCATGGCTTAGCGCACTAAAAATGGGTTCAACGAGTATCACTGCAAGTTTGATTCATAATGCTAAGACGTTAACTGCGATCGCAGCCCTAACTGTTAATAACGCCCAACTTAGTACTCTGGCAATCAGTCCTGTGGATGGAATTTTTCCCGTAGGAAAAATAGGTGCCTATCGCGCCCATGCATATTTCTCTGATGGTAGTGTTATTGATGTTACGCGAGCTTCGACTTGGAATATCGCAGACCCAAGTATTGGGACTATCATTCATACAGGGATTTTTGCGGGTGACAGTGTGGCTTTATCTCCTGGTAAAACAACCGTTAACGCGAGCTTTAATAGCATCACGGCTGATACTGGTTTGGAGGTAACAAGCGCCAAAATACTGAATATCAGTATCAGTCCGCATGATTTCTCTACCCCGCTAGGCACAAGAATCGCTTATCAAGCCTATGCGCGTTATTCAGATGGGTCAAAGCAAGACATTACCCAAATAGCCGCTTGGTCCAGTAGTGAGCCGAGTGTTGCCGCCATTCAATTTAGTGGGGCGCTATCTGGTGTTGCCAATACTCTCGCGATTGGTAATACCGATATAACGGTAAGTTTTGAAGGCATGAGCAAAACCACTACGCTGACGGTAAATCAAGCTGTAGTTGAATCATTACAAATCACACCACAAAATCCGAGTGTACCAGTGGGGGTTGAGGGACAATTTACCGCCATTGCATTTTACTCCGACAAGACCACAGTAGACGTCACTCAGAGTGCAAACTGGCAAGTCGATGATTATAGTATCGCAGCGGTTATTCCTAACGGTGATTCAGCAGGTTACGCTAAAGCCTTAGGGGAGGGAACTAATCAATTATCGGTGAAGTTTTCTGGTCAAACCGCCAGTACTTCGATATCTGTTTCTGCGGCCAAGCTAGATTCTATCTCGTTAACACCATCTGTCGCTGAAGCTCCTGCTGGTACGACTCTGCAATATCAGTTATTTGGTTTATTTTCTGATGGCACAAATCATGATTTAACCACATTTGCTAACTATCAAACTAGCGATAACGCGTTAGCATCTATCGATAGCCATGGCTTAGCCACTGCTCATCAATATAACGCCAAGCCTGTCACAATGACTGCAAGCTATAATGGCTTGCAAGCAAGCGCAACTCTCAAGGTGACAGCAGGTTTGCTTGACCATATAGAAGTCACTCCAACGGCGCAAAGCATAGCCATTGGCCATAAAGGTTCACTCCAAGCACGTGCTTTTTATTCTGATAAAACCAGTTCCGATATCACCCTATTAGCCAGTTGGAGTGTGAATGATGGTGATATAGCATCGGTAGATAATACTCAAGCAGAAAGTGGTTCTGTCTTGGGTATCCGTGAGGGGGTGGTGACAGTGACTGCCAGTTTTGGCGGTAAGACAGCATCAAACATCACTACCGTGACAGCTGCTGTGTTAGACAGTGTTAGCATTTCGCCGATTAAACATGCTATGGCTGCAGGTTTTACTCAGCAATATGCATTAACAGCGCAGTTCTCTGATAAGACCAGTGTTGATGTCTCAAAACTTAGTCATTGGCAATCGAGTGATGTGACTACGGCATCAATTGATAATTTTGGCGTGGTCCAGAGTTATAAAGAAGGCAAAGTGAGTATTACTGGCACATATCAAGGTTTATCAGCAAGTGCTAATTTGACTATTTCGGCTGCGTTATTGACTGACTTACAAATTACTCCTGATAATCCCAATGAACCATTAGGCAGTGCTGGTTATTTTACGGCTACTGCATTTTTTAGTAATGGTTTCAGTGCAAACGTCACCCGCAGTGCAACTTGGAGCTCTTCAGATTCGAAAGTGGTTAGCATTATTGCCAGCGGCATTAGGGCGGGGCATGCCAGTGCCGATCAAATAGGCACTTCGACTATTCGTGCCACCTATGGTTCGGTGAGCCAAACAAGCTTAGCCATAGTCACTGATGCTAAGCTTGTTAGTATAGTTATTACCCCTGCCACGGCGAGTGTAGTCCAAGGGATGAAGTATCAATTTACTGCTGCCGGCATATATTCAGATAACAGTCAGCAAGATATAACTAATTTAGTGAGTTGGCAGACTAGCGATACTCGTTTAGCGAGTATAACTAGCAGTGGCTTAGCGAAAGGTGAGCAGCAAGGTTCAGTCAATGTTATCGCTAATTATCAAGGAAAGCAGGCTAAAGCGAAGTTAGATATTTCAGCCCCAGTTGTCACTCGCCTCGTCATAATGCCAAATACAGCAGAACTGCCTGTTGGCGCAAGTGTTGATTACGAAGCAATTGCCTATGATTCAACGGGCAAAAAATATTTAGTGAGTAATGCTGCCGATTGGCGCATGGTGGATCAGGCAATCGCTCATGTAGATAATACAGCGACCAATGGCGGTTTTGTGACCTCACTAGCCGTGGGAACTAGTCAGATCGAGATAAATTTCGCAGGGCTTACTCAAACCGCTGTTGTAGTGGTTACCCCTGCAATTATGAGTTCATTAACTATTTCACCAGCAGACACCACTATTATTGATGGTAAAAATCAAGCTTATACAGCGACAGCTCACTTTACTAATTCCACTAGCCTAGACGTCACTAATGAGAGCAGTTGGCAGATTACTAATCCTGATGTTGCCACTCTTAGCACTAATGTTAGCTCATTAGTGATTAGTAAAGCTCCTGGTGTGACGAATATTCAGGCGACTTACCTTGGGATTACAGCTCAAACCAGCCTAACTGTGCAGGAAAAAGTGATCGATAATGTGCAAATCATTCCGCATGTTAACTACCTCGATATTGATGAGCAGGTTCAATTAAGGTGCTCAATTATTTATGTCGATTTAAGTGTAGGCGATTGTACTCATGAAGCATTATGGACAGTTTCTGATGTGAGTATTGCCCATATAGAGCCCTCAGGCGGTTTAGTTACTGGCTTAAAATCAGGGACAACAAGAGTCTTTGCCTCTTACCATGGCGTGACCAGTCTAAATACTGATGGACAGGTCACCATACGATAATCGAGATTAGGGCTATATCTGCAGTGATACTTTGTTTTTGTGAGGTGATGTTGAGTGCTAACTATGTGGTTCGATTTCTTTGTTCTGCATAGTTCTACAGAATTTAATTTGTAAGATTAAAAAGAGCATTGAGGATGAACTTAATGCTCTTTTTTATGGATAAATGCCTGCTCAAACTCGTGTGCTGTGATGGGTTTACCGTAGAGGTAGCCTTGGCCTAAGTCGCATTCCTCGTGACGAATAAAGGCATCTTGTTCTAGGGTTTCCACGCCTTCGGCGATCACGACTAAGTTCAGTTTCTTGCCTATGGCAATAATCGCTTTAGTGAGCTCCCTATCTTGTTCGTTTTCTTCGAGTTTATTGATAAAACAGCGATCGATTTTTAAGGTGTCAAAAGAGTATTTTTGTAGATAACTTAGGGATGAATAGCCAGTGCCAAAGTCATCTAAGGAGATGCGGATCCCGAGTTCCTGCAGTTTTTGGATGGCGTTGTGGGCAATGTGCTCGTCCTGCATCAACATGCCTTCGGTAATTTCAAGCTCTAGAGCGGTCGGTGGTAATTGATAGAGGGTGAGTAAGTCAGCTATGTGCTCGCTAAAACGGGGATTGCGCATTTGCAAAGGGGAGATATTGATGGCGATTTTAAACTCCTGGTCTAGCTCGCTACACCATTTTGCAGCCTGAGCCAGCGCGGTATGCAATACAAAATTACCGATATCAATGATCTGGCCATTACGTTCTGCTAAGGCGATAAATCTGTCTGGGGCTACATTGCCAAGGATCGGATTGTGCCAGCGCAGCAGGGCTTCGGCGCCTATCACCTTTTGAGTCTTTAAGTTAATAAAGGGTTGGTAATGCAGACTTAATTCGTTCTTGTTCAATGCATCGACCAAGTGAGATTCCAGTTGATAGCGTAGATTCACCGCTGCTTGAGTGTCTTGATTAAAGAAGCTGTGAGTTGAGCCATCGGCTTTGCTGATCGTCATCGCAGCTCCTGCTTTTTGCAGCAAAATGGCGGCATCTATGCCATCGATGGGCGCTTGAGCGATACCCATGCTCGACGGAATCGTGATCACAAAATCTGCCACGCCAAAGGGGGTATTACAGCAGTTAAGTACTTTATTGATGAGTTTATTGGTTTCGTTATTCGAAGGTTTATGGGCTTGAATAATCACAAACTCGGCGCCGGCAATACGGGCGATGAAGGTGTTTTCATCGGCATAGTGTTGTAAACGGTGGCTGAGGATGGTGAGAATTTTATCACCAATCAGATAGCCATAACTGTCGTTAATGGATTTGAAATTGCGCAGCCCCAGATAGAGTACTGAAATCTTTTCCTTGCGATTCACTTCTTCGAGCATAGTCGAAAGGCTATTAATCAAATTGATGCGATTCGGTAATCCCGTCAGTGAATCATAGCTTTTGTGGTATTCCAGTGAGGTTTCGGTGGAGGTCCGATTTTCGATTTCTTTGATGAGTTTGCTACTGAGTTCGGCGAGTTCATGGGTACGTTGTTGCACTTTTTGCTCTAACTCTTGGTTATGCAGTTGCAGCTTTGCCTGTTGATAGAGGGTGACGAGGTTGGCTTCGATACCATTTTGAAACCGAGCGAGTAAGCTGCGAAACGATTGGCTGTAATTATGCTCTTTGCTATCGAGCATGCAGATAGTGCCAAAGGCGCTGTTATCGGGCCAGCGTAAAGGTAAGCCACAGTAGGCAATCATGCCGAGTTTAATATCAGGATTTTTATCCCAGTCTTTATCTTTTAGGGCATTCGGAATGTGGAGTTCCTTGCCTTCTTTGATCACTGTTTCGCAGTAAAGTCCGTGGCCTAAACTGTCTTTGTCGTGTTTTTTATAGGGATTCCCCTGAGTGCGGCTCGAGGTAAAGACCTCAATATCGGTTTGATGGACACGCATGATCAAAGCGGCGGGAGTGTCGACTAATTCAGAGAGCAAATCTAAGGTTTGTTGCCAGTTATCAACCATTTCTTGGGGAACAACGATTTTGTCTGTGTCGATAGCAATGTCGGCAAATAAACGATTTTTTTGAGACTGGTTAATGGCGAGGTTGTATGGCATGAATGCTCAGTCCTAGAGGCGCGATATTATTTATAAACTATAGTCTTTTTACTCATGTTGTGAGTTTTTTTGTAGAAATTTACTTGTATTGAGATGTAGGTTTTTTGTTATCAATCGTACGATTGTGTTTCTTAAGTTTTAGATAAGAATTCAGCGCTACGCTAACAAAAGATATTCTAGTCAGTGGATTTATGCGTGGGTAACTATTTGAAAGATAATGTTAGGATGACATTTATCGATTTTGCCAAAGGGCATCTAATCGCGCCACTTTTAGTGTTTGCGGTGATCATCTTTGGGCTTGAACGGACTCACGCTGATATGAAAGTGGCGACCTTGTTATTTCATTGGCAGGGTGGCGTCGACTCTTGGCCATTAAGAGGCCATTGGCTGACTGAAAATGTATTGCACGTTGCTGGGCGTAACTTTGTTATCTTGCTGGCGGTGAGCGTTGTAGTCGGCATTGCCTTTAGTTTTCGAAGCGACAGGGTTAAGCCGTACCGCAAAGGGTTGATTTATCTATTTTGTAGCGTATTGGCCAGTGTGTTACTGGTACGCATTGGCAAGAGCGTTACTCACATGACTTGCCCCTGGGATGTGATTGAGTTTGGCGGCCATATGCTGCATTCATCCTTGTTTGCCCGTTTACCCCAAGGCGCTGAATTTGGCCAATGTTTCCCTGGCGGCCATGCCAGCGGCGGGTTTGCCTGGGTTGCCTTATATTACGTGCTGCGTGAGTATCGTCCGCATTTAGCTAAGTTTGGTTTGATTTTTGGAGTGGGTTTGGGACTCGTGTTTGGTATCGGCCAAGAGTTACGTGGCGCCCATTTTTTGAGCCATGATTTATGGAGTTTAGCCATAGCATGGACGTCGGCGAGTTTGCTTTACTATGGTTTTTTCCTGCGTCCATCAGGGTTAAAAAAAGCTAAATTGGCCGATGTTAGCCAAAGAGTCAATGTTAAATCCACTGCTGGATTAACACAAAAATAGCGACTGTTAAACTGACTAACCTATGCGATTAACTTAAACACTGAGTCCAATTGGGCTCAGTGTTTTTTTATGGCTTAGAATCTCAATTCGAAGCGCATATCGGGTCTGCGTAGGCGAGATCTTTCATCTAACAGTTGGTTCTTCTCATTGAGTAGGCTGTTTTTCTGTTTTAATAAATCGGCCTTATCGGTGAGATTATTGATCTTGCCATCAAGACTGCTTATTTCTCTATCAATGGCATTTAAGCGATCGGCTATTTCAGCTAAGCGTTTGTTAGTTAGATATTGTTGATGGCCCTGATTATAACGTTCAACGAAGGCGTTATTGCTGCAAACCCCATAATAGCTTTCTCCCGCTAAGCCTACGCGATAGCCATTTTCGGGAAGACAGTAACTGGCTAACCCTTGCTGGTATCCTTGTTTCCACTGTGCGGTATCGACGCTGAGATTAAATTCTCGGCAATCTTTTTGATATTGATTCAATTGCCCTGCGCTCGTCCCACGGTTGCCATCGGCCAGTCCTAGGGCAAACCAATCACTATTGGCGCATTCTTCAATCGATAAGCTGCTGCATTGAGTGAGCGATAGGACCGAAAGGGCGAGGAAAAGGCTGGGATAATGCATGGACAAGTTCTCTATATGTTGTGGCGTTTAGGATAAAGGCTCTTCTGGGGGAGATCTAGTTTTATATACCGCCGATGATTCTGTCTTAGATGCGCTTTTTTGGGCAAAATCCATCACAGTTTAACGGATGGATGCATGATAACCGGCTGATATTATGTTAGTTTACGATTAACACTTTCATGTCTGCTTTGGGGTTAGCTATGATTTCACCCGTTTCATCGGCGCATTCTGCTTCATTACCGACGGCCAAATCGGTTCATCAACCCAGCGAGATTGCAGAGCCAAGTGGACTCAAATCCTTTACCTATGGCGCTTTAGGATTGGCGGCTCCCAAAGCTGAGCCCAGTTCCGATGTTGCTGCAATGAGCAAAACTGAGGCGCCTACTCCCGATACAGCCCCTAATGACGCGAATGATTCGAACGATACTTATTACAGTGCTGGCCAAATACTGAAAGCGGCGGCGACCGTGGGAAGTGTGATTGCCTTATTTGTGTGAGTTAAGTTTCTGCGTAAACCTAGCTCGGATATCTATTTGAGCGGTCTTGAATTTGAATGTTCGCTGCAGGATAGTGGCTGTGGTTTTACCTCTTGCTTTATACAGGTTGGCGGAAAAGAATATTCTTTTAGTTTAAGCTTCATTTTCAGTCTCTTTCTTTGCCAAAGTCCTCAGTAAATCTGGTATTGTGTTTAACACGCAAGTGCATTAGTTTTTACTTAAAATTCGTTTAACAATCCTGAACTATATTCATCAAACTTCCGCTGGAGACCGCTTTTGTATGAAGATTTGCCCGCAGTATTCCATATCATGCCTAAGTAAGGTATAAGGGCGCTATGAAAACTCCGAAACGAATCCAACCCCTGGTTGATGAAGGACTGGTCGATGAGGTCATTAGCCAGTTAATGAGCGGTAAAGAAGCTACTGTGTACGTTGTACGCAGTGGTGATGATATCCGCTGTGCCAAAGTCTATAAAGAAGCGGACAAGCGCAGTTTTAAGCAAGCGGTGTTGTATCAAGAAGGCCGAAAAGTCCGCAACAGCCGTCGAGCACGTGCGATGGAGAAAGGCTCTAAATTTGGACGCGATCAGCAGGAAGAAGCTTGGCAAAATGCCGAAGTTGAAGCACTTTATCGTTTAGCAAATGCAGGTGTGCGCGTGCCAACGCCCTATGGCTGTTTTGATGGCGTGTTGCTGATGGAGTTAGTGACGGATGCCGAGGGCAATGTCGCACCGAGATTGAACGATGTCAGTATGTCGGCAGAAAAAGCCCTGAACGATCATGCGTTGGTGATGACCTATGTCAAACGTATGCTCTGTGCAGGTTTAGTGCACGGTGACTTGTCTGAGTTTAACGTGTTAGTCGATAGTGAAGGGCCAGTGATTATCGACTTGCCTCAGGCAGTCGATGCCGCGGCGAATAACCATGCCAAATGGATGTTAGCGCGTGATGTGAATAACATGACCCAATACTATGGCTTGTATGCTCCTGAGCTGTTGAAAACACAATATGCCAAAGAGATTTGGGCCCTGTTTGAAGCGGGTGAATTGAAGCCTGAAACGCCATTAACCGGTGAGTTTACCGAAGTGTTGGTCGAAGCCGATGTCAGTGCCGTGTTAGAGGAAATTCAAGCGGCCTTTGAAGAGGCGCAAGAGCGTAAACAAAGGATCCAAGAGGCAAACGAAGAAGACTATTAATCGTCAGTCATTGTTTTCGCCCATAAAAAAGACGCTCAAAGTAGCGTCTTTTTTATGCTAAAAATTAAGTGTCACTATTATTTTTATTGTTGATTTTATTACTGATTTTATTATTGTTATTTAATTTTTGGCGTTAGCCAATCCTTGGCTTAATCCCCAATAGAAGCTGGGGCCATCCTTGTTGCTACAAACAAGCTAGCAATCATAGAACTGTGAATAAAATGACAAGACCAGAGAGAGAAATATGTTCATGACTTGGGGGAGCACAATTCACATATTTGATCTTGGGGGAGATAACTCCCTCCCCAGTCTTGCCGAAACTTTTGCATTGTCCCTATTCGTTTGTTGCTGTTAATACTCTTTCCCAATCTTTGTTGGGTCTATCAATTTGGACGACAAGGCCGGACTAAAAAGGGCGCTGTTATTATTGTTGTTAGCACATCTTTTACATCGTTAGCGTTATCAGCAGGGCGATATGCAATCTCGTCCGACCTTGTCTATTCGGGCACGTTTAACTTGTTGTACAGGCACTCAATTGCCATGCAGCGCTTAACCTATGGTGCGTAGCTCGTTATTGAGCTGTTTAATTCTTTTCTGCAGTTGGGCAATCTCGCTCATTAATGCGCATTCTCTTTGCTGGGGTTGTAGATCGCTTTCCCGCACCCATTGGTAGACTGCCTTGGCAGATAGACCGTATTGACGTGCAACATCCGACAGTAAGCGACCTTGCACTTTAACCTCGGTGATAACATGTAGCTTGAGACTATTTTCTGCGATTCCCATGAGCGTTCCCTCTTTTACTGCTTTCTAACTAAAATATGACCGTTTGCATTGCCTTTTATTGATGATAGTGACGCTGTTCTAAATCCCACTGGCTCAGACCTAGGTGGCGCAGACAAATCCATTCGTGGCGACATAGTGCGATAAAGTTCATGACTGTTTTCATACTTCCTCCTTCATGACCCTAAATACTCGAGTTCATTTTCTGTCTCTATAGGTCCATTTAATTTGGATTAATCCTGTTGAAGTCGACTTGAGTTTTCGGCGATTTATACCGCGTCTGACTGTCTACTCACTTAGTAGTATGTAAAATTCGTGCCAATATTCTAATTTTTATTTTAATCTTTAAAATCATGAGTTTGATTATTCGATTAAAACGGTGTGATTTTTTAGAGCTGACAAAAAAGGTGCAAGGCGCACTATTTCGGTGCCATCGGCTTGATATGGAGCAGGGCGGTCTAAGCCAAGATTTAAGCCCGAAATCTGTATCTTTGCTGACTAAAATCTGGATTAGCAGAATTGAATATGGATAAAGGATTGTCTCAAGCGCAATTGCCTATATACCCAAGCTACCTGAAGATACTAGTTTCAGAGCGCCTAGGGTGCTTCAATTCAAGGCGCATCAATGACAGAATGTCGGCCACCTTTTGAATTGATGCAACACGGAAGTGGAGTGCCCTAGGCGCTCCGTCCCGGCGGGTTTTAACGCACTTTATGCCGTGTTGGTTATTTTTAACTTAGTCCACTAGGTCCGCAAATAACCGCCTTGCCTAAAGTGCGTTAAACTCCCGCTGAATCCTGCATCTTCAGGTAGTTTGGGTATATACTGCCTGCCTTGTGGCAATCCCTAGGTCATTCGTATTACCTAGTGTGAAGTGATATTTCTTGCCCTTTGAGCGGTATTCACAGTCATCAATCATATAAAGAGGTCATAAATGATGAAGTGTTTTCAGGCAGTGCAATCTAAACCATCCCTGTTAGCCATAGTGGTATTGACGACCGCGCTAGTTGCATCGGGTTGTACAACAATCAATCCCTATTCAAACGAACAGCAAACCGCTAAAGCGACCAGTGGTGCATTGATTGGTGCCGTCGCAGGGGCTGCCATTGGCGTGGTCTCTTCGAGCAAAAGCGACCGCGGTAAAGGTGCCTTAATTGGTGCTGCATCAGGCGCTGCAGTCGGTGGTGGTATTGGTTATTACATGGATGTGCAAGAGACCAAATTACGCCAACAACTCGCCTCAACGGGCGTGAGTGTGACCCGTAGCGGCGATAACATCATTTTGAATATGCCTAATGAAGTCACCTTCGGCGTAGATCAAACCGAGTTAAGCGACGGCGCTAAACGCGTGCTGAACTCAGTGGCGGTTGTGGCCAAGGAATACAGCAAAACACAGCTTAACGTTTTAGGTTATACCGATAGCAGTGGCTCAGACTCGTATAATTTACGTCTGTCACAAGTGCGTGCGGGCGAAGTGGGTAATTACTTGATGAGCAAAGGCGTCGCCTCTGCCCGTGTAAAATCAAAAGGCATGGGTGAAGCGAGTCCAATTGCATCGAATGCCAATGCCAATGGCCGCGCCCAAAACCGCCGTGTTGAGATTGTATTAACGCCGACGGGTCAGTAGTTCAGCATTATCCGTTTTACAAAAGTCGCCTGAGGGCGACTTTTTTGTGTCCGCGTTCGGGATATTTAGCCATGAGTGCCTCGCGGATTTTAGCTAGACAATTTGTCCTCTCTAACCTGTGTTTTGGGTGATCTACACCACAATCACATCACAGCGGTTTGCGTTGGGATGAGTTCAGCTTGATCCCTTTATCGATTTCACGTTCTGTATGGGGATAAGTCACAAGAATGACTTTTAGCGCCCAGAGGAGAATATGATTATGATAAGCAAACACCTGTTAGTCGCCTTGAGTTTAAGCCCTGTCATCATGGTGGCTGCTGTACAAGGAATGCCGATGAAAGCCGAAGTGACCACAGGAGCGGCGCCGATTGAATTGCGCGCCGCAGGCAGCTTAAAGGCTGCAATGAAGGATATTATTGCCGCTTATCAAGCACAGTCGCACACGAGTGTTGCTGCGCAATATGCACCCTCAGGTTTATTGTTGAAACGCATTCAAGAGGGCGAGAAAGTCGATATTTTTGCCTCGGCCAACATGAAACATCCGCAGGCGTTAGTGGATGCGGGTCAGGGTAAAGCAGTGCAAATGTTTGCCCGTAATCAACTCTGCGCGGTTGCTCAGGATAATGTCCAAGTGACGAGCGCAACGCTACTCGATACCTTGTTAGATCCTAAGATCAAAGTTGGCACTTCAACCCCTAAAGCCGATCCGGCGGGGGATTATGCCTGGGCCGTTTTTGCTAAGGCAGAAGCGGTAAAACCCAATGCGAAAGCCGCGTTAGAGACCAAGGCATTGCAACTGACGGGCGGCCCAGAGAGTGCTAAACCACCTAAAGATCGCAATCCTTATGGCTGGGTGATGGAAAACAAACAAGCAGATATCTTTTTAACCTATTGCACTAATGCTGTGCTGGCTAAACAAGAAGTGCCGAGTCTACAAATCATCGACTTACCGCAAGAACTCGCCGTGGGTGCCGACTATGGTTTACTGGTCTTGCAGGGCGCCAATGCTGCCGCAACGCCGTTAGCTGAGTTTATTCTATCGGCAAAAGGCCAAGCTATACTGAGCAGTTATGGTTTTCAACCTCCGGCAAAATAGCCTTCTTTAGCTTTTTTGCGAGATAAAACGGCACCCTTTCGGTGCTGTTTTTGTTATAAAATCAAACTGTTAAAGCGTTAAAGCGTTAAAGCGTTAAAGCGTTAAAGCGTTAAAGCGTTAAAGCGTTAAAGCGTTAAAACATTAGTGCGTTAGTGCATTAGTGCATCAGGTAGAGAGTCGCTAATCCGAGGAAGGCGAATAGGCCAACCACGTCAGTGACTGTGGTAAGCACCATGCCGCCAGCGAGGGCGGGATCGATTTTAAGGCGTTTTAAAATCAATGGAATACTCGCACCTGCAAGCCCAGCCACTGTCATGTTGATCAGCATGGCACTGCCAATTAATCCCGCCAGTGCCATATCATCCTTCCACAGCAACACGGCAACAAAGACTAAAATCGACCACATTAAGCCATTGAGAAAGCCAATCGATAATTCTTTACCAATAAGCCAACGGGCGTTGCTTTGGCCGATATGGCCTAAAGCAATACCACGGATCACGAGCGCTAAGGTTTGATTACCGGCCACACCGCCCATGCTAGGGACAATTGTCATCAAGATAGCGATAGTGGCAAATTGCTCGATAGTGCCTTCAAACATATTGCTGACAGAGGAGGCGAGTAGTGCAGCGAACAAGTTAATCGTGAGCCAGAGTGAGCGACGTAGGGTACTTTTTAGCACTGGGCCAAACGTATCCTCGTCATCATCCATCCCCGCCATCCCCATCATGGAATGCTCGGCGTCTTCGCGGATAACATCGACCACGTCATCGATTGTGATCCGTCCTAGCAGCTTGCCATCGCTGTCAACGACGGGAGCTGATACCCAGTCATTGCGTTCGAATTTCTGCGCCACTTCACTGTCGGACATGCTCACAGGAATACTTTGGATATCGGGGTCCATGATGTTGCGAATTGTGGTGCTTGGCGCGCAAGTCAGTAGATCTGCCAGCCTGACACCGCCGAGCACTTTGTCCTGTTTATCGACGACATATAAGGTATCTGTGGTGTCTGGCAGGTTGCCCCTTTGGCGAAGATAGCGCAGCACCACATCGATATTCACATCGGGTCTTAGAGTAACGGTATCTGTGTTCATCAAGCTGCCGGCGGTCTCATCGGGATAGGATAAGGCCTGTTCTACCCGCTGGCGGTTTTGTTCTGTCATCGACTGCAGCACTTGCTTGTAAACGGCATCGGGAAGACTACGTAGAATATAGGCCAGATCGTCGGTGTCCATACTCGCCGTCGCTTTCGCAACTCGCTCAGGACTCATGCTGCGGATCAGCGGATCTTTGAGTTCCTCGCTTAACTCGTCGAGTATGTCGCCTATTTGTTCTTGATCGATAAGCTGCCACAGCACTTGTCTGGCGCTGGGTGGTGAGGATTCTAAGATCAGCGCGATATCAGAGGCGGCCATTTTTTGCAGCATGTTACGTACGTGCACAAACATGCCACTACTAAGCGCTTGGTTTAACTGGTCTAGACTATGTCCGGTGTGATCGTTTTCTGAATTATCTACGGGCATTTGTCCTCCATAGTTGTCCGCCACTGTGCGGCAAATTGGTTCGAGAGTGCGCTGCTTGGCGCAGGGCTGAGACTTAGCGGTGACTTCGCGATAGCTATGCTTCAGTCACAGATAGAGCACTCTGGCATAGGTCATGCGTTTTACGCATAGATTAAGGCGGTTAAGACTAAGGTGAGTCGGCGGTAATGCTCGCTAGTGTAATCGCCTATGGTTCGTGTCGTCGAGCGACAAATGTGTCGCCAAGCTTTTGAAACGAGATGTGAACTGCACAAATAAGCAGTGTTAAATGTGAGGTGTACTAATCTGAGTGCCTGTGTGGAACACTGAGTATGAAATGAAACTAACAGGCTTCGTCAAACTTAGCGTCGATTAAGGCACAAATGGCATCCAGAGCGGGCTCAGCATCTGGGCCTTCGGCGATAAGTTTAATGGTTTTACCCATGCCAGTTTCAAGCATCAATAAGCCAAGCACGCTGGCGGCAGATGCCTGTTTATCGCCTTGTATTAAGGTGATGGTCGCATCAAACTCGGATGCCAGTACCACCAACTTAGTAGCGGCACGGGCATGTAATCCCAGTTTGTTACAGATGGTGATCTGACGTTCAAGCTTTGGCATTATTCAGCTCTCGATGGCGGGCATAAACTTTATGTTTACCGTTACTAAAGCGTTTAGCCAATTGCTCTGCGACGTAAACCGATCTGTGTTGCCCACCCGTGCAGCCAATCGCCACAGTTAAATAACTGCGATTGTTGCGCTCGAGATGTGGCAGCCAAGTTTCCAGTAAATTTTCGATTTGCCAGATGAACTTATTCACGAGTGGTTGACGATTTAAGAACTCAGCCACGGGTTCATCTAAGCCTGTCAATGGACGCAGCGCCAGTTCCCAGTGTGGGTTAGGCAGGAAGCGTACATCGAACATAAAGTCGGCTTCGGTTGGCATACCGTGCTTAAAGCCAAAGGACTCGAAGTTGATCACTAACTCTTTATCGACGCTGCCGAGCAGAATTTGTCTGACTTGGTCGCTTAAATCATAGATATTCAGGTTCGACGTATCTATGTAGTGATCGACCAGTTTTGACATAGGCTCGAGCAGCTTCCCTTCCAGTTTTATCGCTTCTTGCAAAGAGACTTGGCTCTTCGACAAAGGGTGCAAACGGCGGGTTTCGCTGTAACGCTTGAGCAGAATTTTATCGCTGGAATTGAGGAAGAAGCTGGTTAACTCAGTATCAGGAGGCAGGCTCGCGAGTTGCTTCACTAAGACCTTGTCCTGCTCAGGCATGTTACGCACGTCGACACTGATGGCGACGAGATCGTTACTGCCTTTGAGTTGCTCAAGCAAAGTGCCGATTAAGGGCAAGGGAAGGTTATCGACACAATAATAGCCGAGATCTTCGAGTACCCTTAGGGCGACAGATTTGCCTGAGCCTGAGCGGCCCGACACTATGACCAGTTTCATCCAGTGATTACCTGATAGAGTTCCGTTTCATCATGCGTCTTGCGTAATTGCTTTAATATTTGCTTGTCGCTCAGCTTTTCGGCCATGCAAGACAAGGTACTTAAGTGCTGCTGACATTGGTCTGCAGGCACCAGTAGTGCAAATAAAATATCAACAGGTTGCTTATCGATAGCATCGAATGCTATCGGCTCTTCACACTTAATGAGTATGGCAATGGGCTGATCTATATCGGCTAGTCGACCATGTGGAATGGCGATGCCGTTACCTATACCTGTGCTCCCCATCTTTTCGCGCGCCACTAGGCTTTCGAATATCTCTTGAGATGAGAGGGTCGGGTACTGGGCAGCGACTAAGTCGCTGATGAGTTCCAGTACCTTTTTCTTGCTGCCCGGAGTGGCGCAGGTAGTGCACTCCGGCCGCAGTATGGTACAAAGTTCCATTATTAGTGTTTTGTTAACTTCTCTTTGTGTTTAATAACCTGACGATCAAGCTTGTCAATCAGGGCGTCTATAGCGGCATACATGTCAGCATGCTCTGAAGTAGCAAAAACTTCACCACCGATAAGATTTATTCTCGCTTCGGCGATCTGTTGCATTTTCTCGACATTGAGCACAACGTGCACATTATTGATCTGTTCGAAATGGCGTTCAAGTTTTGAAAACTTTTCTTCTACATATGCGCGTAACGATTCGGTAATTTCGACATGGTGTCCACTCAGGTTTATTTGCATAGAAACGTCCTCCGATATCCACTGTAGGTTATAAACTTTTACGCTGATTAGAAGGCGGAATGAGCATAGCCTCTCGGTACTTCGCAATGGTTCTGCGGGCTACGTTGATCCCTTGTTCTGCCAGAAGTTGCGCCATCTTACTGTCGCTCAATGGTTTTTTCTGGTTTTCCGCGGCAACCAGTTTCTTAATGAAGGCCCTGATTGCTGTGGATGAGCACTCCCCACCATCGTCAGTACCGACGTGGCTAGAGAAGAAGTATTTTAGTTCAAAAAGTCCCTTAGGGGTATGCATGTATTTCTGTGTCGTCACCCGTGAGATGGTCGACTCATGCATTTCTACCGCTTCGGCAATATCGTTAAGCACCATAGGTTTCATGGCTTCTTCACCGTATTCAAAGAAACCTTGCTGATATTGCACTATGCAATTCGCAACTTTAAGTAAAGTGTCGTTACGGCTTTCTAGGCTTTTGATAAACCATTTAGCCTCTTGCAGATGGCCACGAATAAATTGGCTATCGGCTTGGTTTTTAGTACTGCGCGCCATCGATGCATAGTGTTGATTTACATTGATTTTTGGCATGCAGTCTGGGTTAAGTTCAACCACCCAGCGGCCATTCTTCTTCGACACAGACACATCTGGGATGACGTATTCGTCATCGTTGGGCGTAATCAATAAACCTGGGCGGGGATTGAGGGTTTGGATAAGCGCGATGCCGTCCCTTAACTCATCCTCTTTTAATTTAGTCTTACGCATCAACAATCTAAAATCGCGGGCGGCGATCAGATCTAAATGATCTTTGATCAACATGCGGGCATTTTCTAGATGGGGAGTGTCAGCGGCGAAATGCGACAGTTGGATCAGCAGGCACTCGCTTAAATCGCGGGCGGCCACACCAATGGGATCAAAATGTTGAATGCGCTTGAGTACGGCTTCGACTTCGTCGAGTTCGACCTCAGGATTACCCATAGCTTCGAGGATTTCATCAGTGCTTTGGGTGAGATAGCCTTGATCGTCGATGGCATCAATAATGGCGGTAGCAATGGCTAAATCGGTTTCAGAAAACGGCGTGAGGTTTTTTTGCCATTCTAAGTGCTCATACAGGCCTTCACTGGTCTCACCTTGGAAGGGCATATCATCTTCACGACTGCCACCGGGGCCAGAATTAGGGGAGGCGGTGAACACTTCATCCCAGGTGGTGTCCATGGGGAGTTCGTCGGGCATGGACTCTTTCGTGAGCGACTCTGCCGTGTCTATGGTGGAGCTGTCTTTTTCTGGCGGCAGGGTGCTAGATTCACTGAAATCCGTATCGGATAGCGTTTGGTTTACAGGGGCTTTAGTGGCGTCGAATTGATCCTCTTCCAGCTCGAGAAGGGGATTAGAATCTAAGGCTTGCTGGATCTCTTGCTGCAGTTCTAATGACGACAGTTGCAACAGACGTATGGCCTGTTGTAATTGTGGCGTCATGGTTAACTGTTGACCCAGTTTGAGCTGGAGTGACGCTTTCATGTTACCGCTGATCCCTACGTTATTATTGTTGGATGAGGTCGCTTGTTATCATCTTGAGTGGAGCACAATGCTGGCACAAATTGCCTTCATTGGCTCCGCTTGATTAACTATAGCCTGAATTGTTCACCTAAGTACACAGCCCTAACTTGCTGATTGTCTAAGATCTCTGCAGGTGTTCCTTCGGCAATCAGGTTTCCGTGACTCACAATATAGGCATGTTCACACACATCTAATGTCTCGCGAACATTATGGTCGGTGATCAACACGCCAAGGCCACGACTTTTGAGCTGTTCGATAATCTTTTTGATGTCGATAACTGAAATAGGATCGACACCCGCAAAGGGTTCATCGAGCAAAATGAACTTAGGATTTGCTGCTAACGCCCGCGCAATTTCGACACGGCGACGTTCACCGCCCGACAATGACATGCCTTGGCTGTCACGGATGTGGGTGATGTGGAATTCTTCGAGCAGATGCTCGAGTTGTTCTTCCCTTTGCTCTTTCTTCAATTCTTTGCGCGTTTGCAGTACGGCCATGATGTTGTCATGGACTGTCAGCTTACGGAAGATACTGGCTTCCTGCGGCAAGTAACCTATGCCTTTGCGGGCGCGCAGGTGCATAGGATCTGCGGTTAAATCATCATCGTCGATAAAGATGTGGCCTTTATCGCTTTTAACCAGACCGACGACCATGTAAAAGGTGGTGGTTTTACCCGCACCGTTTGGGCCGAGCAGTCCAACAACTTGACCTGTCTTTACCGTTAGACTGACGTCTTTAACCACTTGGCGACTCTTATAACTCTTCGCCAGATTTTGTGCTCTTAGGGTGATTTGGGTCATTTAGAGTCCTGCTTTTTCACAGGTTTATCCGCTGGCGCGTCTGGTTTGGCATCATCTTGATAGCTTTCAGGCTGAATAATAGTGATCACGCGATCGTCACCACTACCTGTGCTTTCTGCAATCAATTTTTGCTGGATGATGTTATAGCGGATCACATTACCCGTCACTTGGCTACCTGCTTGATCTAACGAAGCTTGGCCTTTCAGTGTCAGGGTACGGCTTGCCATATCGTAACGAATTTCTTTCGCGCTCGCCGAGGCTGGACGGCCATCGTCTAACACTTGGCTGTAAGTTGCGGGGTTACCAGTGGCCACTAAAATTTTGCTATTTTCACCTTCGGCAGAAAATGCACGCAGTTCATTTGCTTGGATTTTTATCGAGCCTTGGGTAACTTCCACCGGACCAAAGAAGATGATCTGGTTGTTCTTGATATCTGCCGTTTGGCTCACTGCTTTGATTTTAACTTCCTGCTTTAGGTCGTCGACTTTAGCAAAGGCGCTCATGCTCATTATTAGCATTAGGCTGGCAAGTAATACGTTATTTTGCTTCATATGTTCCTACTACCTGACTGGTCAATTTCACTTCCTGCGCGTTGAGGTCGGCATAAAGGCCTTGGCCTTGAATATTAAAATCTTTCCCTGTGACGTAAATGGTACGGTCAGAGGTCATTATCATAGTATTGAGATCGAGTTCCAGATAACTGGTGGACAAGGTCTGGATCGGTTCTTCTGCGCTAATGGCATCAATAATAACATTGTTTTCGAGTACAACCTTGCCCGTTTCCTTGTTTAGCTTGCCCTGATCTGCACTGAGTTGCCATTGTGCTTTACCTTGGTCTGGATAAACAAGATAAACAGGTTGAGTAAAGTAAGTTTGATTCGTTGAATCATAATGTTCCATGTGTTTCGCCGTCACACGGCTATTAACTAGCCCTTGTTCATTGAACTCAACACTGCGCAGATCTTCAATGATGAAATCTGGGGTATTTTGATCTTTAACTCTATTATCGGTATCACCGCTGTGTTTGTTCTGCACTTGCCAATACAGCACTAATGCCGTTCCAAAAAAAGCAATAATCGCGAGTGTCACACGACTCATATACTCATTCCATGGGCCGAAGTGAATTTATTTTGACTGAGTAGCAATAGATCTGTGAGTTCACGCAGTGCACCGTGGCCACCATTGAGCGTAGTGACAAAGTGGGCGTGCTGACGCACATAGGGATGACCATCGGCCACACTGACCGCTAAACCGACGACATTCATCACGGGTAAATCGACAATATCATCACCGATATATGCTACTTCTTCCGGGGTGACACCATAGAGTGCGAGCAATGCTTCATAGGGCTCGAACTTATTATCTACGCCTTGGTAAATATGGGTAACCCCAAGGGCTGTCATACGGTTTTCAACGATTTTGGATTGACGTCCAGTGATAACGGCGAGATTAAAACCGCTGGTGAGTAGCGAGCGCACACCATAGCCGTCGCGGGTGTGGAAGGCTTTTAGCTCTTCGCCGCTATTGCTTAGGTAAATACGGCCGTCGGAAAACACTCCATCGACGTCACAAATCAACAGTTTAATCTTTTGCGCGCGTTGCCACACATCATCACTGATTGGGCCGTAAAATCCTTGCTGTGGCATTAAATGACTCCTGCTTTAACCATGTCTAGCATGTTAAGAGCGCCGATAGGATGGCGGTCTTTATCGATAACAATTAATCCGTTGATGTTTTTTGAGTCCATCACTTGCAGCGCTTGGGCGGCCAACACACCGTCTGTGATGGTCACGCAGTTACGGGTCATCACATCGGCGATGGGCGTAGTGCGTAGATTTACTTCGGCATCGATAACGCGGCGTAAATCACCATCGGTGAAGATACCAACCAGCTTGCGCTGATCATCGATAATCGCCGTCATGCCTAAGCCTTTTTTGGAAATTTCGTACAGGGCTTCTGTGATGCAAATATCGTGGTTAACGAGCGGTAAGTCATCACCGCTATGCATGACATCGCAGACTTTTAACAATAACTTACGCCCTAAAGCACCGCCAGGATGGGACATAGCAAAATCATCACGGGTAAAGCCTTTGGCTTGTAGCAGCGCAATGGCAATGGCATCGCCCATCACTAAGGTCGCTGTGGTGCTTGATGTTGGGGCGAGTCCAAGTGGGCAAGCTTCTTCTGGGACTTCAATACATAAATGTACTTTAGCTAAGCGCGCCATGTTCGATTCGGGTTTACCTGTTACCGCGATAACGGGCACGCCCATACGTTGGATGACGGGCATTAAGGTGAGGATTTCGCTCGACTCACCAGAATTAGAAATCGCTAAAATCACATCGTTATCGGCTAATACACCGAGATCACCGTGGCTGGCTTCACCCGGATGCACAAAAAATGCGGGCGTTCCTGTGCTGGCGAGGGTGGCAGAAATCTTATTGCCGATATGGCCCGACTTGCCCATGCCCATGACAATCACTTTGCCTGTGCAGTTGAGGATCAACTCGCAAGCTTCTGCAAATTCAGCCGAATCAACATATTGATAAAGATTGTCTAGGGCTGACTTTTCAATGTCGATAACTTTACAGCCCCATTGGCGCAGTTGTGATTTGTCTACCATGTCTATCTCTCTTTTTGCATTGTCTTTGTCGCCCCATGATGGGATTGGAATAGCACAATTTGGTACGCGATAAAGATGATATGTAATAGGCTTTCTGCCAAGTTTTAGTTTGTTTTCAGACGATTTAGCTCATGTCTCGTTGTGGTGAGTTTCCTAAAACAACAAAACAATTGCGGCAGGCTAGAGCGATTGATCTGACTCGTCAAGTTCAGCTGCGGCAGCTATGCATGCACAATAACCCGTTTAGCAATTGAAGGCCTTGAGCAATATCATCGTCTTTGTCGTTTATTTCAATGGATTTATCCCGTATCGCTGTGGGTATTACCGCACGGGATGCCTCGATTTCACACTCGTGTATCGACTTATCACACCTTAAAAGTGGACGAAGAGCGAGCTAAGTGCGAACGAATTAGCCAATATTGCCAATTCTGCAACTAGGTTGAAAACATTAAGTAACATTTTACCTGTGCAGAGTGAAAACTTAGGGCGCATTTTCGCTGTAAATGAGGCAAATTGAAAGTATCGCAGGGCGATAGTGTCGATTCGGTTGTAGGTTAAAGCGCAATTACGTACAATTTGCGGCTCTTCGATTGGTCAGTCTAGGAAGACTAGGATCACCTCTTTGCAAATGTCGGAATCAAGCATGACTCAAGAACAAACTCCGTTGGTTGAGATCCGTAATTTGGGGTTTAGCCGCGGTCAGCGTGTGATATATGAAGATATTAGCCTGTCCATTCCAAGGGGCAAGGTGACGGCGATCATGGGGCCGAGCGGCATAGGCAAAACGACCCTGTTAAAGTTGATCGGCGGCCAATTAACGCCTGACCACGGACAAGTGCTATTTGATGGCCACGATATCCATGGCGTGAGTCGCAATGAATTATTTAGCCTGCGTAAGCGGATGAGCATGCTGTTTCAAAGTGGCGCGCTATTTACCGACATTAATGTGTTCGATAACGTGGCGTTTGCGCTGCGCGAACATTCTTGTCTGCCAGAAGACATTATTCGCACTATCGTGCTGATGAAGCTTGAAGCCGTAGGCTTGCGTGGCGCCGCCCAGATGATGCCAAGTGAGTTATCCGGTGGTATGCAACGCCGCGCAGCATTGGCCAGAGCCATAGCGCTTGAGCCTGAAATGGTGATGTACGATGAGCCTTTTGCCGGCCAAGATCCAATCTCTATGGGCGTGTTAGTGAAGCTTATTCGTGAGTTATCGGATGCGCTCAATTTGACCTCCATCGTAGTGTCCCACGATGTGGATGAAGTCCTCGGCATTGCCGATTATGTGTATGTGGTGGCCGACAAAAAAGTCATTGCCCACGGTACGCCAGAAGAATTGAAATACGCCGACAATCCTCAGCTGAAACAGTTTATTCAAGGCGCACCGGATGGCCCTGTACCGTTCCATTATCCGGCGAATGATTACCAACAAGAATTGATGGCAAAAGGAGTTGGCAAGTGAAGTTAATAGACAGTATTGCCGACTTGGGCCGCAGCGCAATTGAGTTAGTGCTCGGTTTTGGCCGCGCAGGCCTTATGTTGTGGGGGGCGATTTTTCGCTGGCCACGGGTGCGCAAAGGTTTTCCATTATTAGTGCGCCAGATTTATGTGGTCGGCGTGCAATCTATGGTGATCATCTTAGTTTCAGGGCTTTTTATCGGCATGGTGTTGGCACTGCAAGGCTACAACATCTTAGTTGGTTTTGGCACCGAAGAAAGCTTAGGCCCTATGGTGGCGCTCAGTTTACTGCGTGAGTTAGGGCCCGTGGTTACCGCACTTTTGTTTGCGGGACGTGCGGGTTCAGCCTTAACCGCTGAAATTGGTTTGATGAAGAGTACTGAGCAGCTCTCGAGTTTAGAGATGATGGCTATCGACCCATTAAGGCAGATTATTGCACCGCGCTTTTGGGCGGGGGTGATCAGTATGCCATTACTGGCGTTAATGTTTACCGCTGTGGGTATATATGGCGGTCACATAGTCGGCGTGGAATGGAAAGGAATCGATAGCGGGGCGTTTTGGTCGATTCTGCAGGCGTCGGTCGAATGGCGTCAGGACATAGTTAACTGCTTGATCAAGAGTGGTGTGTTTGCCGTAGTGGTCACTTGGATTGCGTTATATCGCGGTTATCAAGTGATCCCAAATCCGGAAGGTATTAGCCGTGCAACGACTCAGACTGTGGTTCAGTCGAGTCTCGCTGTATTGGCATTAGATTTTTTACTGACAGCCCTGATGTTTGGCCGCTAACGGAACACTGCGGATTTCGACACAGGTTAGATGGATTAACAGAGTGGTAGCTGAACATGTTGACACGAAAAATTGAATTATTAGTGGGTGTGTTTCTTTTAACAGGATTGGCCGCTTTTTTGGTCTTAGTCTTTAACGTCGCCAATATTGAAGTGAAAAGCAGCGATAGCACTTATACCATACAAGCCAATTTTACCAACATTGGTGGTTTGAAGGTGCGTTCGCCAGTCAAGGTTGGCGGTGTTGTCGTTGGCCGAGTGAGCAGCATAGATTTAGATCCCGTTAAGTTAGTGGCTGTGGTCACATTAGTGATGGACAAGCGTTACGATAAATTCCCTGAAACCAGTAGTTTAGCCATTTTGACTTCGGGTTTGTTGGGCGAACAATTCTTAGGGTTAACACCGGGTTTTGTCGACGATGATGTCAGCATGCTTAAAGATGGCGATAAGATTGATGATACGCGCTCGGCATTAGTGTTGGAGGAACTGATTGGTCAGTTCTTATATAGTATGGGTTCGAAAGACAAATAGGGGTTACCGCTATGTTTAAAAACTTATCTCGTTTTTTATTGCCGTTAGTGATGGTTTTAGGGACAACGAGCGCTGTCGCCGCCGATGTGGTTGTCGATACGACAGATCCGTATGCCATGGTGAAAGCCGTTGCTAATAAAACCTTCGATCGTTTTCATAAAGATAAAGCGTTAATTGATGCAAATTCAGACCATTTAAAGGTAATCGTTCGTGAAGAACTGATGCCTTATGTCGATTATAAATATGCCTCTTACAAAGTCTTAGGCCAATATCTTAAGGATTCAACCGAAGACCAACGTAATCGTTTTGTCGATGCCTTTGAAGGTTATTTAGTGTCGACCTATGCCCAAGCCTTTACTGAGTACACCAATCAAAAAGTGGAGTTTTCACCTGGGGTTGATTTCAGCAAAGAGAAAATGGTGGATGTGAACGTGCAGATCATCGAAGCCGGTCGTCCGCCAATTAAACTGTTGTTTAAGGCTCGCCGTTTGAAAGATGACTCATGGAAGGCATTTGATTTAGTCGCCGAAGGTGTGAGCTTACTGTCTTCTAAGCAATCTGAAATCTCGAATCTAATTCGCCAGCAGGGTATCGATCCTGTGATTAAGATGCTTGAAGATCGCACCAAAGAAAAAGTGGTCATGAAGGCTAAATCAGGGAAGTCACAGTCGTGATTGAATTTGTGCAACAGGGCACAGTTTGCCATCTCAAAGGGCGCATAACCCAAGCCGATGTCATTACACTTTGGCCGCAGCGGCAACAACTGCTGAGCGAGTCAACCCAGATATTGTCTTTGTCTGGGCTCGAATACAGTGATAGCGCTGGCATGGCATTTTTGCTGGCGTTAGTGCGTGAACATGGCAGCCAACTTGAATTACGTTCTGCCTCACCACAACTTAAAAAACTCATCGATTTATATGATTTACATGCCTTCTTTACCGAAGAAGTGCATTGATAATAGGGTAATAGATTTCATGGAATGCAGCTTAATCGAACAGATTTTACGTGATGCGTTAGGGCTTGAAGAAGTTCACGCTAGCTCAGATGGTAGCCATTATAAAGTGATCGCAGTAGGCGAATGCTTCGATGGTATGAGCCGAGTCAAACAGCAACAAGCCATTTATGCACCGTTGACGGCACACATTGCCAGCGGTGAATTACATGCATTAACGATCAAAACTTTCACGCCGACTCAATGGAAACGCGAAAAAGTTTTCAACATGCCTAGCTAGTGAGGAAAAGTGGATAAACTAACAATTCAGGCAAGCCCCCCGCTTGCCGGTGATGTGATTATTTCGGGTGCGAAAAATGCGGCTCTGCCTATTCTGATGGCAGGCGTATTAGCCGAAACCGATTTTGTGGTTTCTAACGTGCCGAATCTTCGCGATGTGAGTACGAGCTGTAAATTATTACGCTGCCTTGGTGCTGAAGTGACTGAGCTTGGCGACGGACAGATCCGCATTTCAACCACGAATCTAAATGAGTTTTGCGCTCCCTACGATCTCGTGAAAACCATGCGCGCGTCTATCTTGATCTTAGGGCCGTTATTGGCGCGTTATGGTACCGCAGACGTGTCATTGCCAGGCGGCTGCGCCATTGGCGCAAGACCGGTGAACTTACACTTACATGGCCTCGAAATGATGGGTGCCAAGATTGAAGTGAAAGAAGGCTATATTAAAGCCCGTGTTGATGGACGTCTTAAGGGCGCACACATTTTCATGGACATGGTCAGTGTCGGCGCAACCGAAAACTTGCTGATGGCTGCGGCGTTAGCCGATGGCGAAACCGTGATTGAAAACGCGGCGCGCGAACCTGAAGTGATCGATTTGGCCAATTGCTTGATTGCCATGGGCGCAAAAATCACAGGCGTAGGCAGTGCAACCTTGCGTATTCAAGGGGTTGAGCGTTTACAGGGCTGTAATTACCGCGTGATGCCAGACCGTATCGAAACTGGTTCCTTCCTGGTTGCTGCCGCGGTAACTCGTGGGCGTATTCGTTGCCTAAAAGCCGATCCTGCATCACTTGAGTCAGTTATCGCTAAGCTTGAAGATGCGGGCGCTAAGATTACGACGGGCGAAGATTGGATTGAGCTCGATATGCAAGGTAAGCGTCCAAAGGCGGTCAATATCAAGACGGCACCTTATCCCGGTTTCCCAACGGATATGCAGGCGCAGTTCTGTGTGCTTAATGCCTTAGCGCAAGGAACGGCCACCATTACCGAGACCATCTTCGAAAACCGCTTTATGCACGTGCCAGAGCTTATTCGTATGGGCGCAACCATGGAGCTTGAAGGTAATACCTGCATCATCCAAGGGATTGAATCCTTAAGTGGTGCGCAGGTGATGGCGACGGATTTACGTGCGTCAGCGAGTCTAGTGATTGCGGGCTTAGTTGCCGATGGCAAGACGATTGTCGATCGTATCTATCACTTAGACCGTGGTTACGAGCATATTGAGAATAAGTTCCAAGGTTTAGGCGCGCAGGTTGTGCGTACTCAGTAAAGAGTTATTGAGCTATTGAGTTAGGCCTGAGAGATTAAAATCTCGACCCATTAAAAAACCAGCTTAAAAGCTGGTTTTTTGTTGTCTGCGTTTTAGTGTGCTACGCAATGAGGGGCGCCACTCTAGTTATCGACCACAACCTTTTCATCGATAATCACAGGTAACTCCTGTTGTTTACCTTGGCGTATCACAGTCATCATCACTTTCTTACCCGGTGTGGTTTCAGCGATGCGGTCCATCAGCATTTCAACGCCTGGCACATCTTCACCATCGTATTTAATAATTACATCCCTTGGCATTAAGAGGGCACGCGCCGCTGGGCCATTAGGATCGACACCCATAATGACTACACCTTTTAAATCGGGCAGATTGAGGATTTGTGCAATGACAGGGTTGATAGGTTCACCTGAAATACCCAAAGCACCACGGATCACGCGGCCATTCTTAATCAACTTACCCATAATGCTGTGGGCCAATTTAATTGGGATAGCGAAGTTAATCCCATGGCCGCCGCCTTCTTCACCCACTTGGAATGCTGCGGTATTAATACCGATAAGGCTGCCGTTAGTGTCAATGAGCGCGCCGCCAGAGTTACCGGCATTAATCGCCGCATCGGTTTGCAAAAAGTCTAAGTAACCTGAACTTAAGCCGTTACGACCTGTGGCACTGATGATGCCTTGGGTAATGGTTTGGCCTAAATTGTAGGGATTACCAATGGCGAGCACGACATCACCAACTTGAGGTGGACTGTCGAGGTTAACGGGGACAATCGGTAAGTTATCGCCTTCAATCTTGAGTACCGATAAATCGGTTTCTGGATCGAAGCCAACCACTTCAGAGGTAAATTTGCGTCCATCTTGCAGGGCGACAACAATTTCGTCGGCCTTTTTAATGACATGATAATTCGTAAGAATATAGCCTTCTTTGCTCATTATCACCCCAGAACCTAGGCCCTGTAGCGAACCCGAGTTAAGTGGGCGGTTCTGATCTATGCTGAGGCTATAAATGTTAACAACGGCAGGGGCTGCGCGGCGGACCGCCTTGGCAAAGGAGAGCTCGACTGTGTTGTTGGCTCGGGTTTGTAGCAGGCTATTACCGAGGGATTGGTTATCGAAATAACGGGTTACCAATAAAAACATGGCCGCCATGATAAGACCGAAAAGGGTGGCTTTACCGAGATATAATAGTGTGTCTTTTATCGTCATGGCAGGATGGATCTTGAAAAAGGTGAGTTAGATTAACATGTTTAATCTATGTAAGCATAGGGAACCTAAGCTCCCTATGCTTATGTGTGGCAGAAAAAATGGCCTATTTAGTCGATTAACGTAGGACTAAATATAACATGCTCTTATCACGCATGATCTTCAGTGCCACCGCACCTTCTTGATCTTTTAGTTGTGCTTTAAGTGCTTTAAGATCTTTAATTGCAGTACGGTTAATACCGACAATCACATCTCCTTTTTGCAAGCCACTCATTGCCGCAGGTGAACCTTGGGCGACATCGGTGATTTCAATGCCCTTAGATGAGTTTTCTAAGGATGCACCTTGCAACATAGGATGCACAGCGCCCGCCGCAGATTCACTGGTTTGGCTTGCTTCACCTAAGGTCACCTTAACGGTTTTCTTATCACCGTCGCGGATGAGTCCTAGCTCAACCTTAGCACCCGCACCCATAGTGGCGACTTTGGCACGCAGTTCTTGGAAGGACTTAATGCCACGGCCATCGACGCTGATAATGATATCACCCGCTTTAATACCGGCTTTCTCGGCGGCACTGTCTTTAGCGACTTCATTCACGAAGCCGCCGTGTTGGGTGTCTAAACCAAAGCCTTGGGCGAGTTGGCTATCAAGATCGCGTCCCGAAATCCCCAGTACTCCGCGGCGTACTTCACCGTGTTCGGCAATTTGCGCGACCAAGTTTTTCACCATATTGGCTGGGATCGCAAAGCCGATACCAACGTTACCACCTCCCGGCGCTACGATTGCGGTGTTAATCCCAATCAATTCCCCGTTTAAGTTAACGAGTGCACCACCCGAGTTACCACTGTTAATCGCGGCATCGGTTTGAATAAAGTTTTCCAGCATTTCTATGCCTAAACCGCTACGGCCTAAAGCACTGACAATACCTGAAGTCACGGTTTGCCCTAAACCGAAGGGGTTACCAATGGCAACGGCAAAGTCACCAACACGCAAGTCGTCAGAGTTTGATGATTTGATTGCGACAAGATTTTTTGCCTCAATTTGCAGCAATGCAATATCCGATTCTGAGTCAGTACCAATGAGTTTGGCCTTTACTTCACGACCGTCATGTAGACCAACTTGAATATCATCAGCACCGTCAATCACGTGGTTGTTGGTGACTATGTAGCCTTTTTCGGCGTCAATAATAACGCCTGAGCCTAAGCCTCTAAAAGGACGTTCCTGCACTTGCTCCTGTGGCGCATTGGGGCCAAAGAAGTAACGAAAAACATCAGGCACTCTTTGTTTTGAAACATGAGTACCCGTAACGGCTACGGACACAACAGCAGGTGTCGTACGCTCAAGCATGGGCGCAAGACTTGGAATGGATTGTCCCTCAACCGTCTGTGGAATGGCGGCCTGTGAGACGACAGGCATCATAGTCAGGGTCGCGGCTAACATTGCGGCTGAAAGTACAGATAATTTTGTTTTCATCTATTCATAACTCCAAATAAGGGTTGAACGATCTGGATGTAATGCATTAGCTATTGTGCGAGTGCCAGATCAAATCTGTATCGGTACCGGCTATTTGCCTAGGTAACCATTCGGACACGCACCTAATTGAAAAAGTTCATCATATTAACAAATGTTAATTTTTTTGAGCCTATTTTATCGGCTGTTTCATACTCGTTGCTGAGTGGAAAACTGTGGGCAAGATACTCATTTTTCAAGCCCTGATATCAGCAAGTTTTGCCGATTAAAATGACCTACAGCATAGAGGTTTATTCGCCGTTTGTATGCTGTTTAGCGTTGAGGCAAAAGTCGTATTCAGCATTAATATATCCTGCGCCACATTGGCCGTGCTAATATCATCGCAGTTTTAATAAAGGACATAAGAGAATTAAAAAGTGCCTCAGTTAAGCCCTTGGCAGCATTATCAAAAAGATCTTACCCGTGACGGTTTTTCCCATGATCCGGCCCAAGAAATTGCGGTCAAAGCATTACAACGTGTCTATGAAGACTTAACGGCGGCGGAAGAGCCGAGTTCTATCGTAGGGAAATTGTTTAGTGCATTAGGCTTAAAATCGGCGCCTGCTTCACCTAAAGGCCTGTATCTTTGGGGCGGTGTGGGGCGCGGTAAAACCTATCTGATGGATACTTTTTTTGATGCCTTGCCTGGCGATCAAAAGCTGCGGGCTCACTTCCATCGTTTCATGCATCAGCTACATTTAGATTTAGATGAACTGAAAGGCGTGCGCGATCCCTTGCTGGTGATTGCGAAAAAGATGGCCGCGAAATATCGCGTTATCTGTTTCGATGAATTCTTTGTCTCCGATATTACCGATGCCATGTTGTTAGGTACGCTGTTTCAAGCGCTATTTAAAGAAGGCGTTGTGCTGGTCGCTACGTCTAACATCATCCCCGACGACTTATATAAAAATGGCTTACAGCGGGCACGTTTCTTACCCGCTATAGCCTTAATTAATCAACATTGTGAAGTGCTCAATGTGGATTCTGGCATCGATTATCGACTACGTACCCTTGAGCAAGCGGAGATTTATCATCATCCGTTAGACGCACAAGCCGATGCCAATCTTATGCGTTATTTTAGCCAGTTAGCGCCTGAGTCAGAGGTGCTTACCGCCGATATTGAAATCGAAGGTCGTAGTATCAGTATTCGTCAGCAGGCGCAGGGCGTATTGTTGGCCGATTTTAGAGCGCTCTGTGATGGTCCGCGAAGTCAGCGTGACTACATGGAATTGGCGCGGATTTATCATACTGTACTGGTCAGCGGCATTGAGCAAATGGGGGCATTTCTGACCGGTGATGATATCGCCAGACGATTTTTAGCTATGGTCGATGAGTTTTACGAGCGCAATGTAAAGCTTATCGTATCGGCCCAAGTGCCACTCGAAGATATCTACGCCGATGGCTTGCTTAACTTCGAATTTAGACGTTGTCGCTCGCGTCTTATTGAGATGCAATCACACGATTATTTGAAAACAGAGCACCTGCCTTAACCCTGCGGCGCAAGAGTTTCGCTTTAACTCCCGTGTTAAATCACCACTGGCTTGTTAATCCTTAGGATGACAAGCCAGATTGGTCGATATTTTATAATTTTTATCAAAATATCAGGTGATTTTTAACTCAGCTTTGTCTATACTCCGCCACCTGCCCACGTTACTCCGCCAATTGGGCGGAAGTTGTAAGCCGAAGTCAGTGCTCGAAGGGGTGCTAAAAGGCAATTTTGTGTTGTTTGCAAATGCAGACAGCATGTGAGACAGAAAATTAACTTTGGGTTTTTGTAATAATGAAGACTTTTACTGCTACACCAGAAACCGTAACTCGTGACTGGTTCGTCGTTGATGCAGACGGCAAAACTTTAGGTCGTATCGCTACTGAAATTGCTACCCGTTTACGCGGTAAGCATAAGCCAGAATACACTCCACACGTTGATACCGGTGATTACATCATCGTTGTTAATGCTGAAAAAGTGACTGTTACTAGTAACAAAGCGAAAGGCAAAACGTACTACTCGCATTCAGGCTTCCCTGGTGGCATTAAGCAAATCAGCTTTGAAAAGCTGCAAGCGCAAAAGCCAGAAATGATCATCGAGAAAGCAGTTAAGGGTATGTTACCAAAAGGTCCTCTGGGCCGTGCCATGTTCCGTAAACTGAAAGTTTACGCTGGCGCAGAACATAACCACACTGCACAACAACCTCAAGTTCTTGATATCTAAACGGGATTAAGCAAATGGCTGCAACTCAGTACTACGGCACTGGCCGTCGCAAAACCTCTACAGCTCGCGTTTTCGCTAAAGCAGGTAGTGGCAACATCGTTGTAAATCAACGTCCTTTGGATCAGTATTTTGGTCGTGAAACTGCTCGTATGGTTGTTCGTCAACCTTTAGAGTTAGTTGAAATGACTGACAAGCTGGACATCTATGTAACTGTTAAAGGCGGTGGTATCACTGGCCAAGCAGGCGCAATCCGTCACGGTATTACCCGTGCTCTGATGCAATTAGATGAAGCACTGCGTCCATCACTACGTTCTGCTGGTTTCGTTACCCGTGACGCTCGTAAAGTTGAGCGTAAGAAAGTGGGTCTACGTAAAGCACGTCGTAAGCCACAATTCTCTAAGCGTTAATTCGTTTTTGGAATATCAAAAAACCCAGCCTATGCTGGGTTTTTTATTAGCTAAAATTTACGATACTGGCGAATTCATTTAAATAAGAGACTCTGTTGTTGGGGTGTGCTGATATACAATCAATTTGTATTGAACGACTGAGTTTGAGGTGCGCATGACTTTTCAAGTTTTTATGCTGGCAGTAGCGCTTGTATTACTTTTAGAGGGAGTCGGACCCTTACTCTTTCCGAACAAGTGGCGTCGTTATTTAAATGAACTCTCCCATCAAAATCAGCAGGTTATCCAGCGACTTGGTGGCGCGTTAGTCACGGCAGGAGTGGTGATTCTGGTGATTTTTGCGTAAAAAACAGCCTGCTTGCCCTTGCTTACTAAGATCTGTTAAAATTCTTTTTTAACCGCAACCTTGCAGCAAATAATGGGCAAAAACGTAGTTGTTCTCGGCACCCAATGGGGTGACGAAGGAAAAGGTAAGATTGTCGACCTTCTAACAGAACAGGCAAAATATGTAGTTCGCTATCAAGGCGGCCACAATGCTGGTCATACCTTGGTTATCGATGGTGATAAAACCGTTCTTCATCTGATCCCATCGGGTATCCTGCGCGATAATGTGAAATGCATTATTGGCAACGGTGTGGTGCTTGCACCTGACGCCCTGATGAAAGAGATCAACATGCTGAAAGATCGTGGTGTTCCTGTTGAGGAACGTCTGTTGATCTCTGAAGCGTGTCCGCTGATCCTACCATTCCATTGCGCCTTAGATATCGCCCGTGAAAAAGCACGTGGCAATAAAGCTATTGGTACAACTGGCCGTGGAATCGGACCTGCGTATGAAGACAAGATCTCCCGTCGCGGTCTGCGAGTAGGCGACCTGTTCAATGCTGAACTGTTTGCTGAAAAGCTGAAAGAAGTTATGAAATACCATAACTTTATGCTGACAGAGTACTATCAAGTCGAAGCTGTTGATTACGAGCAAACGCTAGCAGATGCTTTGGCTATGGCCGATTATCTGAAGAGCATGTGTGTTGACGTGACTGAACTGTTGGATACTGCGCGTAAAGCCGGTGAGCCAATCCTGTTTGAAGGCGCTCAAGGTACATTACTCGACATCGACCACGGAACTTATCCTTTTGTAACCTCTTCAAATACCACTGCCGGTGGTGTTGCGACGGGTTCAGGTTTTGGTCCACGTCACTTAGACTATGTCTTAGGTATCATGAAGGCTTACACCACTCGCGTGGGTGCAGGTCCATTCCCAACTGAACTATTATGTGAAGTTGGTGATCATTTAGGTACTAAAGGTCATGAGTTTGGTGCGACAACGGGTCGTAAGCGTCGTCCAGGTTGGTTGGATGCTGTGGCAATGCGCCGCGCAGTTCAAATCAACAGTGTGAGTGGCTTCTGCTTGACTAAGTTAGATGTACTTGATGGTCTGAAAGAAGTGAAAATTTGTGTGGGTTATCAGAATCCTGATGGCACTATCTCTAAAGTAACCCCGCTTGCGGCTGAAGGTTATGAACTGGTTACGCCTGTTTATGAAACTATGCCAGGTTGGAGCGAGTCGACTTTTGGCGCGACATCCATTGAGCAACTGCCACCGGCAGCGATCAATTATATCAAGCGTCTTGAAGAGCTATTAGAAACACCAATCGACATTATCTCTACTGGTCCTGACCGTAACGAAACCATGATTTTGGTTAATCCGTTCAATTAAGACCTGTTAAGGCCGTGTTTCACGGCCTTTTTATCTGCTTCTTTATGCCTTTCTCTGTTTAATTCTGCGGTTAGAAATTCAGCTCAAGCTCAAGAAATAGGTTATACTGCCGATGCAAGTATTCACCCTATTGTCATTGAGAGTCGTTATGCTACGTACAGCACTAGTTGCGCTACTGCCCTTAGTATCTTCAATGTGCTTTGCTGAAACGCAGGCGGTGGATATTTATAGCCAAGATCAATTGCTTGATTTGATCCGTAGCGATCAATATTTAGCAAAAGTGAAGCGTGATGATTGCCAGTTAGTCCAAGACATTGAGGCGCGAGCCCAGGTCTTAAAACAGCCTTTATATCAATTCCTGTGGGGCGAAATGCTCAATTATGGAACCTGTGTAAAGGCAAACCCTGTGAAGGGCATTGCTTTGTTACGTGACTCGGCCGAACAAGGTAGCTCAGAAGCGATGTTAAAGCTTGCCGAGTATTATCAGAGTGGGAAATTTGTCATCCGCAATAAAGACAGAGCAGTGCATTATTTACTGCCTGCGGCTGCAAGTGGTGATTTACCCGCTCGTATGATGTTAGTGCGTTTATTCGGTGAAGGTTATGGTAGTCCTAGGGATTACGAGATGGCCTATCACTGGTTATATAACGATGTATTTGCGGACGAGGCGACGAAGAAAAAAGCCTTGTCTTTACTGCAGGTGTTAGCAGCTAAAATGCCCCCCAGTGCAGTGGCGCGGGCCCAGCAAGAACAGTTGCGAACCCGTTAAGTGGTCTCTTAATCTAGAGACACATTATTTGGATATTGAATGATCAAAGACCCTCATTTTGAGCGTGAACAGGATAAGTACGAAAACCCTATCCCAAGCCGTGAGTATATTATCGATTACTTACGTTCTCAGAAATCACCTATCACTCGTGACAGTATTGCCGCGGCGTTAAACATCCAAGAGGAAGAACAACTTGAGGCCCTGCGCCGTCGCCTTCGTGCGATGGAACGCGATGGCGAACTCGTGTTCACCCGTGGGCAGAGCTATGGCTTGCCCGAGAAAATGGATCTTATCCCCGGCACTGTACTCGGACACAGAGAAGGCTTCGGCTTTTTCAAACCCGATGAAGGCGGTGATGACTTATTTATTTCGAACCGCGATATGCTGATGTATTTCCATGGTGATAAAGTGCTGGCGCAAAAAGCGGGCACAGATCGTCGTGGTCGCCGCGAAGCGCGTTTGGTGCGTTTGATCCAGCCGCGCAGTGCCGCGATTGTTGGCCGTTATCATGTTGATAGCGGTATGGCATTTGTCATTGCCGATGATAAGCGTATAACCCAAGAAATCTTAGTCGCGAATGAAGACCGCAACGGCGCCCGTCAAGGCGATGTGGTTGTGGTTGAATTAACGCGTCGCCCAGGTCGTTTTGTTAAGGCTGCGGGTAAAGTGACTGAAGTGCTTGGTAAGCAAATGGCGCCGGGGATGGAAATCGAAATCGCCTTGCGTAACTACGACTTACCCCATACTTGGTCACCTGTGATCGAGAAGAAACTGCGCCGAATTCCCGATGAAGTGACCGACGCCGATAAAGTCGGCCGTGTAGATTTACGTCATCTGCCATTAGTGACTATCGACGGCGAAGACGCCCGCGATTTTGACGATGCCGTGTATGCGGAGAAAAAAGCCGGTGGCGGCTGGCGTTTATGGGTTGCGATTGCGGACGTCAGTTATTATGTTCGCACCGATTCGGCTTTAGACACCGAAGCGCGTGCCCGTGGTAACTCAGTGTATTTCCCATCGCAAGTGATCCCTATGCTGCCGGAGAAAATCTCCAACGGCCTATGTTCGCTTAATCCTCACGTCGACCGTTTATGTATGGTCGCCGAGATGACTGTTTCTGCCAAAGGCAAGTTGTCGGGTTATAAGTTTTATCCGGCTGTGATGTATTCCCATGCCCGTTTCACTTATACCCAAGTGGCGGAGATGTTAGAAGGCGGCCCAATTGCGCCTGAGCATGAAGCCTTGTTCCCGCATCTGCAGTGTTTACAGTCATTGTATTTAGCGCTCGATGAGCAAAGGGCCGAGCGTGGTGCGATTGCGTTTGAAACCATGGAAACGCAGTTCATTTTCAATGAGCAGCGCAAGATTGATAAAATCGTGCCGCGTGGCCGTAATCAAGCCCATAAAATCATTGAAGAATGCATGATTTTAGCCAACGTTTCTGCAGCTAAATTTGTGAAGAAACACAAAGGCGACGTGCTGTACCGAGTGCATGAAGCGCCATCTGAGCAAAAGTTGGCGAACTTTAAAGAGTTCCTTGCTGAGCGTGGTTTGACTATGCCTGGCGGACTTGAGCCAACGCCGTCTGATTACCAGAACGTGATGCTGCAAATTGCTGAGCGTCCCGATGCTGAACTTATCCAAGTGATGTTGCTGCGCTCTATGCGTCAGGCCATTTACACTCCAGATAATGAAGGTCACTTTGGTCTAGCCTTAGAGGAGTATGCGCATTTTACCTCGCCCATTCGCCGTTATCCGGATTTAGTCTTACATCGTGTGATCCGTTATTTACTGGCGAAGGAAAGAGGCGAAGCCACAGAAAAGTGGACGCAGGATGGTGGCTACCATTATCAACTCGATGAACTCGACCAATTGGGCGAAGAGTGTTCGACTACAGAGCGTCGTGCCGATGAAGCGACTCGCGATGTTAGCGATTGGCTCAAGTGCGAGTTTATGCAAGATCACGTCGGCGATACCTTTGAAGCTGTAATTGCCTCAGTGACGAGCTTTGGTTTATTCGTGCGCTTAAATGAGCTGTTTATCGATGGCTTAGTGCATATCTCAAGCCTAGGTAGTGATTACTACCAATTCGATCCTATGCGTCAACGCCTTATCGGTGAGCATACAGGCCAAGTCTATCAAGTGGGCGATCCTGTGACGGTTAAGGTCGCTGCAGTTAACTTAGATGACAGACAGATTGATTTAGTCATGCTGGGCGATGACGGCAAAGGTGGCAAGCGTAAAGCATCTGCCAGCCGTGATAAGCCGATGACTGCCCGTGAGCGTGTTAATCGCGAAGGTGCTAAGCAAGGCAAAGCGGGTAAAACCGCAACCCCTAGCACTAAGGCTGAAGCTGGCAAAGCCAAACCTAAGGCTAAAGCGGGCACTAAAGCGAAAAAAACAGCAGTAAAAGATCCGGCTAAAAAGCCAAAAGCCGCTAAGCGGAGCACGAGAAAGAAATAAATGAAAAAACAAGATATTATTTTTGGGATCCACGCAGTTGAAGCCCTGCTAAAACACAGCCCTGAGCGCATTATCGAGTTATGGCTGTTACAAGGCCGTGACGATGAGCGCTTAACTGTGCTGGCCAATCAGGCCAAAGCTTTTGGCACTACGATTCAGGTCGCTTCTCGCAAAGCCTTGGATGACAAAGCGGAAAGCAGCCAACATCAAGGTATAGTCGCGCGCGTTAAAGCGGCGAAAGTGTTGAATGAGCAAGATTTAGATGTGCTGCTTGCTAACACTGAGCAAGCATTCCTGCTGATTTTGGATGGCGTGACGGATCCCCATAACTTAGGCGCTTGTCTACGTAATGCCGATGCGGCGGGCGTACAAGGTATTATCGTGCCTAAAGACAATTCAGTTGGCTTAACGGCGACTGTGAGTAAAGTGGCATGTGGCGCTGCGGAAACAGTGCCTTTATTCCAAGTGACTAATCTTGCGCGCACTATGCGTCACCTGCAGGAAAAGGGTGTGTGGATTGTGGGCACTGCGGGCGAGGCAGATTGCGAGCTTTATCAAGCCGATCTCAAAGGATCATTAGCGATTGCCATGGGCGCGGAAGATAAAGGTTTACGCCGTTTAAGCCGTGAGTCTTGTGATTCACTGATCTCTATCCCTATGGCGGGTAGTGTGTCGAGCTTGAATGTATCGGTTGCGACCGGTATTTGCTTATTTGAAGCTGTGCGTCAGCGCCGCCGCTAATACGCTCACGCTTGCCTGATTTCGCACATGCGGTATCAGGCTTGCAGTAACGACTTGTTGCAGTAACTATTTGTTTTAGTCAGCACTTGAAGTAATAAAAAAGGCCGATTAACTTTAAACAGTTAATCGGTCTTTTTATTGGCCTTTTTATATCAGCGCTTTGTCTAGGTTAACCGGATGGCTATCGGCTTCATCCGTTTGAACGGCTTCAGGCTCTGCTTGTTCGATATCGAAACTGAAGGCGAGTTGCTCCTCATCACTGTCATTTGCGTCGATAATATCGTCATCGACACCATCAGCCCCTAAATCATATTCCGCTTCATCTAGGTTAGCACTGGGCGTCATATGTTCTTGAATCGATTCGACATCAACTCGTGGGTCCAGCGCTGCCGCCAGTGGTGAAGAGACTAAGTCGCCCGTCGCCATTATGTAGTCTTGGGTGACATTGGTTTCGGCTTTTTGTTGTGCATGTACATAACGTAGCCGCACAAACAAGATTAAGGTACAGGCAGACATAAAGCCATATAACATGCTGTTGCCAAGCCATTGCATCAACGTAGAGGCGATCAATGGACCGATACTAGCCCCTAAGCCGAAGGTTAATAAGATGGTGGCAGATAAACCGACCCGCTCATTCTGTTCGACTCGTGAGTTAGCCAGTGCCGTAGCAAGTGGATAGAAGGTGAAGCCTAAAATACCGAAGAGGAAAGTCATCACCAGCGAAATCACTGGATGATAGGGCGTTAAGGCGATGGCTAAGGCTAAGATGCCAAGCAATATACAGTTGATACGAATAAGGCGACTGCGGGACATAATGTCGGACAGTTTCCCCATCGGCCATTGTGCCAGTAATCCTGCTAAAATCGTTGCTGTCATATAAGTGGCGACTTTTTCAGGTGGCAAACCTAAGTTGCTCGCGTAGGCGGGCGCGAGACCATAAAACGAACCCACTATCATGCTACCAATCGCGATGGTTGTGAGTGCCTGCGGCGCTTTTTTCCAGTAATGGGCAATTTTGAGTGGAGCTGGGACCAAAGGCGCAGGGTGAAGACGACGCGTGAGTGAAATCGGTACGATACAGAGTGAGAAACAAATCGCGATCAGCAGTAATGGCTCAAGGCCTAATTCGGGGAAGATGCTTATTGCGCCTTGGCCCAAGATCAAGCCAAAGTAAGATACGATCATATAACTCGCGAACACTGTGCCCCTTTGGTTACTTTCGGCTTGTTCGTTAAGCCAACTTTCTAGCACCATGTATTGGCACATCATTCCCATGCCGACAACGAGCCTGAGGAGCAGCCAAACTGCTAGCTCATCCACGAGTGCATGACCCAATGCAGATGCGGCGACTATGCCTGCACTGGCTACGAAGGCGCGGATATGACCCACTTGGGCGATAAGTCTATGACCAATCTTAGAGCCCGCCACAAGGCCAACATAATAGGCCGACATCATGCCGCCTATCCATATCTGTGGCACATTCATCACCGAGAGCCTGAGCCCAAGGTAAGTAGTGAGCAAACCGCCGGCCAGTACCATTAACAAGGTGGTGCTATATAAAGAGGCGAAAGTGCGCAGCGGATTAGTCATATACAACTCCGAAAACACAAACAAGATTGATAATAAACCGTGAGTATATCAGGGGTTGGTGTTTATGTTGTGTTGCAAATTGTTGGTAAATCTTGATTAATTGCGCATTTCTGCTCGAAAAATCCTTAGATTATGTCGAAGTGACTTGAGAGGGGGCGGAGGAACTTCACATAGACGCCAGCCGAAGATGACATTGGCGCCGTGTGCTTGCTTATATTGTTTTGGATTATCTAAAAGCGGTTATCTAAAGGTATAAAGTAAGTTGAAGGTGGTGATGGTATCTGTCTGCTGGCTACCTTCAGGGACCACTTCAGTATATTTGATGTTCATGCCGATTTTAAAAGCCCAATCTTGGAACACCAGATTCTTGTAGTTCATGTCTAAGGTGAGGGTATTGTTGTTTTCGCCCATTTCGGCGGTTAAATCGGCATTGAGACTGCTGTATTCCTGCAGTTTTTGAGAAAACTTTGCCGCGGTACGCAAAATGACATCTTTCTCAGCATCAGGATTGGGAATATCGACAGATTCGGCCGGTAAGTTATATCGATAACCGGGGCCGACTTCGAGACTGAGTTTGGTCTTGTAGCTGCTGATGGCATTAAAACCGTAACCACTAGAAATAGTTGAGATTTGCGTGTAACTACCGAATTGATCCCAAGTAAAATCACCGCGTCCGAAGATGTAGCCTTTGGTCAGTTTATAGTTCGACTGGAGTTGGAGTTCGTATTTTTCTGAAGTTGTCTTGCTTTTTTCTGAGGCAAAGTAGGCTTTGAGCGTGGCTTCTTGCTTGGTTTGCTGGGTGTCGTAAATCAGTTGGGTTCGACCGTTAAAACTGCTGGACTCGGTATTGCCTGTATTCAGTTGCAAACCCGCTTCGATTTCTGCGGTAAAATCGCTGGGCGGTTCCTGGTAATCCGGTGGAACAAGCGCAAGCGCAGGAAATGAAAGGGAAAATAAAAAAATTGGCGCAATAACTTTTAGCATTATGTTTATTCTTGGTTAGCCGATGTCTGATGTCCGAATATAGATGAAGCGCCATCATACCTGTATTGATTGGCGAGGCAAAGTTATTGCTTGAGTTTCTGTCTTGCTTTCTGTACTATCTCGCGCTCAAATCAGTCACTATTTTTCGTTCCTTGCCTCCATTTGGTTTGACTGAGCCAATACCGAGGCTACATAACCGTAAGGAGCAATAAATGCGTCATTACGAAATCGTATTTATGGTTCACCCAGATCAAAGTGAACAAGTACCAGGTATGATTGAGCGTTACACAGGTGTTATCACCGAAGCTAACGGCACAATCCACCGTTTAGAAGATTGGGGCCGTCGTCAACTGGCTTACCCAATCCTTGATCTGCATAAAGCTCACTACGTTCTGATGAACGTTGAAGCTAAAGCAGAGACGATTGAAGAGCTAGAAACAGCTTTCCGTTTCAACGACGCAGTTCTGCGTAACATGGTAATGCGTACTAAAGTTGCCGTTACTGAAGCATCTCCAATGGCTAAAGCTAGAGATGAGCGCGATTCACGTCGTGGCCCAGCTGGCGAACGCTCATACGATGAAGCTCACGCTGAAGAAATCGCTGAGTAAGGTAATCTGTGACCACCAATAACTTGGTGTTGTCAGGAACGATAACTCGTTCAAGACGCTTTAAAAGCCCAGCAGGTGTTGCACACAGTGTGATAATGTTGGAACACAAATCGCAGCGTTATGAAGCAGATATGCTCCGCAACGTCTACGTACAAATTCAAGTGATTTTGAGTGGCCCACGCTTTGAAAGCGTAGCAGAAGATCTGAAAGCAGGTGTGGAAGTACAAGTGCAAGGCTTTATGACGCTTCAACAGGGGCGCAATGGTCAAAACCGCTTAGTTATCCATGCCGAAAATGTCGAATTGAAAACTTAGGAGACTGTCAACATGGCACGTTATTTCCGTCGTCGCAAGTTCTGCCGTTTCACCGCTGAAGGTGTTGCAGAAATTGATTACAAAGATATCGTTACTTTAAAGAACTACATCACTGAAAGCGGCAAGATTGTTCCAAGCCGTATCACTGGTACTAGTGCTAAATATCAGCGCCAACTAGCTCGCGCTATCAAGCGTGCTCGTTATCTTTCTCTACTGCCATATACTGATTTACATCAGTAATTGCAGTATTCCTAATCGAATATAGAGGATTTGATAATGAACGTTATTCTGCTTGATAAAATCGCTAACCTAGGCAACTTGGGTGACCAAGTATCAGTTAAGGCTGGTTACGCACGTAACTTCCTTTTGCCACAAGGTAAAGCTGTTGTTGCTAACGAAAGCAACGTTAAAGTATTTGAAGCTCGTCGCGCTGAATTAGAAGCTAAATTAGCTGCTGAATTAGCTGCTGCTAACCTACGTGCTGAGAAAATCACTGCACTGGAAGCTGTTGTAATCGCTTCTAAAGCTGGTGATGAAGGCAAACTGTTTGGTTCAGTTGGCAACCGTGACATCGCTGATGCAGTGACTGCTGCTGGTGTTGAGCTGGCTAAATCAGAAGTTCGTTTACCATTAGGCGCTCTGCGTACTACTGGCGACTTCGAAGTTGAAGTTCAGTTACACACTGAAGTTAAAGCTGTTGTTAAAGTATCTGTGGTTGCAGAAGCTTAATTACGACTCGCTTTAAATATAAAAAGACACCGCCTAGGCGGTGTTTTTTTATGGCTGAAATTTAGTTTGTTGGAAAATAGTATATTTCAAAGATGCCTACAATGACGGTACTTATGGGAGTAATACCAATCGTATTAAATATCTGTTTATTCAGCGGGAGTACAACACGCTTTAGGCAAGGCTAAGGTTTGAAGGCATAGTAGTGTTTTGTCGAAAGCCCTAAACGCAGTATAAAGCGCGTTACCATGCCGTTAACATCAGCCTCCCTTCGGGAGCCTCACAGGCATCCCACTCCCGTGCCGCTTTGACTTAAAAGGGAATACACACTTCTGCTTCAATGTGCCTTAGATTAAGCTGCCTGTGAGGCTCTGAACTGGTTTGATATTTCATGTGATTGGTATAATTCAAAGGTGCATAGTTGCTACTAATATTTGTATTTTGCATAGTAATTTAATTTTGGGACCGTAAAACGCATCTAACTGTTGGATATACTTTAATATTATCTAATCTTAAAGTAACTGCCAGTAGGGTTATTAATTGAAAATGATATTTCCCGTGTGGATTCATGAAGCATCTTTAGCTGCTTGGAGATCGTATATGATGAGTAATGAAGAAAGTGTCCCTATCTTTATGCTGAACATTTATAGTTAACATTGTGACCAAGTCATAAATAAAAAAAACCGCCAAGAGAATCTTGACGGTTTTTACGGTGTGATTTAGTTAACTAGTTTAGAAACGTCCAGAAATGCCAAATTCAACATAACGGGGTTCTTGCCAATCATATGCTGCGCCATAGTATTGGTTTTTAGTACCTTCGGAGCTTCTAGCTTCGTAGTGCTCATTTTGTGAGACTATTTCTTGAACATCTAGAACGTTATAAACATTGACCGTTGCTCTCATGTCAATATCACTAATCTTGAAATCATAGTTTAGCGATAAGTCTAGGTTGAAGGTCCATGGTGTACGTCCGACTGTTCCACGTTCAACGCGATTGTATATCTTCTCTGATTGATCACACTGTGCATTGCCATTGGTATCTGGGCATTGGTTAGTATAGAGATAGAAGGTATCACCATAACTTCCATAAACAGATGGGTCATTGCTTGGGTAGCCTTGACCAAATGCACTTAGAGGGCGACCACTAGAGAGTGTGCTGTTAAAACCAACACTGAGATCATCAGTTAAGTTATAAGTACCAAATAACTTAAAGACGTGGCGACGATCATTAGCTTGATAACCTTCAGCACCATCCATCAGCGCTGGGAAATCGAAGTCCTGCGTTACACCAGGATCTGCTTGACCTATGTCTGACTTAACCGCGCCTTCAAAGTTACCGTAGCTCTTACTCCAAGTGTATATAAAGTTAAGGCGTAAATTATCTTCAGTGTAATTGACTTCAGCTTGAATTGCTTTGTATGTGTTTTCAGCTTTAGGTAAACCTATCTCTTCAGCTGAATAGGTTTGGCGACTACCGGGATCCGCAATGGCATCACCATCATTATCTAGTGACCAAGTACCAGAACTTCCTGGGTTAACTAAAGTACAAGTAGCTTGTGATGCTAATGGACCACAATAATCATCTAGAGCGGTTCCAACTTCACGATAAATTCCTCGCACAGACATTACCATTTCTTCGGTTACTTGCTTTTGGTAACCTAAGATATATTCATCTTTACTGAATGGTTCTGCCTCTTCGCTCTGGAATGTTTCTTGAATTGCTGGAGTTGGAACAGAGTTTACTACAGTTGAATTAGCCCCTGCGATAGGGTTTAAACCTGTAGGAGCACCAGTGTCATCATGTCCAGTGAACGTATAATACGTAGTACTATCACTAATACCAGATGCTGCACGATAGTTTGTGTTATTTGGGACTGGTAAATAGTAACGGCCAGCAGTACCGTATATTTTTGACTCGCCATCTCCGACTGGATCCCAAGTAAAGCCTAATCTAGGAGCCAAGTCTGTTTTAAATGAAGAGAACGTCAGTCCTGTAACACCTTGGTTATCAAATTTATCTTGTCTAACCCCTGCAGTTAACATTACATTTTCAGTGACTTGCCATGAATCTTCAAGATACCAAGCTGATAAATCAGAGTTGAAACCGCCGCCACCTGCAAATATACGATCTTGAACATAGTCGAGCTGTTGACCTGTTGTATTCGTATACAAATTACCATCATTACCTTGTATGCCTGCATTGGGTGCTAAGCTCGAGTAAGTCCAGCTGTGTCCCGTAATTGGTGCGGACGTATGGGATGTAAATCGTTCTTGCTTGTCATAGCCTGCTTTAAGCAGGTGGTCACCTAACACATATTGTAGGTCAACGCGCGTTTGAGTATTTTCATCAACGTTCACACCGACAGAGCCACCAGGGCCGCAGCTAGTAATTTTTTGATCAGCAGGGATTTGGCGAGAGTCAGATACTGTAGGACACTCGAGGTTACTCGGAGTGTTCGTATATTCGGTCTCTAATTTGCCATACATGACAGATAATGAAAGATCGTCTGTAATATTACCATTATAGGTAACACTCTTTGCCGTACCGCCACGCTTTCTTAGACTTGACCCAAGATATTTACCAATTTGACCTTCTTCAGCATCATATGCGTATGTATCTGAGTTTGTATCACTGCGGTTTGAATAGCCGAAAAAGCTTAAGCTATGATCATCTGTGATGTTCCAGTCAACTTTAGCACCCCAGAATAGATTGTCAGCACCGCTAGAATCTCGCTTAATAAATTGGTCGTCAGGTGCGTACTGTGATCTTGTGCCTGATTGGGTCGCAAAGTCATTTGAAACATTACGCGGGTTTACAATTGCATAGAAAAATAACTTGTCTTCGATAATCGGGCCTGCAGCTGAAACACTGTATTCCCATAAGTTGTATTCATCATTAGTTGTGTCTCTGAATATGGCACCAACACCGCCATTACCACGGGATATTTGACCTTCAGAAGCTAAAGATTTAGGGATATAACGGCCTGTTGCTGCAAAATCCCACTCGTTGGTACCACTTTTTGTGACTGCGTTGATCACACCACCAGTCGTACGACCAAACTGGGCTGAATAACCACCCGTTTTAACTTGAAATTCACGATAGAATTCAAATGGTACTTCACCACAACCTAACCCTTGGCTTGTATTCGTTACTTCAAGGCCGTTGATATAACATGAGTTTTCAGCCGCTGAAGAACCACCAAACGAGGCCGTTTGACCGAATTTACTATCGCCAGCAACAGTACCTGGAGCAAGTAGCGCAATTGAAGTAAAGTTTCTTGCAACTGGCAGTAAATCTATTTCACCTTTATCAATAACTAGACCAGAGTCTGAGTTTGATAAATCGACGTTATTAATTCGTGCGCCGACTATAGAGATCACTTCGGGGCCACTTGTTGCCTGAATATCAAACGTAGCATTAGCATTTGAACCCAAAGACACTGACACCGTATCTTTAGCTACCACAATTCCAGCTTTACTGATTGCAACTTCATACGTTCCAACGGGTAATTTAGAGAAACGGAAAGTTCCATCAGTTCCAATTTCAATATTTCTTGTTAATCCAGTTTTAGGATCTTTGGCCGTTGCGGTGTACTCGCTAGCACTTGCACCAGAAACAGTTAAAGAGCCCGTAATGCTTGCTGTCGTATTGTCTGCATAGGCGATACTTGGGATTCCCATCCCTAAAGCGGATGTTATCGCAACCGCAATAATCTTCTTCCTAATGTTCATTATGCATTTTCCTCTATCTATTTGTGTATGTAGTTTTTATTTTTCATCTTATTACTGATGAATTGATTTGTAACAACATCGACCACAACATTACATATGTGTTTGTTTTGTGTAAACAGAATGTTTTAATCGTAAGTATTTAATTTGTTAGTTAGTGATTGTGAAGGTCTTTATGGGGAAGGAAGAGCAGGATTATCATTACCCAAGTAAGTCTAAGGTTTTATTTTTGGAGTTGGGAAAGGGTATTTATTCCACTGTAAATTAAGGTTTACAATTCGTTATGGAGGTTTCTACTTCTCTCGTCAAAGTTATTGCTGTTTCGCTAAGCAAATTATTTGACATGGAAAAAGTAAAGTTATCCTTTTGACAAGGAAGTTGTAGTGCTTAAGAATGCTCAATAGAATGTTTTATATGAGAAATATTGTGCTGCAGCTCAATAAATGCACCGCTTGATCTGTGGTTGGAAGGTTGTTTGTGATAATGGCAAAGTTAAATTTTCTTAGTTGTTATCTAGGGTCTGTTGATCTTTCGAGAGTAATTTTTAGACAGCATGGCAAGA
>NZ_JAUOEV010000013.1:0-149230 GCF_031932135.1 Shewanella vaxholmensis
GACGGCTTCTTCCCTAGGCGTGGTTTATCTTCAAGTCCAGCCAGTCCTTGCCCAAGATAGCTGGAGACCCATAAGTTGACGCTAGATCTGGCCACCTTCAACTGGCTTGCCACCAGAGTGCGGTTATGGCATTGCAAAAATAGCGATACAGCGAGCAATCGCATGCGCTTATGCGGATTTTTTTCTCTTTTGGAGAGGCTAAGCAGACTTTCAGCAGTTTCAGGTTTCATAATCCAATTTCAAGCTGTTGGGTTGCTTGCTATTAGATCAGACTTCAATGCGGAATGGTATAACAAGCTTTTAGGTGCTTGCTTATCTTGGGTTTGGTCTATTCCTGTCAGTTATGTCATAAGTCACTCAACTATCGAATTGACCAAGTTATTTTCTGAATCACGGGTGTGACTATAAAAGTAGCCTTCTGACACGCTTAAGTCGATAGAGGGCGTAAACAATTCATTTCATCGGTGCAATATTTTGATTTTATTTAACTTACTTTGTTAATTGCTGGTCGCTGTAGAAGTTGTGTTAAATCGATGACTCTATCTGCAGCTTTAATGGTTTCGGGCCGATGTGCGATTACCACTCGGGTGATATTTAAATTTTTCATCGCTTGATTAACAACAGACTCAGTGACTATGTCTAAGTGACTTGTTGCTTCATCCATAAATAAAATCTTCGGTTCCCGATACAGCGCTCTTGCCAAAATTAACCGTTGTTTTTGCCCACTGGATAGTGCTGAGCCCATATCGCCTATTAAACTTTTATAGCCCATTGGCATTTGACAAATATCTTGGTGTATTGCTGCCATTTGTGCACAACGAGTGAGCTTTTCGACGTCAATTTTTTCCGAAAAAAAAGTAATATTATCTTCTATTGTCCCACCAAGTAATCGGTCTTCTTGCATTACAGCTGCGACTTGCTGGCGATATTGAGCTAATCCTAATTTCACCAACGGTATGTCATCGATTAAAATCTCACCTTCGGATGGTGTTAATAGCCCTAATAACAGTTTCATTAAGGTACTCTTACCACAACCGGATGGACCTATAATTGCAACCGACTCACCGGCGTTTATTTGTAATGCTAGATTGTATAACACTGGCTCGGCGACGGAGCTATAACTAAAACTGACCTGTTGTAGACAGATATTTCCGGCCACTTTATGCAGCATTGGTTGTGGGGGATAAGTTTGCTCTTTGGCTGTTAGGGCAATATCAGCAATCCGTTCAAAATGTAAACTCAGCATGCGATATTCAATCAACTTTTCGATCAACTTGCTCATGCGTTCCATAAATTGGGCTTTATAGGCAATAAATGCAAATAACATTCCTGTGGTAAAACTACCCGCCATGACTAATTCTGCAGCGAGATAGATAACCACAATATTTTCTGTACCAAATAATAATTTGTTCATTACTTGATACGAGATCTCATATTTTCCGAGCGTAATGGTCCTGTTCGTTGCTTTGACATAGTGATTTTGCCAAATCGCTTCTCGCTGACTTTCAAAACCGAATAACTTAACCGTTTGAATTGCTCGGATCGTCTCCATAAAGTTAGATTGCTCACCTGCTAAGGCTAGAATTTGTTGCTCTGAGGCTAAGCGTAAGGACTGATATAACGCTAATCTTAAGGCGCAATATGCTAGCACTGCCACTAGCACGACGAGGGACAATAACGGGCTGTAAAAGAAGATCATGCATAGAACACCTAGCGCCATAAAACCATCAATAATGGCTTCAATAATGCCGGTAGTCAGCAGTTCTCGTAATTGCCTTAAAGAACCAAATCGTGATACCAGATCCCCCATATGACGTTTTTCAAAATAGGCCAATGGTAACCGCACTAAGTGATGGAAGAGGTTACTGGCTAGTTGAACACTAAGTTGGCTGCTGAAATTTAGTAGTACTAAGCTGCGTAAGGCATTGGTGGCAACATCAAATAATAGTAACAAGGCAAAGCCTAATGCCAACACTAATAGCAACTGACCATCATTACTGATAATAACGGCGTCTACTACGAGTTGAATGTAATAAGGTGAGGCTAAAATAAACAGCTGTAAAAAAACGGACAAACTTAATAACAGCCCTAACGATTGCTTTAAACCAGTGATCTTAGAGAAAAAGGATGAGAATGTTAGCGATTGTTTAGCTTGCTCTGCAGTAAATGTAGCAGTCGGTGTCAATTCTAAAGCGATACCAGTAAATGATTTTGACACCTCTGTTAGGGATATTCGCCGCACTCCTAAAGCTGGGTCATGAATAATACAGTGTTGAGCGTTTACTGACTTTAGTACCACAAAGTGATTGAGATCCCAGTGCAAGATACATGGCGTAGCTAAGTCGGATAATTCTTCTAATTCAATTTTCAATGGGCGGCTACTGAGTTGCAACTGCTCTGCAATATGCATCAGATCCAGTAAGGTACAGCCTTCTAGCGATAGCGAGAAACGTTGTCTTAAGCTATTTAAATCAGTTTGATAGCCATGCAAACTTGCTACCATAGCTACACAGGCTAAGCCGCATTCTGCCGCCTCAGTCTGAACTATCATGGGTAAACGGCGGCCAGACCAAGTTTTAAACTTCTCTTGCAGTGTTGCCATTAGGTTTGACCCTTATCATCAACATTCGGTGTAAACAACCACGACAATAGTCTGCGTGGCGGGGAACTAATATCAACTTCTAATTCCATTCCTGCTCTTAGTGGCAATTTTTTTGCGTTTTCCGTCAATGCTAAAATGACTCTATAACTCGGCTCCGATAAGGTTTGCGATTCATTTATGGTTATAGGCTGACTTCCTATCTCAACTAGAGTGGCTGTTTGCGCACCAAAATGTTGATAGGGAAATGCCTCTATGCGCATTTGTAGCACTTGTCCCAATGTGAGTTGTCCTATAACTCTTGAGGGCACATATACAATTGCGAATAAGGTTTCAGGTTGGGGTAATAACGATATTGAGGGTTTTGATGGGCCGATATCCTCACCCGACGGCCATAAAATTTCGGTAACCGTTCCTGCAAAAGGAGCTTTCAGTGTAAATGATTTTTCCATCGTACTTGGGCTGTGCAATTGCTGTACTAAAGGCTGATTCTGCTGTACTTGCTCGCCAACTTGTACTAAAAGATGCTCTGCATTGGTTGATTTAGGAGTGGATAAACGAATCCTCATCATGGCTGGCTCGATGGAACCTTGCACATGTTCTTTGCGTTGATACTCGCTAAAATACAAAAAAAGCAAGGCACATAAAACAAGTGCGCTAATTAATACTGTGAAGCCAATAAAACTAACTGGCTGAGTTAAACTTACTTCCCCTCGCAATCTTTGCTGTTGCTGCACGATAACTTCTTTTCGAAATAAATCGCTCATTGCGATAAACCTCGTACTGGTTGTGCGCGCTGGCTTAGATAGATACGGCGTAACATGTCATAAACGACAAACTCTTGCTCTCGACCATAAGCCTTGAATAAACGGTTAGTAAACATATGTAATAATGAGCCTAGTAAACTATCGCGACTACCTTTCGCTTGTTGGGACTCAAATAATGCCAACATTGCCTGACAACATGGTGTAATCGAAGATGAAAACTGCTGTAAACTCTGCTGAATTTGTTGTTTGAATGGCTCAATAGCTTGGTTATGCCAATCTAATAATTGGCGATCTTGTTGTAATTGTGACTGATAGTATCGATATTTATCGCCCATTTGCTGGCGTAACTCTAAGCCTTCTTTAAATTCTTGTGCAAATCCTGTCCGCAAATTATCGATCAGTTTAAATTTCTCGGCGGGTAAATAATCGAATTGAGTTAAAATTAAATCTATCGCTAAAATGGCTAAGCGCCACCTCAAGCTGTCATCTTGTTGACTGAATAATATTGCCTGCAACACAAACTGGCTGTCCAAACAGAAAAAGTGCTCAGCCAAAGGCATCATATGCTCGCCCCCGTAACGTTCTGTCTCCTGCATGTAAGTGAACAACTCAATGCGATGTAAGCCTGCACTGGCTAGAGATGGCGCTAATAAACGATTTAGTGCGGGTAGTAACTCCCCATATAATCGTTCCGGCTCGCCAAAACATCGTAGCCGTAGATGCCAATCAGGATCGCCATAGCGTATAAAGAACCAATGCTTGAGCACACCATCTTGCTGCATCTGCGTTAGCCATGGTGCCAATTGCTTTAGTAACAGTTGCTCCACACTACTTTGTCCGGCATACAATTTGACACTGAGCCATTCTGAGCCAGGCGCGAACTGCCTACAGTTGTCATTGATTGAGCTCGTCAATGGTGCTATGAGTGGTGCTAAGTATGGGATTGCTGCACTATTTGACAGCGGTACAATTATTTCATGTTGATAAGGGCCATCTGGCCCTTGCAGCAAAGGTTGGTATTTCATCGCGAGCACTTCATTCAACCTAATGTGGCTTTTATGATTTACCTCTGCCAACAACATTTGGAACATCATATTATTTTGCAGATCGATCAGTAACACATGGTCGGCTATGGCATAGCTCATATAACGCTCTAAACCGTATTCTTGCTGCAGTTGCAGCCAATGGGATTTAACGAACTGGCCTTCTTGCCATAAGCGTTTCAATTGTGCGACTGGAATATTGCAGTGGGCCTCTTGCAGGACCAGATTATCTAACATGATCCTTGGAACTCGTTTTGCTTTATACAGGCTATCAGGTAAGGAGAAGTGAGGCATTTGTAAGTTTTGATGTTGAAGTGAGCATAAAAACCGATAAATTCCTAAACTACGATCACTGAAGTTATGGGCAGAGGATAAACGGGGAATTATTCTTTTTTGTAGTCGCTGTGACCATAAACATAACACGTTATTTTCTTGATAGACCAATAGATCGCTGATTGGGATTTGCCACTCGTTTGCTAAGTGACTGTCAGCAAGAAAAACAATCTCATATGCTCTTAATGTCGGTCTAGCGATGACATTGCCTGGACGCCCCTCGGGCATATGTAGTACTTCTGCAAAAATGACTTCTGGAGAATGTGCTTCTTCTTGAGATAAATGTTGTTTGACCTGTTGCAGCATATCGGTTGATAAATGACAGAAACGTCCGAGTAAATTCGCTGCAGAGGGACCATAGCAACCATGATAATAGTAAACAACTCGGCCATCCTCTTGTTGATACGCTGACAAATTAATAGCGAAGGAAGCGGGTAACTTAGCCATTAATGTCGCACTTTCATGCTTAGACAATAACGAGTCACTTGTTAATTTCAGCACAGTTTCGCTTGGGGATACATGGCTTAGAGCTGCGATAATCGTCTGTTGTAATGGTTCGATAATATCTTGTGAAGAGGGGGAACGATTGGTGATATTTAACCCCGCTAACAAAGAAGTGTGGTAGCCAATATCGCTGGAGAATGAAATACCAACTTCGTCATCTAATAAGGTCAACAATGGCACATACTGGCTACTAAATCTTGCTTCAAATTTTTGGCTAAAGTCATTAAGTGGCGTTTTATAAGGTTTTCGCATCGCTAATAATGCTAATAATGCAGGCATCAGGGTGGAGACTTCCGCTTGTGCTAATTGGCACTGTGAAAATGAGCGCAAAATATCAGTCTGTAATAGGCGATTCTCGCTTACAGGATACGGCAGTGTTTGCAAGCCACGGTAAATTTCTTGATATCGCTTAAGCGAGTTAACAGGTTGTTTATCCATGCTGTTTAACTGAGTTAGAGCTCGTTGCAATATATCAGCACTGTCTGTGGCGCCCATACTTTGTAACGCTGTAATAAAAGTCTGATCTGGAGATCCAGAAGTTAACGCTAGTGGTAATTTGACTTGCAACACTCCCGCTGCAAGTAACTGCTTAATATAATCCTGTATGCTCGCAGCATTCGCCGTAGGATAGAGTTGTTGAAATCCATCTTGTAACGAAGCAAAGTTCCCTCCCTTCTTCGTCAGTTGCAGCATAGCAAGCAAATATTCATCTAATACCAAGGTACTTAAACGATATTTTTGCTCAGTATCTGAAAAATACGGTTCAATGTAATGCAGACCATCAGCCTGTTGTTGCAACGTCGGATTAGCTTGATAGCACAATAACGGCCACTTCTCTGCCTCATTTGGTTCACTAAATTGGGCACGAATCGCAGCTAAATAGGCTATGTCAAAGCGGGTATGGCGCTTATCTCGCAGCATGGTATTACACTGTAAGTGCGTTTCATTTGCTACTTGCCCCAAGGCTACACCTGCAAATAACCCAAATGGAGTAGCTCTAGAGCTAAACCGAATAAAATATTTCAACAAGGAGTTAGTTATTTTAATTGCCGCTTTACTGTTTGGCTGCTGTTGCCAATTAGGCAATCGTTCCATCAGTGAAGGGCTAGCAAGATATAAGGCTTCTTGTACTGCTGGGTTTGCTAACCAACTGGCGAGAAAATCGACTAAGGCCGTAGGCTCTGTTGGTATTTTTCGTAGTTGAGACAAACTTGATCTAGGTGCCCGGATAACAAAAAAATCCGCGGCTTGCAAAACCTCTAAACTCATAAACAATCCCTTGTTATAAAAATAGCCAATACATCGAAATTAACTATTGGTTAATAAAAGCGCATCTAGCCAATTAGTTTCTACGTCAAAGGCCATCAATAGCACTAAACCTATACCGGCGTAGCCGCCGAGTAAGCCATGGTCTGGTAGGCGGCACGTTGAGTTATCTTGTTCGCGTACGGCATTAAAACCGTCGAGTCCTGATGTTTGATATAGTGCTAACGTATGTTCAAACCAATATTGTGCAGCCTGTGAAAGAGAAGATTCGGTGTAATAGCGCGTTATGACTTGAAAGATTAAAGCCAAACCTGCACTACCATGACAGATACCTGCATCCTGAACTTGGCTACTTGTTAACCTACGCTGAGCAGCTTTTAAGGCGATGTTCCTACCTGCGGCGGTAAAGTTATCACTGTCTATTGCATTGCCCACTCGCATTAATGTTAAGGCTATGGTGGCATCTCCATAACACCAACCGAGTCGTGACTGGCACGGTTGATCAGTTATGTACGCAAAGCAACTACCAAATTTCTCGGATGCCTGTTGCTGCTGAATTAACCACTGACAACTGGCTTGCAACAACGTCTTAATTTGGCTATGCAGTTGCTGATGCGCTAATAATGGTAATAGGGAGGCAATGATTGAAGGGACACCGTGAGCTAATCCTAAATTAAACTCAGAGTCATCTGTTGCCTGATTAAATCTAAAGAAAGAGTTTGTCGCCACTTCCCAGGCACCAGTACCATCGGCAAATTGATGCCATTGCTGTTCCAGTCGCGTCAATAACGCTTGGGCCAAAGGTAAGCCTAATTCCGCAGTTTGACGCCGCGCTATATAGACTGCAAAACCACTTAGTCCGCGAATAAATTCTAATTCTCCAGTCCAGTCGCTCTGTTGTAAGTGTTGCAGTAAGAGCACATCAGTATTGTGGTTAAACTCCGCTTGGTAATTCCCTTCATGCAAAAAACATTCATATAGCCAAGCGACACCAGTCAGTCCATAGCCAAACGCTAACTGTGAATGCAGAAACGGTATCTGCTCTTCTATTAACGTCATTCGTGCTGAAAATTCATGTTGGCTTGCTAGTTCAGGAAACTGTTTATGTAATTGCCAGAAAAATAATTGTTGCCCAGCCAAGCCAGTTAACAAACCAACCCCTTGCTGCTCTAACGATTGCTTGGCATCTTTCGCTAATAGCGAAGCGATATCGTTCAATGCCTGTTTAGCAAGGCTAGATTGTTGGGGTTGATTAAATTGCACTGAACCACCTTCCTTTATTTCCATGAAGTACAGCTTCTACATACTGGCTCATTTAGAAAGTCAAAAGGGCATAGTGGATATGCCCTTTACACATCTACCGATAATAAATGCTGTGTTATATTGTGACGTCACAACCTATTTGGTTACTTGAACCCCGTATTAAGGGATTTGACAGCAGCGCTGAGTGCTACCTGTACGATCAGAAGGGCAGGTGTATGCATTTGCAGTCAACTCTCCGCAAGCACGAGTTATCACACCACCAGCAACTTGTGGTGTTAATTCGCTAGGTAATACTTTTTTATCATGGGACAGATTCACTAACTCAGCTTTTTTTAATTTAAGTTCCATCATGTTATTCCTTTTACTTGATTAGTAATTTTTCGCCCTATCATTTAGGCAACTTATTTCTAACATTTGATGGGGAGAGTTTAAATCAGTATAAAGAATGAGCAGGTTGAAGGTTGAATAAGTCTAAAGGTTGAATGTTTTTTATGGAATAGGATTAGAGCATTGATCTTTTCATGCTTAGTGAGGCTTTGAAGCTGATAATGACTCTTGCTAAATAATGCCTTTATGACATTTTTTGTTACATTTTTTTGGATTTAGCCCAAATATATAGCGTAAATCATAATTCAGACTGTTAAATTTGGAGCTAAATATTCTTTATTTTTTTGTAAAGCATTTGATTTATAATAATATTTAACTATTAAGATAACGCATTGCGAATAGATAATTATGTTGGAGGGAGGACAGAAGACTATAGACTATTCGATTTTACTCAGTTCTCATTTTATGAACTGTAATATACCGCCAGTTTATAGTGATACTCAGCTGGCGGTCTGAAATAGATAGTTGTGGTTAGAGGACAAATATCCTCTACAACGCGGGCGTGTTCTATGGGTTATTCTTTATTGATTTTGGCTTTGAAGCTGGCTTTGGTACTGTCGTTGGCCTGTTTGTACCAGTAGTCCAGCATTTGACTGATTTCAGCTTGGCTAGGTGTGGTTGTAGAAGACACAGAAGTGGTTGGTTTGCTCTTGTCATTGACTGTTGCGGCTGCTGACGACACTACTGCTGGTGCTATCAAATTCGTGGATGTGACTGCTGCTGTTTGGCGTATTTGTGGCTGGCTTGCCAATACTGGTGCAATGACGTCGTTTGCTTGTGTTGTCGCGGTATTCATAGTGAGATTGAATGAAGCCGGAAGATTGCTAAGGTTGTACTGCAGTATCTCGTGTTCGAAATCCCGTCCCAGTTGGATCCCATTCTTAATCAATTTATCGCTGGTAAAACTCACGGCTTCATCTTGAGCATTTGATAGTGTCAGCTTGGGTGACTCATCAAATTTCTTGGCATCTCTGGCTGAGTTGATGGCGGGAAGTGTCAGGGTAAGTGTTTGTGCTGACGCATCAAAACGGACGATGAGCACGTCGGATAGATAATGCACTGAGTCAGCTTGCTGCCTGTATTGCGCGGCATAGCGAAAGGCTATCTGATTGATACCATCGGCTAAAACGAGGTTGCCACTCTTTACGGCTGGCTTGCCATTGACCGTTAATACTTCAGCATTTTTAGGCAGATTGAGATTAACATCGGCCGTTGCAGGCTGCACTGCAACCAGCATTAACGCGGTGGCACATAAGATTGATTGATATTTCATAAGCTTTCTCTGTTGTTGCGAGGACGCCGCTAAATAATAAGGTAGATTTCTGACGACACAAAGCAGGTTTAACCTTTAGTGTGGAGCAAGATGAACTAAATGGCGACACGCCGTTTATAGCGCGCAGATTAGCGTTAATTTAATCTGTAGGGAATAAAAAAGGCTCACGAGGAGCCTTTTTGAGCATGATATTGCGGGATTGAACGCTTATTTGGTTAGGTTGATGCTATAAACGGCGAAACCCAGTTCATCCTTGCTGATCTTCTTCATTTCACGTTGTTTATTGGCTTCGATAAAGGCAGCGGCTTTGTCACTGTCTTGGGTTTCGAAGCGAACGTCTAATGTGACGTTAGTAGTGATGGTTTTGAAATCCCAGTTGTAATCGGCACTTGGATTGACCATACCTTCGTACTTACCCGTGGTTTCGTTGTATTGAGATTGCGCTGTGATATAAGCCGCTAACGCTTCACGGTTGGTATCGGGCAGTTCAAGCACGACATGGTCGCTACCCGTACCGGCAAACTTACCACCAAAGGCGCGATAGTTATTTGAGGCGACGATAAACTCTTTCGCGGCAAATTCTTCACCTGTGATGACTTTACCGTTTTCGTCTTTATAGCTTAAATCAACGATACGGTTTGCGTTGGCATTAACGACGGCGCAATCGCGGTCAAACTTGTTCGGTTGAGTGACATCAATTTTGTAAGTTAAGCCATCGAGTACGTCGAAGTTATAGGTTGGATGGCCATCCCAGTTGATTAACTCTTGTGGGGTGGTTTTTGCTGGGTCGATTTGATTGAACTGGTTGGCTGAGCACTCAAGCCAATCTTTCAATTCGGCGCCCGTTGCTTTGACTGCCACCATAGTATTGGGATACAGGTACAGATCGGCGGCGTTTTTGAAGGTCAGTGGACCTTTATCGACTTGCACAAATTGATCTGCGTCGCTGGTTGTACCGTGGCGACCGCCTGCTTTAAAAGGTGCAGAAGCTGAAAGTACTGGCAGCCCTTTTAATGCTGCAGGTAATTTCGCTTTCACGTTAGCGATTTGCGCATCGGAAACGATTTGTACCGTTGGGTCGTCCTGCACTAAGGTAAGGAAGCTATACATGTCCGCCGCGGCGACACCGATAGGTTCATCCACAAAGGCGAGGGTACCTTGGTGCTCGGCTGCGACAGCATCGTGAATAGCAGCATCCGCTTCAACTAATGGGGCTTTATTTGCGCCATCATAGATAGGGCGAGCTTGCGTTTTGGCACTAAGGACATGCCACTTGTCATCTCTACGCTCAAGTTTAAAGTCAACCACCCCTAAGTTATCACCCCAACGACCTGGCATCACTGCGGGGACGCCGTTCAGTAGGCCTTTAGTGACATCGGTATTGGGCAAGTCAGCATACTTAGCATCTGGGAAGATAGAGTGGCTGTGACCGAATAGAATCGCATCGATACCGTCAACATAAGTCAAAGCGTAGGTGGCGTTTTCAGCCATAGGATCGCCAGGATTTTCCGTCGAACCAATGCCAGAGTGTGGAATGGCGATAATGATATCGGCCCCTTTGGCTTTCATTTCTGGGACATATTTTTTCGCGGTGGTAACGATATCTTCAACCGTCACTTTTCCCGTCAGATTTTGTTTATCCCACAATAGAATTTGCGGTGGCACAAAACCAATATAACCAATGTTAATGGTTTGATTATTGCCTTCGCTGTCGATAATAATTTTTTGTTTGATGATATAAGGGGTGAATAAATGCTCACCTTTTTTAACTTCTTTCCAGCAACCATTATCGTCGGCGCAATAAACGTTTGAGTTGATATAAGGGAAATCTGCACCACTAATGGATTTATTTAAGAAATCTAAACCATAGTTAAATTCATGATTACCGATATTGCCGACTTCATAATCTAATAGGTTCATGGCTTTATAAGCAGGGTGAACATCGCCCATTTGCAGGCCAACTTTGGCCATATAATCGCCCATAGGGCTGCCTTGCAGTAGATCGCCGTTATCAACGAGGACGCTATTCTTGGCTTCGTTGCGTGCAGCGTGGATCAAGCTTGCAGTACGGGCAAGACCGATAGTCGGATCGTCTTTACCACTGTAGTAGTTGAAATCCATGATATTTGTGTGCAGATCTGTGGTTTCGAGTACCCGTAAATCGGCTTGAACGACTTTGTCGTCATCAGAATTACAGGCGCTGACACCAAGGGCGGCAGTGATCATCACTGCGAGTATTTTCTTATTTAACATAGTTATCTCTATTTATATTTATTTGACCCCAACGCATGTTCCGTCAAGAGCATGCCCATCATCCCGTTAATTCAGCGTCATTTAACTGTTATGTTAATTTGTCGCTAAGTTAACGAGCGGGAATTATAAAGACATTTGATGATCTGAATGTGACATTAATCGGAGAAAAGCTGTTTCAAATTGTGACTCAGAGTGCGTCTGCCTAAATAATGAGCCATTTGGCCTGTGTATTTGTTACATTGAGGTTTAAATAAGCACAGCAAAAAGTTTATTAAGAAGAATTAATATTTGTTATAGAAACGGTGTTTTATTTGCTTATGCTGCTTTCTATGTTGAGAATATTTGGCTTAAAAAATCCAATTGGATTGTTTTAAATAATTATTTTTACATTGAATTTTAGCTAATCCTCATCATTTCTGCTTGCAAGCGCTTAACACTGATTGCAGCGCCTTAGGTGTAGCTTAGCGTTGGCATAGGCACATATAGACTCTAAATACACATAAAGTGATACAAATTAGCGCCGCAGTGGCGGGGTAAAACTTGGCTGAAATGCGCGTAACTTGTTAAGGTAGTTCATCGAAATTGACGACCGTAGCAACAAGCGTTCGTTGACTCAGACTGTTTTAAACTGAAAGCCAAAATCCGTTAGCGCGCACCTTTCACCTTAAAAATACAAACGAAAGGGCAGCAACATCCAAGGGAGTTAATATGCGTAAGTCCGTTATAACCACAGCCGTGGCCGCGGCTTTGTTACTTGGCGCTTGTTCAGACAAGCCAGCCGCCAGTGCCAATGAAGCCAAAAATGCCGTAGCGACTCAAACTGCTGCTAAAGCACAAGCAACCAATGTGTTGCTGGGCAAGAGTCCACTGCAGGATCAAGCGCCACAATTTAACCTTATCCATACAGCAGATTATGCTCCTGCCTTCGAGCAAGGCATTAAAGCCCATGATGCTGAAATCGCTGCCATTGTGAATAACAAGCAAGCGGCCAGTTTTGACAACACCATTCTGGCGATGGAAACCTCGGGTGAATTATTAACGCGGGTGTCGCGGACCTTCTTTAATCTCGCCGGTCTGATTTCTGATGATGATTTCCAGAAAACCGAAGCAGATCTTGCACCTAAGCTATCTGCCCATCGCGATAATATTTATCTCGATCCGACGTTATTTGCCCGTGTTGAAGCGGTATATCAACAAAAAAGCAGCTTAAATACGGAAGATCAGCGTCTAGTTGAATACTACTATGAGCAGTTTGTTCGAGCTGGCGCGAAATTGTCGGCTGAAGATAAAGCTAAAATGCGCGACTTTAACGCCGAGCTTGCAACCTTAGCGACGGACTTTTCACAAAACAGCTTAAAATCATTTAAAGATGATGTGATTGTTGTGACTGATAAAGCCCAGTTAGCTGGTTTATCTGACAGCGAAATCGCCACCTTAGCCGCTGCCGCTAAAGCTGCTGGAAAAGAGGGCTATTTGATTACCTTAGTGAACACGACTCGCCAGCCGGTGCTTTCTAGCCTGAGCAGCCGTGAACTGCGCCAAAAAGTGTGGGAAACCTCGGCGCACAGAGCTGTTGCAACCAATGGCCCATTGATTGTTAAAATGGCGCAAATTCGGGCTAAAAAAGCCAACTTATTGGGATTCGATACTTGGGCATCCTATGCGGTTGCCGATCAAATGGCGAAAACCCCTGCCGCTGTGTATGAAATCCTCGATGATTTAGCGCCAAAAGCCTTGGCTCGTGCCAAAGTGGAAGCAGCTGATATTCAAGCCGAAATCAAAAAGGCGGGCGGTGATTTCGAACTGCAACCTTGGGATTGGGCTTACTACGCCGACAAAGTACGTAAAGAGAAATACGATCTCGACGAAAGCAGCATCAAGCCTTATTTCGAGTTTAATACTGTGCTGCAAGACGGGCTGTTTTTCGCGATGCATAAACTGTATGGCATCAGCTTAAAAGCGCGTACCGATTTACCCGTGTGGAATCCCGATGTTTTAGCCTTTGAAGTCTTTGATAAAGACAACAGCTCTATTGGCTTATTCTACCTTGACCCTTATGCCCGTGAAGGCAAAGGCGGCGGCGCGTGGATGGATGAGTTCGTCACCCAAAGCGGTCTGCTTGGCACTAAGCCCGTTGTTTATAACGCGCTGAATATTCCTAAGCCAGCCGATGGCCCAACGTTAATGACATTCGATGAAGTGACCACTATGTTCCATGAAATGGGTCATGCGGTTCACGGTTTATTCTCGCAGGTGAAATACCCAAGCGTGGCTGGCACATCAACCGCACGTGACTTTGTTGAGTTCCCATCCCAGGTTAACGAAGATTGGAATATCGATCCTGCTGTGATTGCTAACTATGCCAAACACTACAAGACGGGTGAGCCAATTCCTAAGGCACTGCTTGATAAAATCTTAGCCTCAAATAAGTTTGGCCAAGGTTTTGATACCGTTGAGTATCTGTCAGCTGCTTTGTTAGATATGGAATGGCACTCTATCAGCGCCGATACTCAAATTAGCGATGTAGAGAAGTTTGAGCACCAAGTGTTAGCTAAACACGGCCTCGATTTTGCGCCAATTCCCCCGCGTTATAAATCGAGTTACTTTAGCCATGCCTTCTCCGGTGGTTATTCAGCTGGATATTACGCGTATTTGTGGACCGAAGTGTTTGCCGCCGATGCCTTTGCCTATATGGGCGAGCATGGTGGATTGAAAGCCGATAATGGTGACAAATTCCGTAAGGAAGTCTTATCTAAAGGTAACAGTGAAGATCTCATGCAAGATTACATTCACTTTACCGGTAAAAAACCGACAACAGATGCACTGTTAAAGCGCCGCGGTTTAGTCGACTAATCGATTCGTTGTAAAAAGGCCCAAAGGCTTGTTAGGGAAACCTAGCAAGCCTTTTTTATTGATGTCGGGGCGGATTTATTCATCATTTTTGTTTCCGCCGGATACTCTCTAACCCTATTCTCATCGATTGAATCAGGATACATCTACAATCCTTCAATGGAATATAACGTCATATGCAACAGTGGATAAGGTTTACCCTGTCCATCAACGGGTGAGCGACCCGTTACTGAAAAACCAATATGCTGGTAAAAACCTAATGCTTGCTCATTCTGCTCATTAACATCCACCTTTGTGGCTCCCAGTTCTTCAATGGCATGTGTCGCTAGCATGGAACCAATACCTTTTCCGCGCGCGTCAGGTGAGATGAACAGCATTTCAATATTGCCATCATGTACCCCGCAGAATCCGAGTATTTCTCCATTGTCATTTTTAGCGCACTTTAAGTGAACGGCATCAAAATACTGTTCGAGGATCAGCGGCTTCAATTGCTGTAGATCTTCTTCTGCTAAAAAGTCATGGGTTGCTCTTACCGATGCTTCCCAAATATCGAGCAGACTAAGATGATCTGCTTTTTCTACCATCTCAATATTCATCATATAACTCTATTGAAGATTTAATGTCGCCTAAGCGGTGAATTAAAGTGGGTTAAAATGTGAAGCGGAAACGTACCAATATTTACGAATCCGCCTTTAAAAAGGATATGATTACGGACGGGATCCGCAGTAACCTTGTCGACAATTATGATAGAAAAGTTATGTTTTTCAAAATTTATCTGACATCGGCACCTAATTTCTCATCGTCACCCATTATCTTTTTTGGGTTATATTATGGCGTGTTGTTAATATTTTCTAATGATAAACATACTTAAACTAATATCAGACAATAGAGCTTGTATTTACTGTGCTTACTTAAATATTCGGTTTGCTAAGCTTTGTCTAAACCTAATTGGGTCCTTGCGAAGAGTTTCGTAAAAGGCAAGGAAGGTTAGATATTTAGCAGACGACATTAACCAGTTCGCTAATAACGGGAAAATAACAAAGCAGAGAAAAATCCAGGTTTTTTGGTGTTCAAGTACTAATAAAAACAGTAAGTAACAAATGAGTTGAAAATAGACGTTTATTTGATTGATTTTAACTGCTCGAGGTCTACCTCGTATAATTAATACATTTGGTATAACAATACTCAGGGTCATGATCACTATACTTGATGCGAAAAGGATACCATACTCTTCGTTTGTTAATTTACCGAATAGCGTTTCAATCGTAAGAAAAAGTAAAGGGCCGATAGCACCCGCACCAAACATAAGGAACATGATGACTGCAATACCAACGACAAACACGCCGATAGATAAGTCATGTTTCTCAAAAAAATTATCTGACATAGACTCTGAATTCCTTATAGCTGACTATTGTTAGGTTGTTGATTTTTCCACCGGTGCGCCTTATTGCTAAGGCTAAAGCTGGTACTTACTGTATCTTTACATTCTCGTAATATTAATCGAATGGGATATTAGTGGCATAAAGGAATCATAGGGAATATTCATGGTCTATAAAAACCACTTCGGCACCAATTGTATTTGGGGAAGCATCCAGAGCTTTGAATATTCGAGTGGTATTGAGTTCGTTCTGTCATCGCAGTGTGAGAAGTTTTTCTTTATTTGCTTGAAATGGAGAGCTTAGTAGGGCATTAGACATAATCATTTCCATTGATAATTTTAAAAATATCCTTATATGCGGCAACACAGTACTAAAATATTGAGCCAATTAATACGTTATTGTAGAAGTTGCTGAATAAAATTATAAGAAAACGGGAGCCGAAGCTCCCGTTGTTTATCTTGCCTTTGGCAAATGATGATTGGTGATGTTACTCGGCCAGTAATCCGCGGCTACGCAGTAGCGGCTCTATGCCGGCTTCTTTACCGCGGAAGTTTTTATACATCAGCATAGGATCATCGCTGCCGCCTTTCGACAGAATATTATTACGGAAGGAGTCCGCAGTGGCCTTGTCGAAAATGCCGTTTTCTTTAAAGGCTTCGAAAGCATCCGCGCCTAAAATATCCGACCACAGGTAGCTGTAGTAGCCTGCTGAATAACCACCCGCGAAAATATGCGAGAAGTAAGTGCTGCGATAGCGTGGGCTGATTTCTTCAATCAGTCCCATTGCCGCTAACGAGTCTGCTTCAAACTTGGCCGCATCCTTTGGCGTGGTGTCGGTTAATGTGTGCCAATCTAAATCGAGCTTAGTGGCCGCCATGTATTCAACGGTGGCAAAGCCTTGGTTGAACTTACTGGCCGCTTGGATTTTCTTCACTAGCTCTTGCGGGATCACTTCGCCGGTTTTGTAGTGCTTGGCAAATTGGGCTAACACTTCGGGCTGAGTCATCCAGTTTTCATTCACTTGCGATGGGAACTCAACGTAATCGCGAGGTACGGCGGTGCCACCCTGTGAGCGATATTCCACGTTCGATAACATGCCGTGTAGTGCGTGGCCAAATTCGTGGAATAGGGTGCTGGCTTCATCGAAGGTCAGCAGCGCTGGCTCATTGCCCGCTGGGCGAGGGTAGTTCAATACGTTAACAATAATAGGTTTAGAATCAACGCCATTCATATTGTATTGTTTGCGGAATGAATTCATCCAAGCGCCGCCACGTTTGCTGTCGCGGGTGAAATAGTCACCCATAAAGATGGCCATCAGCTTGCCGTCTTTATCGTAAACTTCCCAAGTACGGACTTCGGCATTGTATTTGGGTAAGTCGGTACGTTCTTTAAAGGTCAAACCGTACAAACGGTTAGCCGTGTAGAACACACCTTTTAGTGTACTGTCGAGAGAGAAATACGGGCGGGTTTGTTGCTCGTTAAAGCTGTACTTAGCGACACGAATTTTGTCAGCATAGTAATCCCAGTCCCACGCTTGCAGCTTAAATTTGCCACCTTGTGCGTCAATCATGGCTTGCATATCAGCCACTTCGGTTTTGGCTTGGGCCAATGCCGCTGGCCATACTTTGTTGAGCAAGCCGTAGACGTTTTCTGGCGTTTTAGCTGTGCGTTCTTCTAACACGAAATCCGCATGGGTTTTATAGCCCATCAGTTGAGCACGTTCAGCACGCAGGGCGGCAATCTTCGCGAGGATAATCTTGTTATCGTTGGCGTTATTGTTGTTACCGCGCTCGATATAGCCTTTATAGAGTTTTTCACGTAACTGGCGGTTATCGGCATAGGTTAAAAACGGCGTGATAGAAGGGCGAGACGTGGTAAATACCCACTTGCCTTCATGGCCACGTTTTTTCGCGGTTTCAAAGGCGGTTGCAACCACATCAGCGGGTAAGCCTGCGAGATCGGCTTTACTATCAACCACTAATTCGAAGGCATTGGTTTCGGCTAATAGATTGTCACCAAAGGCTAAATTGAGTTTACCGATTTCTTCGTTCAATGCGCGCAGTTTGGTTTTATCTTGCTCGCTTAAGTTAGCGCCGCCACGGGTGAAAGATTTATAGGTATCTTCCAGTAATTTGGCTTGGGCCGTGCTGAGTTTTAGGCTGTCTTTCGCGTCGTGAACGGCTTTGACTTTTTGAAACAGTTTGTCATTGAGCAATATATCGTCTTCGGCGGACGATAACATAGGCGACACTTCTTTGGAGAGTGCTTGCAATGCTGGCGTAGTATCGGCGCCTGTCAGGTTAAAGAAGACGTTAGAAACGCGGGTCACTAGATCGCCAGAAAACTCTATGGCTTCAATGGTATTGGCGAAGGTGGGTTTGGCTTTATTATCAACAATCGCTTGAATTTGTTCGTGTTGCTGAGCTACGCCCGCCTTAAAGGCTGGGAGGAAATGCTCTGGCTTGATGTTATCAAAGGCCGGAATTTCCATAAACGTATCATAGGGTTTGAAGAATGGATTGGTCGCATTCTGACTGATAATCTGCGCTGACACGGCATTGGGTGCTGCGTTGGCTTGAACACTGGCTTCGGGTTGTTGCGTGCTACAAGCGCCCAAAGTTAAGGCTAAAGCGATGGCACTTAGCGTGAGCTTAGCCGTGCGGGCTTGCGGTTTAAGGGTTAGTCCCTTCATTATTTGTTCCCCGTTAGGTCGATTATTGTTATGGGTGATTGTTTGATGATGGCCATGGATTTCAGCAAAAATTGAAGTCTACGCGCGGCTAAAACCATTAATTTATCTTAATGTGACTGTTTAACATGTATCGGACTAGGGGTTCCATCGATTTTGTGTTTAGTTTGTAACAAATGTTTTGTTTCAGGCTTTTAAGCAAAATAATATGGCAAACTGGCTGCGGATGATATCGCGTCTCGGTGCGCTTTCTTGGCAACATCATTGGTCAAGGCTGTAGTCGAAGATAATAGCCGCAAACACATCGCAGATGATTGGTGTAAGCCACACCTTGCACTAAACCAGCTTAATCCATTTTCAACCGTCTCTTGCAGTACGGTCCTAAAACACGAATAACAATAATAGGATCTTCTATGTCTCAATCTGGTATTCAACATGCTCGCGTGCGCCGAGCGTTATCCTTGGCATTACTGACTGCGTCCAGCTGGGTTATGCCGCAGTGTATTGCAGCGCCAGCAACAACAACGGCTCAAACAAACGTCCTCCAGTTAAGCCAAAATGCACTCAAGGTCGCCGATTATGCGGTCGCAAAATACGATGCGGCTATGGTGCAGAGTTTGACTCAGTTGGTGAGTTTTAATACCCAAGCGGTTGAAGGGCAAACGCCAGATACCAATCCCGCCTTTGTAGGCTTTAAGTCGAGTTTGAAACAACTCAGTCAGGAGCTCGGGTTAGATTATGCCGATCATGGCTATGTGGTGTTGATTGGCTTAGATACCAATTCGGCTGTAAACAATGAATCTAAAAAGTTAGGCATAGTCACCCACGGCGATGTGCAACCAGCTAATCCTGCCTTGTGGGCGCAGAGCCCTTATCTGCTTGATACTCAATCGGAACCTGGCAAACTGATTGGCCGCGGCACAGAGGACGACAAGGGCGCCATTGTCACTGCCATGTATGCGATGAAGGCGATTAAAGATAAACACATTAAGCGAGATAGACGCATTGAACTCTTGGTTTATCTTGCTGAAGAGTCCGACTGGGAACCACTGAAAACCTTTTTAGCCAGCTACACGCCAGCGGATATGAACATTACTATCGATGCCGAATACCCCGTGGTCACCGCCGAGAAAGGCTGGAGCAAGATTACCTTTACAGTGCCCAATATTACGATCTCCAATATAGAAGCTAAAGCAGAGGCTTCAACCCAAACTCCCACGTTAACGGCTTTCTCTGGCGGCTATTTTGCCAGCCAAGTACCGCAGCAGGCCGAGGCGGAAATTGAGGCGGTTTCACCCGCATTACTGACAAAGTTACAGACCAGAGCCGCCGCGCAGCAGGGGATGAAATATCGTTTTGAAAACCATTGCGTCGATAAACAGTGCAACTTGCATATCTTTGCCGACGGTAAAGCCGCCCATTCATCCACTCCTGAAGATGGAGTGAATGCTGTGACCCATTTGGCGGCATTGTTAAGTCCCGAATTGAATGATAAACCTTGGCCGAAAACTAGCGCCTCCTTAACTGTCGCCGCCATGAACGAGCTGGTGGGTTTAGGGATTTATGCTGAGCAGTTTGGTGACTTAGCTTATAAAGATGATTTTATGGGACCGCTGACCTTAGCCCCAACTGTGGTGGTGCAAACGCAAAAAGGCACAGAGGTGACCATTAACTTGCGTCGTCCAGTCGGTAAAACACCAGAGTTACTCGCTCAGCAAGCCCGTGAAGCCTTAGCTTTGTGGCAGGATAAACACCAAGTGCAGCTTGCTGATATCGAAAGTTATTGGGGTGAGCCTATGGTGATGAAAGATGCGCCGCAGCAACAAACCCTGCTCGACGTGTTTGCCCACTTCACTGGCATAGTCGACCCTAAGCCCGTTGCAATCGGCGGCTCAACCAACAGTAAATTATTCCCCAATGCGTTAAGTTTTGGCCCTGCCATGCCGGGCGTGGAATACACTGGCCATACCGAAAAAGAGTTCATCACCCATAAGCAATTTATGCTGAACCTACAAATGTACACCGCAGCATTTATCGAACTATCGGCGGTGAAATAGTGCTCTTTGTTAAAGTGATTGTGGAATGGCATAAAAGTGTAGGGGAGCAATAAAGTCTGCTATTAAGTATTAAGCCAAGCATTAAGGGTTAATAGAACAATGGCGGTTAAATCTTAGATTTCCGCCATTCCAACTCTAAATACTCAAAGGCAGAAAGGCTCAAAGCTAGTGAGTTATATCGTCAGTTGTGCTGCATGAATTGTCATTGTTTCCCCTGTGACACGCCATCTTTTTATTTAATAAGAAGTATCCCTGAGGGCTTTACTTAACATGCCGCCAACGGTCACTGTTGCAACAATGCTAATCCTCACTGCCCCTTTCGCTGTTCGTTTAGCTAAAAAGCTATTGCCCCAAAGCAAGACAACTGAGTTACGCAGCATTAATTGTCATTGTTTTCCCAGTGACACGCCGTAAACTCATCCCTGAGGGCTCGACGGCGACATCCATGTCGCCAACGGTAAAGAAAAATGGACATCCAGTCTTAATGGCATGGTAATTAACCTCCGACTATGCTTGGTTATGCATTTAACGAGGAGGTTTGTATGCCGCGCCCTCGCAGAACTCAGATAAGTGTTGAAGACACTCCATATTACCATTGCTGTAGCCGCGTTGTTCGGCGTGCGTTTTTGTGTGGCGATGATGCCTATTCGGGGAAAAACTATGACCATCGCCGTGGTTGGGTTGAGTCACTACTGTTTGAACTTGAAGCGGTTTTTGCTATTGATGTGGCAGCCTTTGCGGTAATGTCGAATCATCTGCATGTGGTGCTACGGGTCGATATCGACAGTGCAAATTGTTGGACTGACCGCGAAGTACTTGAGCAGTGGCATAAGCTGTTTAAAGGCGATGAATTAACGCAAAAATTCGCCAAAGGTGAGTTAGTTGAAGTTCACGAGGTCAACAGATTAAAGCATTCAATTGCCATTTATCGCAGTCGTTTATGTGATATCAGTTGGTTTATGCGCTGCCTCAACGAACCCATCGCAAGACAAGCGAATCAAGAAGATAACTGTACAGGTCGTTTCTGGGAAGGTCGCTTTAAATCGCAAGCCCTACTCGATGAAGCTGCGGTGTTAGCCTGTATGACTTACGTCGATTTAAATCCGATTAGAGCGCAACTGGCTGATACACCAGAACAATCCGACCATACCAGTATTCAACTACGTATTCGGGCTGCATTAAAAGGTGAGCAACCTAAAAATCTACTGCCTTTTATCAGTAATGAGCGCGACAACCAGCCCAATGGCATTGCGTTTTTATTATCGGATTACCTTGAATTGGTCGATGATACAGGTCGAATTATTCGAAGTGATAAACGTGGGGCAATCAGTATAAATAGCGCTAAGTTACTGGCAAGATTAAATATCCCACATGACAATTGGCTCAAGCTCACCACTGAGTTTGGCAAGCTATTTCATGGTCCGGTGGGTACGCTGCAAGCACTCACTGATTACTGCGAACATCTAGAAAAGCGACGACGGCACTTTGCGGCAAGCTGTCAGCACTTTCACAGCAACTAACTGTAATATTGCTTAACCAAACCAATCACTGCCCATGTGTTTTATTGGGTGGGTTAGCATGTCTTAAATACAATATTTTTAATGAGTTAGCTCATTTTTATGCCTTAGCTTTAGCCCTTCAACTTTTGATGACTCTCATTTAAGCAATTTTAGCTCGTACAAGTTGTAGACAAACCAAAAGTGCATTATGTTGATGATCTAAAATGGGTGGCAAGATTTTCACGCCACTGAGTTTGGCAAGCTATTTCATGGTCCGGTGGGTACGCTGCAAGCACTCACTGATTACTGCGAACATCTAGAAAAGCGACGACGGCACTTTGCGGCAAGCTGTCAGCACTTTCACAGCAACTAACTGTAATCCTGCTTAACCAAACCAATCACTGCCCATGTGTTTTATTGGGTGGGTTAGCATGTCTTAAATACACTATTTTTAATGAGTTAGCTCATTTTTATGCCTTAGCTTTAGCCCTTCAACTTTTGATGACTCTCATTTAAGCAATTTTAGCTCGTACAAGTTGTAGACAAACCAAAAGTGCATTATGTTGTTGATCTAAAATGGGTGGCCAGATTTTTTTAATGCTGTTCGTCGTAAATCCCCGCGTTGTATCACGGGGATAAATTCGACCAATCTAAAGCGTATGAGTCGCTCCATTCTTTTGTTTTGACCTACATCTCTTTGTCCAATGTGTCAACTTTTAGATTTAAAATGTGTAGGCGTTACGGCAATTATTCAAACAAAGCTCTCCCACTACTCAACATGTTGATATAATTCATTAAACATAACGGGTAATCATATATTATCGACACAAACTCACTGTTGGAAAATATATGAAAATCAATAAGGTAGAAATAGAGAACTTCCGTGGTATTACTGAAGCCGTAATCGACTTAAACAACTTTACCACTCTAGTTGGTCCAAACAATATTGGTAAATCAACAATCTTGGCGGCACTAAACCTAGTCTTAGACAACAAAAAGCCAAAAGCCGATGACTGGCCAAGTCAGAAGCAAACTGATGATGTTATGTCTATTACTTGTACATTCTCTGAACTTGAAGAGTGGGAGCGTAATAAGCCTGCTATATCTCAACTTTTAAATGGCGACCAATTAGTTTTAAAAATGGAAGCCACTTGGACAGAAGATACAGATGCGCCAAGCTGCAAGTACTTAGTGCATCACGCACCTACGACCACTCCTTTTACAGGTAAGAACATTTCCCAAGCGCGTGCTGATGAGCAACTGAATGCCATCCTAGTTGAACTTGAGGTAACATCGGCTGCTATATATAAAGAGCGAAAAAGTGAAATAGACCAATATATGGTCAATAATCATCCAGAAACTATTATTCGTGAATTAGATTGGCATGAGAAGACATTCGCAAACTCTCTTCAACAAGCAATACCTCACGTCATGTATGTACCTGCTAGCTTCAAGATTGAAGACGAGCTAAAAACGACTGGTACTTCCCCGTTTGCATACTTATTTAAAACCAAACTTTTTCCTAAAGTGAAATCTGATGAATCCTACACTCTTTATATTGAGAAGGCTCAGAAGCTACAAGAAAAGCTTAAAGGTCAGGCTGAAGATGGTACTGAAATTGATGGTCTATCAACTGCTTTGGAAGCTGTTTCTACTACCTTGAATGATATTTTGGACTTTGATACCAAGGTTAAACTTGCTGTTGGAGATATCGATATTGAACCATTATTCATGAAAGCTGCGACATTCTTGATTGATGAAGAGTTAGAAACTAGCCTTCAATATCAAGGCAGTGGTGTACAACGAGCACTCGCATTTGCAATGTTAGAAAGCAATGCCGCGACCGAAGCACAAGTCGATGGTGCTCAAAGAACAACGATTGTTTTGTATGAAGAACCGGAACTTTATATCCACCCTCACCTAATGCGTCGATTACGAGATACACTTCAAACAAGATCTGGTAGTCCACTATGGCAAGTAATTTGTTCGACCCACTCACCATTTCTAATTGATTTAGCAAATAGACCGGAGTCGATTAAATTAATTAAACGAGCTGACAACAATAGACGTATCGTTTCACAGTTACCAAACGAGCTGTTCGAGCAAAGTGCAGAATATGACGAAAAAGTCATGTTAAGGGCTGTCCTAGATTTTCATCCATCAGTCTGTGAAAGTCTATTCGCCAAACGAGTTGTTGTGGTTGAAGGCGACACCGAAGTTGCTGTGTTCTCTATGATTGGAGAGTTAGTCGAAGAACTGAACGTATTAGGCTCGAAACACAAAGATACAACGGTTGTTTCAGCAGGAGGTAAATGGACAATTACCGCTATAGTTAAAGTTCTAAAAGGGCTTGGGATAGACTACAAAGTAATCCATGACACGGACAGAAAAGGCCTCACTGATGCTGAACTTGCCGCGACAGGTAACCTACATCCTTTTAAAGCTAATGCGAAGATTGAGGAAATTGCTCTACGCGAAAATGTTTTCTTAGTACAAGACACATTTGAACACGTGTTATGGAATGTTGAGACTGACAACATCAAAGCTAGTAGCAAACCATTCCATTCATGGAAAAGGATAAGACAGTTCTTAGATGGTGACAATGATTTATCTGTTGAGAGTAAAGCCACTTTAAAAGAGATTATTGAGTTTGCTTTCTGTGACTAAGTTATAAAAGTGTAAGCCGAACATACTCGAAATAGGTTCGGCTTATTTCTCCTTGATATGACCAAAAAGGAGGACTGGTTAATTCCACAAGGAACGTCTCGTGCCCAGTCTGACAGTGGGCTTTTTCACTTTGCCATACCTCAAGTTATTCATGCTTTGCTAATGTTCAATTTTCCGAAACTCATTTCTGTCCAAAAGCGTGCTGGGTATCTCCTTCATACAGACAGGTTACATTAGTGCCAAAAAGGTGAGCCATGGTGATTTGCGAGACGACCGTCCGCCCCATGGACGGGGCGGTCGAGCATCCAAGGACGGACTAGCTGCGTGTCGGAGAGTGAATGCCATGGCAAGCCTATATGATTGGATACCAGCCAACGCTAAAATCCCAACGACTGAAATAACAGGTCACCCAGTACAGTTTGCCTAAACTATTAGGTCTAAAAGTCAGCTATGTTCAGTACGATTACTTGTTGCCACGCAATAAAAAGCCCTGCTATACAGTGATGTATAGCAGGGCTTTTTGATTGCGAGTCTGCATTCGCTGAGCGGAGGGACAAGCTGTACTCAGGGTTTATGACCTAGATCGAATAGGTCATATCTTCTTCTCATTTCCACTCATCTCTTTCACTAAAATCGGCATCATGGAGATGCTAGTAGCCGATGGCTTCGCTACCCGAGTGGCGTGGATCAGACGCGCCAAAAATTCCTTGTTCGGTCACCATGATTGATTGTGTACTGCCCATAGCGGACTGTACTTTCACTTTGTGGCCTTTGGCTTCGAGCAGGGAAATGGTATCGCGGTTTAAGCTGGATTCGACTCGCAGTTCATCGGGCAGCCATTGATGGTGCACCCGCGCCGCATTACTGGCTTCGGCGATGTTTAATCCATGGTCGATCACATTCATGATGATCTGCAGTGTGGTGGTGATAATGCGTGAACCGCCAGGGCTGCCAGTGACGAGGAAGGGCTTGCCATCCTTCATCACTATTGTTGGGCTCATGGAGCTCAATGGGCGCTTATTGCCTTCGACCGAATTGGCATCACCGCCAACTAAACCGTAGCCGTTTGGCACGCCGGGTTTGGCCGAGAAATCATCCATCTCGTTATTGAGCAAAATGCCAGTACCCTTGGCCACTAAACCTGAGCCGTAGCTGAAGTTTAAGGTGTAAGTGTTTGAAACTGCATTGCCCCATTTATCCACTACCGAGAAGTGAGTGGTTTGGTCGCTCTCATAGGGCGCGAGTTTACCTGGCTTGATTTCGGCGCTGGGCGTTGTTTTATTCATCGCGATTTGGCTGGCGATTTTTTGGGCGTAGTCTTTACTGGTTAAGGCTTTGACGGGCACCTTATAAAAGTCGGGGTCGCCTAAGTATTCGCTGCGATCGCTATAGGCATGCTTCATGGTTTCTGCCATCAGATGAATCGTCTGCGCCGTATTGTGGCCGAGTTTATCAATCGGGAATTGTTGCAACACATTAAGCATTTCTATGATGTGCACGCCGCCCGATGATGGCGGTGGCATAGACACAACCTCGTAGCCACGGTATTCGCCACGTACGGGTTCACGTTCCACAACCTTATAATTTTTAAGGTCGTCTAAGGTCATAATGCCGCCAGCGTCTTTCACCGCATTGATGAGTTTAGTGGCGGTTTCACCTTCGTAGAATCCTTTGGTGCCTTTTTCAGCGATCAGACTTAATGAATGGGCAAGCTCAGGTTGTTTAAGAATATCATCAACTTGATAATCGCTGCCGTCGGCTTTGTAGAAGATAGCGGCTGTGGTTGGCCATTGGGTCATGCGGCGTTTTAGACCTGCAAGGGATTGGGCAAGATCTGGCGTCACGCTAATGCCTTCCTGCGCCATTTTAATTGCAGGAGCAGTGACTTGTGCGAGTGTCATAGTGCCATATTTTTCAAGGGCTAAGCTCATGCCCATGACTGTACCTGGGACACCTACAGCAAGGCCGTGTTCGCGGCTCAGCTTCTCAACTGCATCGCCATTCTCGTCGAGGAAAATGTCTTTCTTGGCTTTAGATGGCGCCATTTCACGGTAATCGATTGCTATGGTTTTGTTTTCTTTGGCAATATGTACCAACATAAAACCGCCGCCACCGATATTGCCGGCACGTGGTAAGGTAACTGCCAAACTAAAAGCCACGGCCACGGCCGCATCAACGGCATTGCCCCCTTGTTTTAGGATCTCAACGCCGGTGCGACTGGCGAGTGTTTCTTGGCTGGCAACCATGCCATGCTTGGCCCACACAGGTTGTGCTGTGGCCATCTGGCTGAAAATTGACGATTCTTCGGCAAGCAGACTGGGTGATGATAGTAGGGGAAGCGCCATGGCAATGGCGAGAATAAGAGGTCTAAAAGGTCTTGTTGGACGCATACTCAATCCTGAATTTATTTTCATTATGGCTATGCAATGTGCCGAGAATTAGGCTTAATTGCAACCTTGTATATTAGTTAAGATCCGTAAAGGACGAGAATTTACCCAATGAGACAGCTTATCTTGGCCTTTGCGAGCTCAATGTCGGACATATCGGCCAGTGCGTGGAATGCCGTTATGGGGGAGGCGAATCCCTTCTGTCGCCATGAGTTTTTGTTGGCGCTAGAGCAGAGCCATTCGGCCTGCGCTGCAACGGGTTGGACGCCGCGGCATTTATGCGTGTTTGATGTGGGTGACAGATTAAATGATGTTGCAAGTTTGGATAAAAGTTTGTCGCCTTTGGCTGCTGGAGCCCTGATAAGCCGGCAAGCGGCTAAGCACTTCAAGCCATTATCGCTGGTTGCGGTGATGCCCTTGTATCAAAAGTCTCACTCCTACGGCGAGTACGTGTTCGATTGGGCGTGGGCCGAAGCCTATGAGCGCCATGGACTCGATTATTATCCCAAATGGGTGAATGCAATCCCTTTTACCCCAGTGCAAGGGCGAAGGATGGGCATTCATTCTGCATTAGATAGCGTTGAGCAACTGCGCGTGGCGCAATTACTGCTGCTGACATTGAATCGCCGGCTAACATCAGAGCTGTTTGCGTCAGAGCCTTGTGTGTTAGAGCAAGGTGATGCGGTTTTTGATGAGTCAGAGCTTAATCAGTCCGTTGTTGATGAAGCTGATCTTGATGGGTCAATGCAAAGCGTTAAAGATCAGGGCGACAGCCCGATTTCTTCATGGCATAGCTTATTTGTTACCCCAAGCCAAACGCCGTTATTTGAAGGCTTGCCCAATCCGCTGTTAAAACGCTTAGGCACGCAGTTCCATTGGCATAATCGCGGTTATCGCGACTTTGATGATTTTCTGGCGGGCTTTAGTTCGCGCAAACGTAAGAATATCTTGAAGGAGCGGGCGCAGTTACAGCCTTTTAATCTTAAGTTTCACTTTGTCGAAGGTGAACACATTACCGCTTCACAATGGCAGACGTTTATCCAATGTTATCAATTAACTTACCTTAAGCGCTCCGGTCATCGCGGCTATTTAACGCCGACCTTTTTTCAGCTGTTGGGGGAACAACTCGCCGCGCAAGTCTTACTGTTGGTGGTCGAAGATGCCAAGGGCGAGATGGTAGCCGGCGCCTTGTATCTCAAAGGCGAGAATACTCAAGGGCAAAAATGCTTATATGGCCGTTATTGGGGGACAACGGTTGAGCTCGACGGCTTGCATTTTGAGGCCTGTTATTACCAAGGTATTCAATACTGTATTGAACATGGGTTCCAGATGTTTGATGCGGGCGCACAGGGGGAGCATAAGGTGCTGCGCGGCTTTGAACCTGTTGAAATGTATTCCTACCATAATATCACCCACTTAGGATTTAGGGCGGCGATTGCCGATTTTGTAGAGCAAGAAGCACAGCAAATGCAGCAATATATGGCGCAGATGCGAGCTGTTTTGCCCTACAAAAAAGAGCCCTAATAAAAGACCGAGTTAACGGGACATTATTGGGCTCTCATTTATGTCGTGCATGTTCAACCTATATAGTACAACCTAAGCAGTTCTATCTAAGCTGTTAATTCAAACGGTTAGCTATGAATGTTAGCTCAGGGCTAACCACACGCCCACACCTATCATCAGGCTGCCTGCAATGCGGTTTAACCAGCGAATATTATCGCCACGACTTAGGAAAATACGCAGGCTTTTGCCGCCGCTGGCGTAGGCGAGCATAGAGGTAAACTCGGTCACCATGATAATGCTCAGCAGTGCGAGCAGCTGCGGCGCGACTTCGCGCTCGGCATTGATAAAAGGTGGTAGTAGCGACACCATAAATGCCCAACCTTTAGGATTGGCAATGGCGGTAATAAAGCCTTGGGAGATCAAGGTAACATTGCTGGCTCTGGGGTTAGTGTCGTCATCGCTTAACATGGCCATCTTACCGCGGGCGCGCCACATTTGTACGCCGATAAAGCCTAAATAAATTCCGCCAACCCATTTAAAGATTTGAAAGACTTCGGGATAGTTGAGCATGATACTGGCAACGCCCATCACGGCGGCTGTCGCCACTAACGCTACGCCTACCAGTTCACCCAGCATCATCCACAGGGTGCGGCGCACACCTATGCTCATGCCCAAGGTCATGGCGAGCGTCATACACATGCCCGGGGTGATAGAAACAAAGAAGAAGGTCGGGATAAACACTGCAAGTAAGGCAAAATCTGGCATGGTTTGGTCTGTCTTGGGTGAAGATGGGAAGGCCGATAGTGTAATGAAAACTGCGGGTTTAGCCAATGCGCTTGTTTTGGCCTGACAACACATAAATGTAATCGGTTGTGTTAGCGAACGATATTTTTTGTCGGTTACCCATTTGGGGTGTGAGCGGTTAGTGCACTGGCGTGAATTATGTGCAGAGTCATCCTGCTGCTAACAAGATAAGATTTTGATTTCAGGTTTTGTTTCAGTATCGATCAAATACACGCTATCGGCACCCACAATATAATAACTGTATAGACTCTGGTAAATATGTTCGCCTAATTCGCCATAATAAGGACGACGTGCATTTTTTACCGACTTCCATATTGGCCAAGGTAAAGAAAAATAATCGGACCTGGATGGGTTTGTCATATTTAAATCGGTATCGATAGGGAATGGCGTATTGATTTTTTCATTATTGATATTACTGCCTAAATCATCATTAAGATTAACATGGATGCTATTTGAACAAGTTTGATAACTTGATTCATCAATCACCAGAATTCCTGCGATCATTGGGAAGTGAATTTCCATCGAGAACGCACTGTCATTAGGCTCTTGCCACAGTAAGGTCAACGATAATCCCTCTAATCTGCAGCTCAAATCAGGATGGGGTTTAAGCTTTCTTTCTGCGGGGAACCAAGGCTGATAGCTTGTCTGAGTCATAGCGCATTCTTGTTCGGTCATTAGGTTACTCGCTTAATTATCGTTATCTTGCGGCTTACCGTTATTCATTCACTCGTGCCGCCAATACTATAATCGAAAAATAACGCTGAAGCATGTTTAGATTATCTAATAATTTTTGAAACTCATATCAGTGAGACACGACTTATCAATATTTATTTGATTGATATGCTAACCCCATTCTTAAATTAATTATCAATAACTGTTATAGAACAGTTTAATAATGGATTCTGCATATGATCAAATCATCTCTATCCGCAAGTAAATATACCTTCTTACTGAGTGTTATTTTGGCTGCCAGCATTAATAACGTTATGGCTGACAACAGTACCAAAGTGTTTAGTTTACAAAGTAATCTTGCCGATAATTCAAGCTTCCCTCCTGAGTATTTTTGGAATCAATTTGGTTGTTCGGGCGAAAATATTGCGCCGCGATTAACTTGGCAAAATGTACCTGCCGGTACCAAGAGCTTTGCTGTCACTTTATATGACAAAGATGCGCCTACTGGCAGTGGTTTTTGGCACCGTGTTGTGTATGACATTCCGGCACAGGTGTCGACTCTCGCAGGTGGTGTGAATGGCGGAGCACTACCCAGTGGTGCCATTGAAGCTAATACCGATTTAGGTAAACCTGGATTCTTTGGACCTTGTCCACCAGAGGGACGTGAACACAGCTATGTATGGACAGTGCATGCTTTGGATGTGGCGCAGTTGCCGATAGACAAGGGATCAACACCCGCTTTGGTGGGATTCTATCTTTGGCAGCATAGATTAGGCGAAGCAAGTTTAACGCTTTTAGCTGGCCCACGTTAGGAGGAATGAAGATGACCATATTATCTACGCGCATTACATACCCAATGTTATCAAAGGCTTTTACTCTACTGGCAACCAGTTTGTTGTGTTCTCACTCATGGGCGACACAGACTGAGCCGCTGGCAAAAATGGAAGTCTTTGCCGAACTTGATGGGGCTGTGGGCGGTATTACTTTCACATCAGATGAACGATTGATTTTCAGTTATCACCCTTTCTATCAACCTAATATTAAGGTGGCTGAACTTTTAGCGGATGGTAGTACTAAGCCATTTCCTAATTCGGATTGGCAGCAATGCCATGATCCGCAGGGCAAAGCGAAAGAACCTGATACTTGCCTTAATTGGGTGTTGGGGCTGCGAACCGACGATCAAGACAGAGTGTGGCTATTAGATTCTGGCCAGCAGGCGCCACGTATTGAGCCTAAATTAGTGGCATGGGATACCAAGAAAAACCAATTAGATCGCATTATTCATTTGCCCGCGCCAGTCTCTCTTCCTGAGTCACAACATAATGACTTTGTAATCTCATCTCGACATCAAGCGATTGTGATTGCTGATGAGGGGATTGGCACGGGTCCCATTGGTGAAAAGGCTGCGCTGGTGGTTGTGGACTTAAATACAGGGAAAAGTCGGCGCCTATTACAGGGTGATAACAGTGTGATGCCAGACTTACAGCGGCCACTGATTATCGATAAAGACTCAAAAGGTAGAAAGCAGATTGAAGTTTATGTGGGTGCCGATGGCATAGCTTTAGATAAAACCCAAACATGGCTCTACTTTGCCCCGATGAATAAAGACAAAGTTTACCGTGTGCGGATGACAGATCTCATCAATCCTTCGTTAACGCCTGCGGCACTCTCTGCCAAAGTGGAAGCTTATGCCGATAAGCCCGACAACGGTGGCTTAAGTATTGATGAAGCGAATAATTTGTATCTAACGGAAGTGGGAGAGCGGGCCATTGGCGTGATCCCTGCAGATTCTCGCCAGTATCGCACTTATGTCCATGATGAACGTATGGTTTGGCCCGACGGTGTGAGTTATGGCAAGCAAGGTTATTTGTACTCTGGGGCTGCGCAATTACCGTTATCGGCACCATTAAATAATGGCAAAGCTGAAAACAGTCCACCTTATTATATTTTCCGTTTTAAGCCGTTAGCGGCGGGCGTTCGTGGTAATTAATCCGAACAATTAATCTCATCAATTAATTTTATAACCTTACGGCAAGTGCTTATCTGAACTGAATTTATTCACACGATTTTTGCGGATTAAAACGGTTTGGATTCGCACTTGGTTATACCGAGTCAGTACTGCCAGAGGATGACAATATGAACATAATCGGATTGGATCACTTTACCATCAGAACGCCCAAGCTGGTTGAAACGCTGTTGTTTTATCAAGTCATCCTTGGATTGAAATTAGGGTGGCGGCCACAGTTTGGTTTTCCTGGACATTGGCTTTATGCCTCAAATAAGCCCATTTTGCATTTGGTGGAAGCGGGCGATCAGGCGCTAGATGCCTACTTAGGGGAAAGCCGAAATATTTATGGCTCGGGACGTGTTGACCATTTGTCGTTTCGTGGTACGGATTTACACCAGATGCAGCAGCATTTATGCCAGCAGAGGATGATTTTTCAGGAACGAATTGTGCCTGAGATTGGTGAGCATCAGTTGTTCCTTGAAGATCCGAATGGCATCAAAGTAGAGATGATATTTCCCTATGCAAAGGACAACGCCATTGTTGGAATTGTGATGGATAGGCTCACTATTTTAGACACCAAGGAGCCTGAACATGGCGGAGATTAATGTCTTCAGAAGGCAATTATTGCAAACGCTGGGATTGGGCAGTTTGGCATCATTGGCATTATTTCCTCGAGGTGTGATAGGTATGAATTCATTGAATACGAGTACAAATATGGAGAGCTCACAGGGTAAGCCGATGATTCGCATGGGAGTGACAGACTTAAGTTTTCATCGCGTCACCGCCGCTGTGGTGGCCCATGTGATAGGGATTATGGGCAAAGAGGTGCAACGAAGCTATGCATTGCACGAGGCTAATTTTGAGCAGCTAGGTGAAGGCAAAGTGGATATGCTGTGTTCAGCATGGCTGCCCCATAGCCATGGGATTTATCGACAAGGTGTCGAAGAGCGAGTCGCTACGCGGCAACTCGGGCTGCATTATGAGCCCTATGCGCTCTGGGGCGTACCCGATTATGTGCCTGCTGAGCAAGTGTCGAGCATTGAGGATTTACTCAAACCTGACGTGCAGCAACGTATGCGGCCCATCATTCAAGGGATTGGTGAGGGGGCGGGGATCACGCGATTTTCTAAAAATATTATGGCGCAATATGGATTAACGGTGGCGGGTTATCAATTTAGAACAGGCACTCAGGCCGACTGTGTCGCCGCTTTTGAGTCTGCCGTAGCGGTAAACGAGTGGGTGATCGTTCCTTTGTGGCATCCACAATTTTTACACCATCAATACGGTATTCGCGATCTTCAGGACCCTAAAGGTTTACTCGGGGGAAAAGATAAAGCGGTATTGCTCGCCCGTGAACGCGAGTTAGCGGTTAATTTCTCGCCCGCACAAATTCAGGTGCTTGATAACATAGTATTATCGAATCAAATGGTTGCAGAACTCGATTATGCGGTTAATCGACAAGGAATGACGGAAGATGAGGCCGCTGCGAACTGGCTGACAGTCAATCCTCAGCATTTGACGACCTGGTTAGCCCCGCTGCTTAATCCTGCGAATGCCTCCTCTCAGGAGGTGACATTATGATGAGCACACCTGAATCGCGGCTAGTGGCCGCTGGGCTTGAACTACCTGAGGTTGCTGCGGCTCTTGGGAATTACGAACCCTATTCAATTGTTGGCAGTCAGTTAATGACCTCGGGTCAGTTTCCCTATTTAGAGGGCGAGCTTCAGTATCAAGGACAATTGGGCGCCGATCATACTGTGAGCGAAGGCTACGCTGCCTGTCGTCTTGCGACCCTAAATGCCATTGCCCAATTGAAACAGGCTTGCGGTGAGCTTTCGCGGATAAAACAAATTTACCGCTTGGAAGGGGTGCTAAATGTGCATCAATCTTGCTTTGAACATCCTAAAGCACTCGATGGGGCTTCGGATTTATTGCTTGAAATCTTCGGTGAAGCAGGGCGTCACAGCCGGATGATTTGGACAAATCCGGTCATGCCGCTTAACAGTTTGTGTCTAGTGTATTTATTTGCAGAACTCTATTGTGATGACGAACAAAGGCAATGACCTTTGTCTCGATTGAGATTGAATGCTTGAATGTGACTCACATTGGCTGTTAGCTAAATGTTCTGTCAGCAAGACGGATAGTTCATTCAAGAGCATATAAGGCAGTTCTTGAACTTTCATCAATCGATTGTTAGGGTTAGGTCATCATGGACGGAATGTTGACAATACGATGACTGAGAAACAAAAAATGTTGGCGGGCCAGCCCTATAAGGCTTGGGATGATGAGTTATTGGCTGAGCGGATGCGGGCGAAATCCATTTGTCATCAGTTTAATCTGGCCGAACCGACCCAGCTTGATGCGCGTATGGAGCATCTTCGTGGCCTGCTTGATATTCAACACTGCGCTCATATTGAGCCTAATTTCTTTTGCGATTACGGCTATAACATCCATATTGGCAAACAATTTTACGCCAATCATAATCTAACCATATTAGATGTTTGCTCAGTCTCGATTGGCGATAACGTGATGTTTGGCCCCCATGTGATGATTTCTACCGCAACGCATCCTATTAATCCCATTGCGCGGCAAACGACGGAATACGGAGCGCCAATTCAAATCGGCAATAATGTCTGGCTAGGTGGAAACGTCTCTGTACTGCCCGGTGTGACCATTGGCGATAATTGTGTCATTGGTGCTGGTAGTGTCGTGAATAAGAGCATTCCCGCGAACTGTGTGGCGGCGGGGAACCCTTGTAAGGTTATCAAACCTATCGATGTGGACTAGCGCAGGAAAGTTAAAGCCGAGTGATTGGTGTCAAAGCTGATGACGATGTAGATAATCGTAGAAACAAAAACGGTACGCAGTGCGTACCGTTTTTTATTAGTTGGATGAATACTTATAGTACGCCGCGGCGCATTTGGTCCCGTTCAATTGATTCAAACAGGGCCGTAAAGTTGCCTTCACCAAAACCTAAGTTATTCTTACGTTGGATGATTTCGATGAAAATCGGTCCAAACAGGTTTTTAGTAAATATCTGCAATAAATAGCCTGTATCATCACCATCCACCAGAATTTGGTGATGTTTAATGCGCTCACGATTTTCTGTGACCTGAGGTAACTTATCGAAAATAGTGTCGTAGTATTCAGGGATGATGTCTAGGCATTGGATTGAGCTGCCTTCCATCGCATCCAGAGATTTAACGATATCGCGGCTTCTAAAGGCTAAATGTTGCACACCTGGGCCATTGTATTCCTTCAGGTATTCATCTATTTGGTTTTTATCGCTGCCTTTACCTTCGTTAATTGGGATACAGAAGCTGCCATCTGGCGAACGTAGGGCGTAGGACACTAGCGCGGTTTGTACGCCGCTGATGTCAAAGTAGCGCACTTCAGTAAAACCAAAAATGTTTTTATAGAAGTTAGCCCAATGTTCCATTGTGCCTTTGTAGACGTTGTTGGTTAAGTGATCGACCTCGATAAAGCCTTTCTCTTGGGTGATAATTTGCTCGTCTAAATCTTCAAAATCAGCGGCATAGATATTGTTATCTGTGCTAAAGGTGTCGATGAAATAAATTAAGCTGTCACCAATGCCGTAAATCGCAGGATAAGGCAGATCTTTGTTGGCATCATCGGCGGGTTTTGCACCACGTTCAACGGCAACGCGATAGGCAAAGCCGGCATCTTCTACACGCCAGCCCATAGAGCAAATGGCTGGGCCGTGGGATTTAGCAAACTTAGCTGAGAAACCTTCGCGCTCAGTGTTGAGCAGAAAATTAATGTCATTCTGTTTGTAGTACAGGATGTCTTTGTTCTTGGCTTTTTTCAGCAGAGAAAAACCAAAGTCGATAAAGACTTTGTGCATAAAATCAGTATCAGGGCTGGCGAATTCAGTGAATTCGATACCTAATAAGCCCAGTGGATTTAGTTCGCTTGCCATGTTGTTTTCCTCGTTATTTTAGTGCAACACGCCGTCACTCTAATGACTTCCGCATGGGAGTGCTGGTGGCTTGGGGCTAGTCTTCTAGCCAAGAGCGGTTGTAGTCTTTGCTCATGCAATTTTGTACATGTTCGGTTAATTTAAGTGGGGCGAAGGTGTCCACCATCACTGCGTATTCATAGGTTTCTTTCTTGCCAATCGAGGCTTCAGTGCGGCCCGGTTGTGGTCCGTGGGCCACGCCTTTTTGATGTAAGGTCATGTAACCCGCTTCAATGCCCGTGCGGCTCATAAAGTCGCCATCGACGTAATACAAAACTTCGTCGCTATCGATGTTGTTGTGGTAATAAGGCGCTGGAATCGATTTCGGGTGAAAATCGTAGGGACGCGGCACGAAGTTACAAATCACAAAGTTATGGGCGGTAAAGACTAAGTGATCAGAAGGCGGCAGATGGATTTTGCCCACCTTTGGCGCGTATTCAGTAATGTTGAATGCCCAAGGGTAAACACAGCCATCCCAACCCACTAAATCAAAGGGATGCCATTCAAGTGTGGTGAGTTGGTATTTATCGCCAAACTTACACACTAAGGGGAAGGCGCCGCGCTCAACCACAGCATCTTGCAATGTGGGCACGCATAAATCGCGTTCGCAATATGGCGCCGATTCTAACAGTTGGCCATACTCGTTACGGAAATGCTTAGGCACTTCCACCATAGAGAATGACTCGATAACGAACAGTCGCACATTGCTGTAATCGTTGAATTTAAGTTGATAAGTCGTGCCGCGTGGGATCACGAGATAGTCCCACTTTTGGACCTTAATCGTGCCGTACTCGCTGTAGAGTGTGCCTTCGCCTTCGTGGACAAAAACCACCTCATCGGCATAGGCGTTACGGTAAAACTCGTCGGTATCGGCGCTGACTTTGGCGGTATAAAGTGCTAAGTCATTGTTATAAAAAATCTTGTTACGGGCGCTGAAAAAATTACCTTCACGGTCGGCATCGCGGGAATCGAGTTTATAGTTTTGGACCAGCGAGTCTTCCCAATTGGCACCATGGCTTAGGCTATAGGGCGCTACTTCCAACGCTTTGGTTGGCATGTTGTGGTGATATTTATTGGAATAAATATTGGAAAAACCATGGGTTGAGAACAACTCTTCACGGTAAAGCTCGCCGTTCTCCTTTTCAAATGCGATATGGCGCTTATGGGGGATCTGGCCTTGTTTCACATAAAATGGCATGGTTATTCCTTCAATATTGCGTTGCAGGGTTACCTACATCGCTGGTCGTTATGCTGCAAGTTGCATTAGTGTGATCTTGTTATCAATTTAGTTGCTTGAATGAACAAAAAAAAGAATAATAAATCCGTTATCTCAATCTAAAAATTAGATGGTATTCTAATCTTTACGAATCGTAGTGTTTCCGTGACATGTTCATAAGAGCCAAGGAGTGACCATGCGCATCGATATTGATGCTTTTAATGTGCTGCAAGTGCTGGTGGAAGAGGGCAGTTTTGCCAAGGCGGCGGAGCGGTTACACAAGGCGCAATCGGCGGTGAGTTATCAAGTTAAAAAGCTAGAAGAACACTTAGGCGTGCAGCTTTTTAGCCGTGAGCAATATCGTGCAGAGTTGACGCAAGAGGGCCGGGTGATTTTGGCCGAGGGGCGAAGATTGTTGCAACACCTTGCAAACATTGAACATCTTGCCAGCCGTTTCAGTGAAGGCTGGGAGCCAAAGCTAGAGCTAGTGATAGACGGAGCCTTACCAATGGAGCCAATTATGACGGCTTTAAAGCGTATGGCTGAACATCAAATCCCCACTAAAATTCAGCTCAATATGGAATTTTTAGGCGGCGTACAACATAGATTCGAGCGGGATAATGCCGACTTGATGTTAGTTAAAGATTATCGCACAGGTCCTTATTATCATCCGCAACCTTTGCCAGCCATCACTAGCGTGCTGGTGGCCAGTGCTTCGCATCCTTTGTCATTTATTCGCGAAATTAGTTTGTCTGAACTGCAGCAACACGTGGAATTGACTATCGAAGACTCTTCACCCAATAAAAGTTACCGCGATGAAATGCAATTTGGCGGCGATAAAGTGTTTTATCTTTCAGGCTTTATCATGAAAAAGAACGCCTTGTTAAAAGGTTTAGGTTTTGGCTGGTTGCCGGATTTTCTAGCGCAAGAAGAGTTGGCGAAGGGGGAGTTAGTTGAAATCGACTTTGTCGGTGGCAGCCGTTTTACCTTTATACCACAGCTCGTCTCGACCTTAGAGCGGCCGCTAGGCCGTGCGGGACAACTTTTTACCGAGTTGATATTAGAAGAGTTTGCTAAGGCTGAGCAGTTTAATGGCGTGGGTTTAGGTTGATAAGTCGCCGTTTGTCATCTTTTGATACAAGTCATCGCATAAAATAATCGCATTTTGACATTTTATGTCATAGATTAAGCGCTAGATTAACCGTGAAATTGAGCCGCGATAGGTAAAGAGTCGTCCATCGTGGTCAATCTAAAGGCTAGTAACAAGGAACTGACAGTTAAGGGGAACAGTATGTCTAGACGTTGTCATGAAGTGGATTATGAAATCATCGGACACAGTATGCAGTTGGTTGAAGTGGAGCTCGATCCTAACGAAACCGTGGTCGCCGAAGCGGGCGCGATGAACTACCTAGAGCAAGATATTAGCTTTGAGGCCAAAATGGGCGATGGCTCTGAACCAGAGTCCGGCTTTTTTGGCAAGTTGATGGGCGCAGGTAAGCGGGTGCTGACGGGTGAGAGCATTTTTATGACTCACTTTACCAATCAAGGCAACCAAAAGCGTAAAGTCGCCTTTGCTGCACCTTATCCGGGCACTATCCTTGCGATCGACTTAGCCGAGTATGGCGGCGAGCTTATCTGTCAAAAGGACAGTTTTTTAGCGGCGGCTTTAGGTACACGGGTGACGATGAAATTTAATCGCCGTTTAGGCACGGGCTTTTTCGGCGGCGAAGGGTTTATTCTGCAAAGCCTACAAGGCGATGGCATGACTTTTATCCATGCTGGCGGCACCTTAGTGAAGAAAGAGCTGCGAGGTGAAACCTTAAGGGTTGATACAGGTTGTCTGGTTGGATTTACGCCAGGGATAGATTACGACATCGAGCGCGCAGGTTCGTTAAAGTCTATGGTATTTGGCGGTGAAGGTTTGTTTTTAGCGACGTTAAAAGGTCACGGCACGGTTTGGCTGCAAAGCTTGCCGTTCTCACGTATGGCGGATCGCATTATCGCCCATGCCCCATCTGCGGGTGGCAGTGATCGCGGTGAAGGCTCAGTGCTAGGTGGTATTGGTCGCATGCTTGATGGGCGTTAATTGAATTGTTTTATAATAAAACAATTCATATTAATGAAAAAAAAGTGACATATCGAGATTGATGATATGTCACTTTAAATGGGAGATTTTAAATTAACTCAAACAGAGTCGGTTAGAACTTATAGTTAACACCTACAGTAATGCGTTGTCCCAAAATGTCATAGTAAGCACCTTGGTTATACACACCTGGTTGGCGAGGTGGTGTTTCATCAAACATGTTGAGAATGCCCGCACGAACTTGTAGTGCATCAGTGATGTTATAGCGACTGGTTAAATCAAACGTTATATATGATGGAATATCATTATAGTTGTTTTGATTCGGTGACCAATCGTTACTTAGTACTGTGTTACTACGATAGTTCGCTGTGAGTACTGCAGAGAAATCTCCGTAGGTGTAATCAGTGGTAAAACGATGACGCCAACGTGGTCGCTCTTGCTCACCAGTTTCTTTAACTACATCTTCAGCAAAACCTGTTGAATTAAATGAACGTTCTTCAAGGTAAGTACTGAACAGACGGAAGCCCCAATCACCAAAGCTACTTTCAAACTTATAGTTAGCTTCAATATCTACACCGGAAGTAATGCTGGTTGCAGAGTTAACTGGTTTTTCATAGTAGTTGGTGATCTCATGCGTATTTGGATCACGTTCAAGCAATGGACAGAATGGGTTGTCCAGAGTACTTGATTGGTAGCAGTACTTCACAACATCTGGGCCAGTAAAACTGTTAATGACATTTTTCATGTCAAATTTCCAGTAATCAACTGTGAAGCTTAGGTTTTCAATATAACTCGGTGTGTAGACAAAACCGATAGTAATGTCATCAGCCACTTCGTTTTGTAAGTCCTCGTTTCCTACTATAAATCCTGGACGAGTTGAACCGTACCACTCTTGAGATGGTTCAAAATCGGTAGGAATGCCCTGTGCAGCACAGTTTGCCAAGACATTGTCTAGATATTCAGGATTGATTTGGTTGCGGTAGCTAGTTGCGCAATAATCCTTCATAGATCTAAATGTTTGTCCAGGTGGGCTATACAAGTCACCTATGTTGGGAGCTCTAACAGATTTTGAACGGTTTAATCTGACTCTCAAATCGTCGAAAACTGCCCAGTTTAAGCCTACTTTCCAAGCAGTATCAGAACCTGATGTCGAGTAATCCATATAACGGAAAGCTGTTTCCAATGTTAGATCTTGTACTAATGTAATGTCACTTAGTAGTGGAATTGACAATTCTGCGGAAGCTTCTGTTACATCAAACTCACCTTTAAGTGGCTGAGATTGGTTGTTGAATAGTAAGCCTTCGCGCATCGCTGGATCTGGTAAAGTGTCTGCTTGCTCTTTTCTATATTCGAGAGAGAATGCACTGGATACGAAACCTGCAGGTAATTCGAAAAGATCGCCACTGACGGAGGCACCTAATGCTGACTGAGTGATAGATGAACGACGAATTGCATCTGTACTAACCCAATCATAGGCGTCTTTATCGAAAATACTGCGCCCAAATACGTTGAGCGGAAGACATCCATTATCTCGTGCACTTTCACTACGGCAAACAACATCACCATTATCGTCTTTGACAGTATCGACAGCATCGTAGAAGCGTTGTTCAAACATTTCACCGTACCATTCGGTGTCAGCTTGAACATGTCCTACTGTTGCATAGGCATCATAGGTCCAATTTTCAGATATTTCACCTTCAAAGCCTAGTGCTACTCGAGCTGTGGTGCGTTCTTGGCTGTACTTTCGATTACCAAAGTCAGATGCTAAGTAGCCAAGAGTCACTCCAGCTCCTGGTTTTGACTCACCTGCCGCAACTAAAGCTGCTGCTTCTGGTGATAGGAAACCATTATCTTCATGTAACTTAAAGTTCAAAAATGCTGGAGAACTTTCGCCATAAGCATCTGATTTGCTTAAGCTAGCTTCCATTGTCATTTTATGGTTTTCATTGATGTCGTAACTCATTACGGAGAAAAAGTTAATACGATCTAGTGGCGTTTTGATGAATGAGTTTTCTGCAAAATTATAACCTTCACCACCTAGATAATCGACACGACCAGATGTCAAAGGAGGTAAAGCTTGTCCTAACTCCATCGGTCTTACATTGCCATTTTCATCGAATGAATAACGAGTCCCTTTCGAAACAAATGTCCCTGTTTTGCTATAGGAAGCCAAAACCTGCTGACCATATCCCCATACAACAGCTTGTGGATCATCAGGACCCGTTGCATTTTGGTTACGTACAACAATAGGCGCTTCACGAAGAAACTCTCTATCCATAAAGGATAGTTGTCCCTGACGTGCCCAACTAAGGTTAGTAACAAAATTAGCTTTACCTATTTCGGAGCCGAATGTTATCGAAGCGTATTTTTCTTCACCACCATCCTCTGTTGGCTGCGTAGTCGAAACGTCTACTGAAATGCCGTCAAAGCTTTTCTTTGTAATAATGTTCACAACACCAGCAATTGCATCAGAACCGTATACTGCAGATGCACCACCAGTTGTGATTTCAATTCGCTCAACCATTGCAGTAGGTATATTGTTAAGATCTACAGAGCCTGAGCCAGGTGCGCCTGCAACAAATCGACGGCCATTCACAAGAACGAGTGTACGGTCAGAGCCTAACCCTCTTAAATCTGTATTATTCAAGCCACTAGCAAATACAGTATTATTTGTTGTTTCAGGTGATAAACCTACTAATGTGTTAGGCATTTTGTGCAATAAATCAGCAACGTTCACTACACCTGCATCAATTAATCCGTCACCAGAGATAACTGTCACGGGCGTAGGAGTGAGTTCACCAATGCGCTTAATTTTTGAGCCTGTAACTTCAATTCGTTCAAACGTTTCAGTTTGCTCTTCAGCTTGGGCATAAACAAACGTGGAAGCTGTTAGACTTGCTGCGGCAAATATACCGTAGCGAACCGCTTTTGCCGTTAGTGACAAAGAGTTCATACATCTCTCCTTCATATTTATATTTATTGTTAGTTAAATTTATGGTTTAAAAATGATGCTTATTTAACAACATCATCCATATATTTATTTAAAAGTTGCGTAGATGTCAACGTTTGGTTTTTTTAATGATTAATTAAGAGGTGAGGTATTTAAGGTTGGGTTAATAATTTATCTTTATTTAAACTTTTGTGTAACAATTTTGTTCACTGTTAATAACATTTTATGTCGTTTTTCAGCCGGTACTTTCTATCGATTATTTTATTTACATTGATTTTATTGAGTTTTTGTTTGACTTGGTATTTTAATTATTTCTGTTACTTGTTAATTGTAACTGAGTATTTATTTTGTATTTATTTCCTTGGTTATAGGAAATGTTAATTGAATATTTCCTTTTTTTCCTAGGTCAATCGTTAAAAAGTATTAACTGTAAGTTTTAATTATATGCTGATTGATTCTGTAAGAGGCTATTTTTAAATTGATACATCATTACTCATGTCATTAATTTTATCTTCCTCTCTATAATTTTTGATATCAGATACATCATCAAATAGCCTGTGCCCAAGGCTAAAATCACTGCGACGACATTCTCGGTATATAGGCGATAAGCGTAGAAAGTACCCACTAGCACTGCGATACCGGCGAGGCGAATGAGCAGGCTTTGGGTAAAATAGCCGTGAGCTTTGATATAGGCCAACTGATAGCCATTGAGCATCATGAATATAAAAAACATGGAGAAATGCATTAATACTGGGGCCGCTTTTATGTATTGCTCGGGGAATAGCCAAGCGACTAATGGCTTGCTCGCAAAGACCATAACGACAAAAAAAATACCGCTGATCCACAAAGAAACTTTAGTCAGCCATGACTTAATTTGTTGGACTTCGTCAAAGCGTTTTTCTCGTACACACACCGCGACTTCGGGCAGCACAAAGCGGTAGATGGGGAAGACAAACAGCAAGGTGAGGTAAGTGATCATCGGCCGCACCACCACTTGGAAATCACCCAGTTCATCTATGCTGAAATAGGCAATGGTCAGCAGTACTGTGATGTAAATCATCAAGATACTGGCGCCAGCCTCCATAGACGCCGTCAGGCTTTTCTTCATAAAACTGCGTAAACCCGTATCAAAATGCACCGCACTTAAGGGCGGAGTGGCGATATCCTTGCGCCGTTTTAAGTACATATATAAGGCAACGATGAGCGATGACAATGTCATGCTGTAAAAGAGTGACGCTATGGCCGTTTGTTTTAACGCATAGAAACACAAGAAAAAGCTAGTCACTTGCGCGAGCGGCTCTAACCAAGTGACTCGATTGGAGATGGTGTATAGTCGGTACATAGCAATTTGATTGGTAAAATACACTTTGAGCCCCATGCTCAAAATAATGCCAACCAATTGAAAATATTCTACATTGAGCTGAAGTTTGTGTTTGATGTAGGGCAAAACTAAGCCCCAAGTCAGTAGCACCATAGCAATTAAGCTGTAGCGGAATATATTAGTGATATCCACATCTTGCTTGGTCTGGGAGTAGGTCACCACCATAGAGGAGCGAAATCCTGTCATCAGGATCAGCGACAGTGAGATGATATCGATAACCGTGTGATAGAGCGCAAGATCGGCTTTGGCAACCCATTGTGCTAACCAAAGCTTAAAAAGAAAACCCACAGAAATACTGGCAAGTGAAGCCCAGAACCCCGCAATAATCGCCTGCTTAACCCGTTGAAGTGAGGTGTGTTTCATTTTCAAAAATCCAGCGTCAGTCTACGGTCATTGGAGAGTAATAATAGATATGCTATGGGTGGCGTTAAGGTTATGCATTAGTCGCTGCTTTGGCTGCTTTAGTTGTAAGAGAGCTTTGATAACGCTTAACTTACTCAAAATTATACGTATGAGTTTATGCAGAGCACTTGGTATCAATACTTCGATGTCAGGAGCTTAGTTTTCAGTCTCGACTATAACGTCTCACCTCACCGAAGAAGTTTTATCTGAGTTTACACACATATTAGCACTGGCTGAGTCTAGCATTCAGCTCATGAGTGACCAAGCATCAGAGAGTAAAGATATGATAAATATCAGTATGTTGCTTAATTGTAACTGCGGCCGTTAATTCGCTAGCGATTGCGGGATAAATAGCAGTTCAGATAAGGGAGCGAGCTGTGCAAGCATCATGGTTTTGAATGCTTGCACGCCCTAATAAGAATTGGGCGTGCTAATAAAACTGCCGTGATTAGCCATTTCGCACATGTTATGCGTGACTATTCGGTAATAATATTGACGATATCGAGGATTTTACGGCTGTTATTATCGAGTTTGATCAATGCGCCTTCAACTTGAATGCTAATAATCCCATCTTTGTCTAAGGGCACAATGATACGGCCGCGGTCATAAATATCATGCTCAAGCACATCACCACGATGGAGTTTTTTCTGCCAGCCGGGTGGCAGTGGTTGACCACGGTTAACTTTTTTCTGTAATCCCGGTGGTAAATCTTTATCATTTTTATGGTGTTTATGCTCTTGGTCGTCTTTAGCAAAAACAGAGATAGGCGCCATTAAGCTGAGCACTAGCCCTGCGACAACCATTGACGTGAATTTATTCATCTGTGCTCCAAAAGGTGTTTAGTCGATGCTGTGACAATAGAGTCTCTTAAATGAACCTTAGCTGAACGTTTTACGTTGAGATGCTAACTCAAGGGGTTAACATTAGCACAGCTTGCCATTGCTCGGCGGTCACAGGTTGGATACTTAGCCTTGAACCCTTAGTCACTAAATACATGTCAGCTAATTGCGGCAGGTTTTTAATCAAGCTTAAGGGGATAATATCGTTAAATTTTTCGACAAAGCGGATATCTACTCGTAACCATCTTGGTTTAGTTGGATCTGACTTAGGGTCGAAATATTTTGATTCGGGATCGAAGGCCGTGCTGTCGGGATACGCATTGGTCACGACTTCTGCGATACCGACAATACCGGGTACTTTGCAGCTTGAATGGTAAAAAAATACCTTGTCGCCAATCTGCATCGCATCGCGCATAAAGTTACGCGCCTGATAGTTACGTATTCCATGCCAAGCTTCGGTTTGGTTCGGGCAAGCCTTAAGATCATCTATGCTAAATTCGTCGGGTTCCGATTTCATAAGCCAGTAGTTCATTGGGTTTCCTTAATTCATAGTGGCCGTTAAGCGCTTCAATATCCGTGAGTTTATCTTAATTTTATCGAACACCCCAGTTCGTCACTCAGATCAAGCATTGTGAGTTTGATTAAGTTTCGGTTCAGATAAGGTGGCTTAGCCTGTGGGCAGCAATCTTATTTGGTATGCCTTATGCAAATTCTCGTTTCTAAGGCAAAGCGTCAAATTCGATCTCGGTTTGTGATTGGTGCCCTATAAGTTGTGGCAGCAGTGGCAATCAAAACCTGTGAGGTGTGTTATGGGAACTTCAACAATGACGTCCGACTGTGGTTTATACACTAAATATCTTAAGGATTTTACAGCGGGTGATGTGATCCTAAGCCATGAGCGGATGCTGGAATTTATTAATGACCTGACAACCCAAGGTTGGTTATTGGCAAATTTCACTTGGGACTATTGGTATAACAACAGTTACTTAGTCGATAAACCCGCCTACATTCGTGAAGCGAGCATAGCACAATGCAAATTGCTGCTGACCGCCATGACGCGACTTGAGGTCTTTAGTCCTGGCGTATTAGAAAATATGCGCCGCCAAGGGATTTTACTGGCCATTGTTGAGCGCTTGCAAAGCTTAAATGTGCCTAAGTCGAGCACTCATCTTGAATTTATCAGCCGCTAACCCCGCACTTTAATGGATTGTTATCTAATCGATTATCTTACTCTTTAGTCTAATAAAGTGTTTTTTTGCTTGTGACATGATCCGTGGATTGGTTAGTTTGGACCTCGCTAATCATAATAATAAATGCACGGAGGCCTTAATGTCTGTTCCAACAAGCCAAGTTATCAGTCCGCTCAACGTCAGCGAGTTTAGAGGCGAGTTATCACCGAAACTCGTTGAGAAAACCATAGGTCAATATCTTGATGAGATTGCGGCAACCTATCCCGACCAATTAGCCGTTGTCGTACATCATCAACATATCCGCTGGAACTACCGCCAATATCTAGATCAAATAGAGGCGCTCGCCACAGGGTTATTGAAGCTTGGCATTCAGCCCGGTGATAGGGTGGGTATTTGGTCTCCTAACAATATCGAGTGGTGTTTAACCCAATATGCGACCGCTAAAATTGGCGCCATCATGGTGTGTATTAACCCTGCGTATCGGCCTGAAGAATTGCAATATGCGCTGAGTAACGTGGGTTGCCGCGCGGTAATTTGTGCCGACAAGTTTAAATCCAGCAATTACCTCGAAATGTTATACGAATTGGCACCTGAACTAACTTCTTGCCCTGCTGGTCAATTACAGGCGAAGGCCGTTCCTGAGCTCGAATTTGTGATCCGCATGGGCGCTGAAAAATCCGTCGGTATGTTGAATTTTGATGACCTGCTCGTCGATGTGACCGCCGATGATAAGGCAACACTCGAGAAGATCGGCACAGCATTAAGCCCGTATGATGCGATTAATATCCAGTTTACCTCTGGCACTACGGGTAGCCCTAAAGGTGCAACCTTATCCCACTATAACATTTTGAATAATGGTTATTTAGTCGCAGAGGCGATGAAGTTTACCTGCCACGATAAACTCTGTATTCCTGTGCCCTTATACCATTGTTTTGGCATGGTGCTCGGCAGTTTAGTCTGCTTAGCCAAAGGCGCAGCGGCTGTATTCCCCGGCGAATCCTTCGATCCTTTGACGACATTGCAAGTAGTTGAACAAGAGCGGTGCACCGCTTTACATGGCGTACCGACCATGTTTATTGCCGAGCTTGAGCATCCTGAATTTACGCGTTTTGATTTGAGTTCTTTACGAACCGGCGTGATGGCGGGGGCTACTTGCCCAGAAGAAGTGATGCGCCGAGTACAAAATCTCATGTATATGAAGGAAGTACTGATTGGTTATGGTCAGACTGAGTGCAGTCCGCTCAATCATATTACCGAAATCGATTCGCCAGTTGAGAAACGGGTGCTCACTGTTGGCCGTGCTTTGCCCCATACCGAAGTGAAAATTGTCGATGAATTTGGTGAAGTGTTACCAATTAATCAACCCGGTGAAGTCTGTAGTCGGGGATATTGCATAATGCAGTGCTATTGGAACGATCCAGAAAAAACAGCGGCGACCATAGACAGTGCGGGTTGGCTACATTCGGGCGATATCGGCCAAATGGATGAGCAAGGTTATGTGCAAATTGTGGGTCGCATTAAAGATATGATCATTCGCGGTGGCGAGAATATCTATCCCCGTGAGATTGAAGAGAAACTTTACACCCATAAAGATGTGCAGGATGCGGCGGTCTTTGGTGTTCAAAGCGATAAATACGGGGAGGAAGTGTGTGCTTGGATTAAAGTCCGCTCTGGCGCGACGATTACCGAGGAAGATATTCGCCATTTCCTCACCGAGAAGTTTGCCTACTTTAAAGTACCGCGTTACATCAAGTTTGTGGATCAGTACCCAATGACTGTGACGGGGAAAATTCAGAAATTCAAAATGCGCGAGCTGATGTATCAAGAGTTATATGAAGATATTAATGCTTAAGTGATGTGATTTGGCGAGCCTGCTTTTTTGACTTCAAGCCGCACAATGCGGCTTGAATTTTATTCAGTCTATAGGTGTCGTTTAACCGACAAGTTAACGAGTTAACGGAAGAGTCGACGAGTCATGCCATCAAGCCAAGCCGCACTTTGAGTTAACTTTCGCTGGCTGCGACGTAGCGCCAGCTTTGCCCAGGCATATTGTGTGCTGAGCAGCGCTAACCCTAAGATGAACAAGAGTAAACCTGGGCCAGGTAAGAGTAAAAAGACCAGCCCGAGCAAGGTTAAAGCTGCGCCAATCACAGTGATCCCTGCTTTAGTTATCGCGCCTTTTGCATGGGAGGACGGCGCGAGATTGAAAAAGGTAACTTTGCGCATAGGAGTTGGCCTCATGGTGAGTTAATTGAATCAAGATCTACTGTCAGCTGACTATCAGTTGTGTGCTAACTGTATATCAGTTTTCAGTCTAATCCTTTGCTCATTTATTGGCAGCTTATGTCGTCAGCCTAATTGTAACAAAACTTCACTTCCCCGCAGTGGCTTCATGGCTATACTAAAACCAGAGAAAAAATCTTGGCAGATAAAAACTAAAGCTCAATTTGTCGATGATTTAGTAGTCAATCCATTCTGCAGGCTAAGGAGTCCCAAATGGTTCGATGGCGTTCAATGCTCCTTGCGTGTTGCCTTTCCTCCATGGGATTGAGCACAGCGAAAGCGGATACCTTAATGCTGACATCCTTACTTTGGCCGCCTTATTCTGGGCAGCAATTATCCGAGCAGGGCGCGAGTATTGCTGTGGCACGGGCGGCGCTCAAAGTGATGGGGCACCAATTAGAAGTGGATTTTTACCCATGGAGCCGCGCTGTAAAGCTCGCCAGTATGCCTAATTCTGACTATCTGGGTTATTTCCCTGAGTATTACTTTGAGACTGAAAAGTTTGTTTTTTCTAAATCGATTGGCGACGGTCCTTTGGGACTGGTGGAGCAAAAAGCCCATCCTGTGAGTTGGAATTATGTCGAAGATCTGAATCGCTATACCTTAGGTGTGGTGAAAGATTATGTGAATACTCAGGCGTTAGATCGCATGATTTCCACAGGCGTTCAGCCGACTGAAGCCGTTACTTCAGATGAGCACAATATTAAGAAAGTGGCCGCCGGCCGTATTGATGCGGCGGTAATCGATGTCAACGTGCTGCACTATTTACTTAAGCAAAAGCCTTTACAACCGCTGGCGGACAAACTGCAAATCAACCGCCAAATTTTAGCGAATAAGCAGCTTTATATCGCGTTTCGTAATACCGAAGAAGGCAGACGTTGGCGGGATATTTTCGACCAAGGCTTGGCGCAAATAGACGTCGAAACCATCATCGGAGAGCTACTGTATCGTGAAGACTAATGCATGATTTAGGTTAGTGAACTCTCTATTCTACCCCTTATTTTTTCCTCTATTTTCAGCCAATTCCTCTCAAAATTACATCAGATATTCCGCTTGTCATCATTCTGTCTTTGTTCACTATTAGCATCACCTTAACGGCATGAGTTGCTTTCTCATTTTATTGTTTAAGGTGACATGAATAAACTTCCCTTTGAGTTAGATACGCTGCAACAACTCATTGATACTCATCATCTTAAGTTGCAGTATCAAATTCTTGCCGACATCCCATTTCGTCACGAACATTTTCCTCTCTACAGTGTTGAACTGGGCGGGGGAGATAAGCCCTGTCCGACAGTACTCTTTGTGGGCGGCGTGCATGGGGTTGAACGTATTGGCTCTCAAGTCATCTTGGCATTGCTGAACAGTTTGTTGCAGCGGCTGGTGTGGGATAAACATCTACAACAGATGTTAACGGGCGTGCGGTTAGCTTTTGTGCCTGTGGTGAATCCCGTTGGTTTATTTATGGGAACGCGGGGTAATGGCAATCAAGTGGATTTGATGCGTAACGCCCCGATAGAATCCAGCGAAAAAGTCTCCTTTATGGTGGGAGGGCAGCGGATATCGTCGCGGCTGCCTTGGTATCGCGGCATGGGGGGAATGGAGCTTGAAACTACTGGCTTAGTTGCCTATGTACAGCAATTGCTGAGCCGCAGCACTAGTTTGATTTCCCTCGATGCTCACTCAGGCTTTGGCTTGAGTGATCATATTTGGTTCCCCTACGCCCATACGCGTACCGCCTTCGAAAATGCCAATTATATTTTTCATCTAAAACAATTATTTGAACAGAGTTATCCCCATCATGGCCATTATCGGCTCGCACCCCAGAGTCAGTTTTATCGCACCCATGGGGATATTTGGGATTACCTCTATCGCCAACATCAAGTGGCCGATCCCCATGCGCAGGTACCGTTTCTGCCTTTGACATTAGAGATGGGATCCTGGGCTTGGATTAAGAAAAATCCCAGACAAATATTTAATTTTGCAGGTTTTTTCAATCCGCAGAAAACACATCGTCATCACAGAATTTTACGCAGGCACACAGTGCTGATGCAATTTATGATGGAAGCGGCCTACGCCCAATCGTTAGAGCAGTTAACGCCTGAACGTTTGGCTGAACTCACTGAGTGCGCGCGGCAGTATTGGTATCGGGAGCCACAGTCATGACAACTTGGGTGTTATTGCGGGGATTAATGCGTGATCAGCGCCACTGGAATGGCTTCGATCAGCGACTGCGACAAAAGGGGCTGCGAGTACTGACTCCTGACTTGCCGGGCAATGGAACGCTATCAACCGAGGCCAGTCCGCTTAAGATTGCTGACTATGCCCATGCAGTGTGGCAGCAATTGGATGAGCAGGTACAAGAAGGAGAAGGCATTTACCTTCTCGGTTTGTCTATGGGCGGTATGTTGGCACTGGAAATGGCGCGTCAGCGACCTTGGCAGATAAGGCATGTATTTGTACTAAACAGCAGTGCGGCTAATTTATCGGCTTGGTATCAAAGATTTAATCCACTGAATGCATTGAAGGCGTTTTTCTTGCGGGCTCGAGGTAAAGCCTTACATCCCATCGAGTCGACGATAGTGCGTTTAACCAGTTTTCGTCATCGGCGAGACTGCAGTTTAATTGCCGAATGGAGTGAATTTCGCCGCCAATCGTCGCCAACTATTCGTAACGCCTGGCGGCAACTGTGGGCGGCTTTTCAATATCAGTGTCCATTGACCGTGGAAGTGCCGATAAGTGTACTCTGTGGCGACCGTGATGCGTTGGTGAGCATGGCATCGAGCAAAGCCTTGGCACAGCACTTTCACACGGATTTGATAGTATTAGCGTATTGCGGCCATGATGCGGCCATTGATGCCCCTGCAAAACTGGCACATTATCTGTTGGCAATTGTGGCGCCGACTAAGTCGCAAACTGAGGTTCAAGAGGATGATGAACCTGCCCATGCGCAATATGTCCATACTCAATACAGTTGCAACGATTTACTGGAGGAAGAAATGGCCTTTAACGAGGCGATATTTTCAGTGTGGGATGAAAAAGCCCTATCCATTCTCCACAGTAAATCATCGACAGTAAATCATCGGCAATGAACAGCGCTAAGACGGATAACTCACTGCCGATTAGGCTTTAGCCACGACGGTTTGTCCTATCGGTGTTAGGCTGAGTAATGCCAGTTTAAGATGCTGTATTCCAAAGGGAATACCGATAATAGTCACAAAACAGGCTAAGGCATGGACCAGGTGGCCTATGGCTAACCAGATCCCAAACAGCAAGAACCAAATAATATTTCCCACCATGCCTAGGGCACCTGTGCCTAAATCGTCACGTCCGGTTAAGTGACGACGGCTGATTTGTTCTTGACCAAAGGGCCAGAAGGTCATTTCACCGATAACAAAGCAGGCGCGGCCAAAGGGAATACCAATAATGCTGATAAAACACAGGATACCTGCGAGCCACCAAGCGAGTCCCATTACAAATCCACCGAGCACAAACCAAGCTATGTTGAATATTAAGCGTAATACTGCCATTGAAAACTCCTTATGTTACTTTTTTAGCCATTATCGTTAGCTGTAATGAATGCTGTTAGCTTTGATAAACTGAATATATGCCAATGACTAAGCGAGAAACGTGCCAATTATTTTATTTTCAAAAATCAATATCTTACATCCGCCTGTTTAAGCTTCATTTGTGATTTTTACTAATTCTTCGCTAAATTGCTAATTTCTTAAGAGCAGAAGAGCAAAGGCGGCGTTACACTAGCCATTCCATCCAATGGCTTAAAAGCCTGAGTATTTAATCGTTTGAGTAGCCTGATGTTTGCAAATTCCCCCGTCGATATTTTTGCCTTTGCTGGTCGAGAAATATTTCTAAAACGTGATGATTTATTGCATCCAGCGTTTAGCGGCAATAAAGCGCGTAAATTCGGCTACTTTTTAGATCATGAGTTTGCAGGCATCAACAAGGTGATAGGTCATGGCTCACCCTTAGCAAACTCTTTGTATTCCCTATCTACATTGGCCAAGATGAAAGGCTGGCAGTGTGATTTTTATGTTGACCATATTGCCAGCCAGATTGTTAAGCATCCCACGGGGAATTACGCTGCGGCATTGGCAAATGGCGCCAATATTATCGACTTAAGTGAGTTAATGGCGCAAAAGCTGGCGTTTACTCAGTCGCAGGGTGAACCTCAGGTTTTATCTGGCCACAACGTTAGTTGTGAACCTGCTTTGCAAACGGGTAGTGCGCGACTGAGTTGCCAAGAGTATATTGAGACTCAGGTACTCGCGAATGAGCCGACGGCGCTTTTTATCCCAGAGGGCGGGCGTTGTTCCTACGCTGAATACGGGGTAAATGTATTAGCGCAAGAAATAGTGCAATTTGCGCAGGCGAATGATTTAGTCGATTTAACGGTATTTTTACCGTCGGGGACGGGGACGACGGCGTTATTTTTAAATCAGTACTTTATTCGTCAGCAAACGGCGATTCGTGTCGTGACTTGCGCCGTGGTGGGCGGCGATGATTATTTACGTTTGCAATTCTCTATGCTTAATCCAAATACTCTCGAGCATCCACAGATAGTGAATGTCGGCAAAAAATATCACTTTGGTAAACTCTACCCTGAATTCTATGCCATGTGGCAGCGCGTTTGTGCCTCAGGTATTCAATTTGAATTACTCTACGATCCCTTAGGTTTTATTGTGCTTGAGGATTATTTACAGCGTAGTGAACCAGGTCATGTGATGTATTTGCATCAAGGCGGATTATTGGGGAACGAGACTATGTTGCCGCGTTATCAGCGTAAATTTGGCCAAAGTAGCTATGCTCACGGTGCAGGATATTTACTTAGTGACGCTAAGACATAATGTGTTTGAAGCTGTGTCATGCCTAAGTTAAGCTTATGATATTGAATGATGGGGAATACTCATGACTGAAGCGGAATATCTTGCCAATTACGATCCTAAGGCTTTCAAGGCTCAGCTACTGACAGTGGATGCCGTATTGTTTACCTACCATGATCAGCAGCTTAAAGTACTCTTAGTGCAACGTTCAAACCATCCTTTTTTAGGTTTGTGGGGATTACCCGGAGGCTTTATCGATGAAAATTGCGATCAATCCTTAGAACAAACCGTATTACGTAAACTGCATGAGAAAACCGCGGTAGTGCCACCTTATATTGAGCAGCTTTGCACTGTGGGTAATAGCTGTCGCGATGTGAGAGGTTGGTCGGTGACAGTGTGTTACACCGCCTTGATGAGTTATCAAGCCTGCCAAATCCAGATTGATTCAGTGAGTGATGCTAAGTGGTGGCCATTAGAGGATGTGTTAAAGATGACCTTAGCGTTTGATCATCTGCAGTTAATTGAGCAAGCGCGGGAACGCTTAACACAGAAAGCCTTATATTCTTTAGTGCCAGGCTTTGCACTGTCTGAACCTTTTACCTTGCCAGAACTGCAGCATGTACATGAAGTTTTACTGGGTAAGCCTATCCAAGGTAAATCTTTTCGTCGGCGGGTTGAACAGGCCGATTTATTGATCGATACCGGATTAAAGCGCACTGAACGGGGGCGTCCTGCGAATTTATACCGCTTGAAACCCGATACCGCATCGTACCGATTCTTAAGAAATTTAGAATGTTGATCAAAGTCGTTGCAGATTGAAACGCGTTTTCATGGGGCTAATGACAACTGCTTATGTTTTAGATTTTGATATTACTCAACAGCTTTTTTCCTATTCAGTTACCTAAATTGCATATAGTGTCTAAAGGACACTATATGCAATTTAGGTATATCAATGGCTTTTATTTCGTCATAAATAGTCTAAAAATCAACTTTACATAATAATGTCTTTAAGACACTATTGGTTCTGTAGACAACAAGGGCGCCGTTAATTGCGGTAATCTTGCCATAGACAGGAGGTTAGTATGTCTCAACGTATTCAAGCATCTAAAAGCATTCAAGCGTATCAAGGCACAGTTAACACTCAACAACTGCAAGCCGATTTTTATCAGTTACCCGCAGCTAGTGATGAGGCTCATTACCGTTTATTTCAATTTGGCGCGGGGGAGAATCATGTTCAACTACTGGTTCCTCCAGCGAAACGCGTCACACTTTTCTTCGGCTATCGTGGCGATCATTCCATCATGCAGCTCTTGTTGTTAACTGATGCATTACGCCGCAGCGGTGCAGAGCAAATCGATCTGTTACTGCCTTATATGCCGGGCGCCCGCCAAGATAGAGTGTGTAATGTGGGCGAGGCCTTATCGGTAAAAGTCTATGCCAGCCTGATTAATCAGCAGCAATATGCTTCAGTCAGCATTTTTGACCCGCACAGCGATGTCACCGCCGCATTGTTAGACCGAGTGCAAGTTATTGACAACCACAGCTTTGTCGCCGCGATTGCAGCTCAATTATCGGGTGAGCTAGTGTTAGTCTCACCCGATGCGGGGGCGAATAAGAAAGTATTCGGCTTAGCTAAAGCGTTACAGGGAATGCCGGTGATCAGGGCCGATAAGCATCGTGATGTGGTCAATGGTCATATTATCGCTACTGAAGTGTTCTGTGATGATTTATCGGGCAAAACCTGCTTAATCGTCGATGACATTTGTGCTGGTGGCAGAACCTTTATCGAACTTGCCATCAAGTTAAAGCAAAAGGGGGCCCAAAGCGTCATTTTGATCGTGTCACATTATGAAGATAAGGCCAGCGAATCGGCTCTGCGCGAGGCGGGCATCGACAGATTATTTTGTACCGATAGTTTAGGTGTCCCTGCACATATTTCGAGCGAGTTCTGTGATTGCCATGCTGTTTTGAGTTATATGAATCATTAAGGAAAATATTATGTACTTGAATCCCGTTACCGCCATTGATGGCTACAAAGTCGACCACCGTCGTCAGTATCCCGATAATACTCAAGTGATTTTTAGTAACTTGACCGCCCGTAAATCCCGTCGTGGTTATACAGACCAAATGGTGTTTTTTGGCTTGCAGTATTTTATCAAGCATTTCTTGATCGACAATTGGAACCGTGATTTCTTTCAACAACCCAAGGATCAGATCATTCGCCAATTCTCCCGCCGTATCAATAACTATCTCGGGCCAAATAATGTCGGTACTCAGCATATTGAGGAGTTGCATGATTTAGGTTATTTACCAGTAAAAATCATGGCATTACCTGAAGGCTCAGTGTATCCACTAAAAGTGCCTTGCTTGGTTTTGTACAATACCGATGAGCGGTTCTTTTGGTTGACCAATTACCTCGAAACCATCCTTTCCGCGAATGTGTGGGGTATGTGTACCAGTGCTACAACCGCGCTGCAATACCGCAAAATATTTGAGACTTACGCGCTAGAAACCGATGGTGACATCGCATTTGTTGATTGGCAGGGCCATGATTTTAGTTTCCGCGGCATGTATGGTGCAGAGGCTGCGGTAATGAGCGGCGCCGCCCATTTACTCAGTTTTACGGGTACAGATACCATTCCCGCGATTGATTTTCTTGAGCAATATTACCGTGCCGATAGTGATCATGAACTTGTCGGTGGCAGTGTGGCCGCAACGGAGCACAGTGTGATGTGTGCGGGTGGTATGGAGAATGAATTAGAGACGTTCCGCCGTCTGATTGAAGATATTTATCCTAGCGGCATTGTCAGTATCGTTTCTGATTCTTGGGATTTTTGGCAGGTGATGACAGAGTTCACCGTTGCCTTAAAAGACCGTATTCTTGCGCGTGAGGGCAAAGTGGTGTTTAGGCCTGATACGGGTTGTCCGGTGAAGATCATTTGTGGTGATCCACAAGCAGCTGTGGGGAGCCCTGAGTATAAAGGCGCTATCGAGTGTTTGTGGGATGTCTTTGGGGGCAGCACAACTGCAAAAGGTTACAAATTACTCGATAGCCATGTCGGACTGATTTATGGCGATTCAATCACCATTGAGCGGGCTGAAGCCATTTGTGCCGGCTTAAAGGCCAAAGGTTTTGCGTCAACCAATATTGTGTTTGGGATTGGCAGTTTTACCTATCAACACGTGACCCGAGATACCGACGGTTACGCGGTGAAAGCGACCTTTGCGAAAGTTGATGGTAAAGACAGAGAAATATTTAAAGATCCTAAAACCGATGACGGTACTAAAAAATCAGCTAAGGGACTGGTTGCGGTGTTTAAAGATGAGCAAGGGCAATTTTATCTTAAAGATCAAGCGAGCTGGCAAGATGTTAACAATTGCGAGTTTGTCCCCGTATTTGCCGATGGTGAACTCTTAACTGAATATTCTTTGGCAGATATTCGCGCAAGGTTGGCAGAGTCCAGACGTTGAGCCTATAGAGTTGTAATTTTTAACGGCTATAGACAATAGCTAAGATAAAACTGGCAATGTGATTTCTATCAGGATCATATTGTCAGTTCAGTTCAGTTCAGTTCAGTTCAGTTCAGTTATGAATTTATGTTCAGTCGTATAAGTAAAACGCCCCATCAATAGTTAAATGCAAATACAAGCGATTAAGGCAGCAACTGGTTTCGCTTAAGGATTTTATAGGTACGTTGGCCTATCTTTTCGAGGTTTTTTAAATCTTTTAGGCTGGGTATCGCATCTGAATATTGCCAATAGCTGATTTCTGCATCGAGCATTTCAAGCATTTTTTTCGAACAACCTAAACATTGTCCCTGGCACAATTGTGCTTCTTCTAAGTTGAGTGGAATAGTCGCTTTGATCTGGTTTATCAAGCTTTGCATGGCGATTTGGGTATTGGGTTTTGGCATAGAAGAGGTACTTAACAGTATTCATGGGAATGAATATTAGCGGATGCTGCAGTGGAAGTGGGTGATCTAAGCTGGATTTGACTCATTTGGTTCGGCAGGTATCTGTGTGAGAGAGATACAGCCTGAACCAAATGTGTTCGTCATGATGACGTAAAAAAGGATAGCGTGTTCGTGACATTCGGCTATCAGTTTACTTAAGTGTTCGGTACTGCGAAGAGAATGGAAACCGATTAAATACACTTGAGCAAACGGGGTATTACAGTACTTATTTCTAACTTATCGTCTAATTTATTTTTTGACTTATTTGTTTGCGGACAATAACCATTTCATAAAGCTGATGGCTTCTGTACGTTTTGAAAAAGTCTGTCTGTTTTTACCTTGACGATCGGTAAAAGCAATTGAGGTTTTATTTACTGAGATTGAATCTACAGGGAAGTTCACTGTAATTTCATGTCCATTAATTTTGTATGACATATGCCACACTCCTTTTTGTTAATTCACCCATAGGTGAGATAGTTGTAACTATAAAATATCCTTAGCAATTTGCGAAAGATTCGTTCTATTGAGTATCGAGGTTACCCCATCTTTGATTCATTAATCAAGAGATGCTTAATCGATAAATAATACATGCTGTCGATTATGCCAATGGACTAACTTGATTCTGCCAGTTGACCATAGCTTAATGACAATACTATGACAGTGTGGAGAACAGTAAGTTCACAGACATAACCACATGATTTTAGTGGTATCGAATGCTTGAGCTTATGGGGTTTTGCTTGTAGTAGGCTTTCTTTATGAGGACCGAACTCTGATTGCTAATAGTCAGGCTGGTTTAAAAAGGTAAACAACAAGGTGTATCTCAAAACGATGTGCAGTATATCAATATAAATAGCTTATGCAAGTTTAATTTTTATTCAATGTGATTATTTGTTGATTAATGTTGGGTTAACGTGAATTGTTTCTGGCTATTTATTTGATTTAAAGAATAAAGCTTGGCATAAGTTATGTTCTTATCTTGTATTTAGCGGTAATGCAGTGTGTCCATAATGCGGCTTTTTAGGCAAATAGAATGCAGCTACTACTAGCAAATTGAATTAAAAATTCTCGCAAAATAGAACAAAAAATCTCGCAAAAATAGAACAAAAATCCCACTGAAATAGGTTATTTCAATGGGATTAATGGCTTATTTCGTAACTGATAATTTAGCAACGGATTCATCTAAAAAAATTGAATAAATAAGTCACGCTACAGCGCAGGCAGTAGGCTTAATAAATCAGTTCACCTATGGGGTTAAGCAGCTTGCTTAGGCCTTTGGTAAAATGCAGTGGCGCATCTAACACTGTGTAGCATAAACAACCGTCAACGGTTTTTGGTGAGTGGTGATGTTGGCTATCGAGCACAATAAAATCACCTGGCACATAGTCACCATTAAGATCCGAAAACTCTCCAGCCAGTAATAGTGTTAGTTCATAACCTTTGTGGGTATGTTGCGGGATTTCACCTTGGGCATCTATGTGTAACAAGCTCGCGCGAGTGTTCATTTCATCGACATCAAAACGCATGCGACTGACTTTGCCTAGGATCTGCCAAGGACGAGCCAAATGCTGGCGAAATACCGACGGTACTGTGTAATGCTGTTGTTTAACTTGAATATTTAGAGGAGCATTATTAGGCACATCCGTTGCCGCAGGCTGAGCCATGATTTGCGCCAGCATAGCGTCAATATCCATCACTGGTACATTAGTAGCTTGAGTGTTTTCAGCAATATGTGCAGTGTGAATCGCAGTGTGAATCGTCGCTTTATCAGTATGCTTTACAGCATGAGCATCATCTTGATTTAAAGCCAAATTGGCGGCTTGCTCTGTTAATAGGGCAAGTTGCTCACGACACGTCTCACATAACGCGCAATGTGCTGATACCGCGATGGCCATCGACAAAGGTAAGTCCCCATTCGCATGGCTCACGAGTAATTCTTGTTGGGGATGATGCTTAATCATTGTGTGTCTCCAAGAAACTTTTCAACTTTTCTAGCCCGAGTCTTAATCGTGACTTTATGGTCCCTATTGGCACCTTGAGGGCATCGGCTAACTCTTGTTGAGTGAGTTCTTGCATGTAAATACCTTGCACGACTTGTCGTTGCGCGAGGGGAAGGGCATCAAGATGTTGGAGGAGTTTCGCCGTCAATTTATGATCAGTGAGTGTGTCTTGAGCCATGGTTGCATCGCACAATGGCCAAATATCATCGCCAAAGGTATCTTCTTTATTGTGTTGTACTCGTCTCAGCATATCGAAACACTGATTACGCATTATGGTAAACACCCAAGTTGTCACTGAGCCTTTTTCAGCATTGTACAGGTGGGCCTTAGTCCACACGCTGGTCATAGTTTCTTGAACTAAATCCATGGCTAAGCCTTGTTGATTCAGTCTTTGCAAACCAAAGGCGCGGATCTTGGGCATAAAATGCTGGAATAAGTGCCCAAAGGCGGCTCTATCACGCTTATCTGCTACTTGAAGCATGAACGTGATTAAAGCATCTGCTTGAGGCTCGCAGGTTTTAACAGCGGGAATGTCGTTATCCATAGCCGAATGAGTCAGAGACGTGATAGGGCCATGATACCGATTTTGCCTGCTTTGTGATTGAATATTTTCCATTATTTTCGCTCTTATCACAGTCGTTAGTCCTGATGTTGACATCAGTAACGACAACATTGAGAGGCTTGATTCGTTTCTGAGCCCAGTTTTACTGTCAAACTATCAATCAATACGGACTGGCTTAAATAAAGGATCATTCACAGGGCTATTTTATCACGGCTCTCAATAGGTCTCGGGTCATAATATGATCTAAGGCATTAATGCAGGTGTACTTTTCGGAGGCTTGCACGGGTAATATTTCTAGCCAGCGTTGGCAGACCCAAGCAATATCCTCGAACTGTTCCGCTTGGTAGTGCTTGAGATGTTGCGGATATTCCTTGATGATATTTTGTAACATTTGGCTCAAGTAACGCTCATCGGTCGCAATACGTACAGCAGGCCAATTGTCGATAAAGCTAACATCGCCGCGCTTTAATCCATCGTCTTCGACACGGATTTCATTGAGTTTAAAGCGCTGCGCACCTTGAATACTGATCCCTAAAAAGCCATCGGGTAGGGTTTCAAAATCAATAATATGCACTAAGGTGCCTATGGGCTGAATAGTTTTACCATCCTCTTCGAGCATACATAAGCCGAATCCTTCGCCTGACTTTAACGATTCGGCGACTAAACGCTTATATCTAGGTTCGAATACCCGCAGTTGTGTGTAACCTTCGGGCAATAAACAAATGGGTAGTGGGAAAAGAGGTAATTTCATCGTGGCCTCTGGTGAACTTATGTTCCTATCATTACGTACCATAGTGGCAGTTCGATCAGTAAAATTATTCAACAATAGTTTACCCATATTTAGAGGATGGCATGAAATTAAATCCATTTGAAAAAAAGCTCGTTCAGCATCCAATACGTTTTTGGCTACAAAATCATCTCGAAGCGCCTTTACTGACTTCTATGATGCCTAAACCTATGGCCCGCTGCGAGCGTGCATTAGAAATCGGCTGTGGGTTTGGTAATGGTATTCAGTTGATCCGCGAGCATTTTGGCGCAGGACATATCACGGCCGTGGATATCGACCCCGAAATGGTTGCAGCGGCACAGTCCCGTTGGCAAGCTCGGCCGCAGGGCTTAAAAGGGCTGAGTTTCTCGGTTGCCGATGCTTCTAGTCTTCCCTTTGCCGATGGCGAGTTTGATATGGTGTTTGATTTTGCCGTATTCCACCATATTCCAGATTGGCAGGCGGCCATTAAGGATGTTGCAAGGGTACTGAAACCAAACGGTTACTTTGTGATAGAGGATTTATATCGCGCGGCGATTTGTAATCCATTAAGCCGACGCTTATTTGAGCATCCACAGCAAAATCGGTTTAATCACCGCGAGTTGTTACTTGTGCTGCGTCAATCGGGGTTTGAGATAATCTGCGACAGAAATGCCTTGGATCTTGCGGGCATGGTGCTTGCCCAGAAAGTGCAGCGTTAGGCGACAGTGTCGCTGACCTAAATTGAATATGCGTTTTGAATGGGTTGAATATTCGCGCTTTTGCTAATATTCACACTTATGCCAAAGCCAAATGTTTTGGCTATTTCGCCGCTTGAGCACAGACATGAGCCGACAGCGCCATTGATATTCGGGGTGGAGTAAACCAAGTTAGCGACGTAATTTTGCGAGAGTGGTTGTAATTTTTAGATAAAATAGCACCTCGGCATGGTTCTTCATGGAAGTTTACCGCTATAATTTGAGCTAATCCGTCGCATGTGAGGAAAGGATTTTCCTCAAGAGTAGAGAAGCAGCATTATGGCAAACGTACTTGCAACCGTAGATCAGCGTACCAAACTCGTGGGTGAGAACCGCCTCGAGTTGTTGCTCTTTAGTATTAATTCCACGCAGTTATTTGCCATCAACGTCTTTAAAGTTAAAGAAGTGGTCAAGCTTCCTCCCCTTAATGCTATGCCTGGGAGTCATCCTCATATTTATGGTGTTGCTAATATTCGCGGCATTTCTATCCCTGTGATTGATTTACGTTCGGCGATTGGGTTTAAACCTTTACCGCCGGATGATGATGCCAATATGATCATCACAGAGTATAACCGCAGCGTGCAGGGCTTCTTAGTCGGCAAGGTTGAGCACATTATCAACATGACATGGAGCGATATCATGCCGCCGCCGAAAACGGCAGGGCGCAATAATTATTTGACGGCAATTACCCGCATCGAGCACCAAGGCAAATCGCAACTAGTGTCGATTATCGATGTAGAGAAAGTGCTAGCTGAGATTATTCACTACGATATTAGGCTTTCTGAAGGTGTGCTCGATGAAACCTTAGTCCATGAAATGCCAGGCAGAAAAATCTTGATCGTGGACGATTCATCGACCGCAAGGCGTCAGGTGCGTGAAACCTTAAGCCAACTAGGTATAGAAATCATTGAAGCCTCGGATGGCTTGCAGGCGCTGACGTTATTACAGAAATGGCGTGATGAAGGTAAGCAAGTATCTAAAGAATTACTGATGATGATTACCGATGCCGAAATGCCCGAGATGGACGGCTACAAACTGACCTCTGAAGTTCGCGGTGATAAAGCTATGTCAGATCTATATATTACCTTGAATACTTCACTGAGCGGCAGTTTCAACCATGCCATGGTTGAGAAGGTCGGTTGTGATAAGTTTATTTCTAAATTCCAGCCGGATTTACTCGTGGAAGTGGTACAAGAAAGATTAAGACAAGTGATCAATCACTAAGCATCTTGAGATTCTACCTATCGGTGATTGTCCTTGTGTTGGTCATCGGTAGGCTCAGCGCTTTTAATAATTGCTTTTAATAACTGTTTTAAATATGGCTTGTTTATATCAGACTTTTAATATCAGCCATTCAATCGTCACCTTTCCATCGCTCTTGTTTAAATCCTACCAAATACCTTTTTATTTTACGTTCGATTACGAGGCGAATTCGGCTTCTACATCTTGTAATATTTGGCGTTTCATTTCTTTGGCGGCGGCAATATGGATGCGGGCGAGTCGTAGGGCATAGTTGAATCTTGTTCGGCCGACGAGGCGAACAAGTTCGGCAAAAAACTGAGGATCTAAGGTGAATTGCGTCGAGTAGTACTGGATTGCAGCATTAACTGAGTTAAAGGTCACGCCATCAAATTCGAAACCTGCGTTATAACCTTGGTCGTCAATTTCTTCGCCTTCTAATACCAGTGGCCAGCCGGGTGCATTGATACGGTCGCGGGCAATCTGGTACATCATCCAAGCACTTTTCTTAAAGCCTTCAAACACTTTGCAGGAAAATTCAGACTCGGCAAGTTCTTCTTCGGTCCAATTAATCCCAATCGCGAGGTGTTTTGCATAAATGCGCATCAGTGCATCTTTGACGGCCATACGACAATCCCATATTGAGCTCAAAGGATGTTGTTTGGCTAATCGTAAGCATTCGCTGCAGGCGGGCACGGCTAATGACGGATGTGGCGTATGTGTGTGGGCAATATATTCGAAGTGTTGATTGCTCGGTTCGCCGCAAAACCAACAGGTATGACGTTGGTCGAAGGGAATATCGATAAGCGGGATAGCAGACATCAAGGAATGAGCACCTCAGTCCTTGATGTCATATTGAAGGGATTAAACTTCTTCAACATCAACCAAATCTTTTGCTAAAACAATTGGATCAAGTTCAAGGCAATCTTCATCAGTCTGCCAATCCACACCGATCAATACACCATCGTCGTTGAGATCAGACACCCAATATTCCAAAAATTCTTCTAATGAAATAGCAACGGGTTGGTAGTCGTGCCATTCGTCGCTGCAATGGGATTTTGCAGTGGCTTCACTTGACCACAATGGCATCACATCTGTGTCTTCAAATTCTGAAGAGTCACAAACGACCCAGCCTTCGCCAGTTTCATCCATTAGACCCCAAAGCGTCTGATGTTGTTTTACATTTTTGATAAAGCCAGCCAAAGCCGCATTGATTTCAGTCATGATAGGTCTCTTTGATGTGTGCTGTTAACTTATCCATTATACGGTAACATGCTGCGATACCAAGGGATTCTTTGTTAAGATTTTTCTTGTGTTGGATAACTGAGCAATAAGCCGATGCCACAAGGTATTTATGGCGATAAGGATTGTGTTACGTGTCGCTATGGGTCAGGATTATTGGCAATGAGAAGCCTTGATGCTGCGTGCTTTGCTGACCAAGTGTGGCTCAGATAGAGGCTTTCCATGGGGGAGAAACATGTCTTCTATACCATTGGCCGTTAAAGGTTTTTTTAATAGAACCGTTAACTCGTTATGCCAAGGCGAATATCTCTCTAGGGCAATTCCCTCTCGAAGAAGGAAGATTGTCGTGTTTAGCCACAGCAGTGTGATGACTGTGTCATTATTGTGAAATCAAATATTGGAGTTGTTGATTTGATTAAAATTAAAGGGTTAACTTATCTCTTTGCGAGTATTGCCGCCTGTGTCAGCCTGAGTGCCTGTTCCAGCGTGCCTGCGGCGAGTGCCAGTACTAAGGCAAGCACTAACGCGAGCAGTAGCAACGCAAGTGGCATAGTCGCTGAAGCCAACCTAATGCCCGATATCAGTGCTAGCGTACAAGCGAATGCCGAGGCATTTCCGAGTTGTGTGACTGGGCTACAAGCGCGGGCGCGCACTGAAGGGCTGTCAGAGGCGACGATTAACTCGACCATTGCAAATTTGAAATTTGTGCCTCGGGTGATTGAGCTCGATCAGCAACAACCTGAATTCAGCCAGACATTCGATAATTATTTCAGTAAGCGCGCCACCGAATGGCGCGTCAACGAAGGCCGTCGTTTGCTGCAAAAACACAGCGTATTACTCAATCAATTAGCCAAAGAATATGGCGTGCCGCCGCAATATATCTTGTCTTTTTGGGGGCTTGAAACTAACTATGGTTCCTATAAAGGCAAGATGTCGGTATTGAATTCGCTCGCGACTTTGGCCTGTGAGCCACGCCGTAGCAATTATTTCACCATAGAATTGATGCAAGCTTTAAAGCTGAAAGAAAAGTATCAGTTTGATTATGACACTATGGTGGGATCATGGGCTGGCGCCATGGGACACACGCAATTTATGCCGTCGGCCTATGCCAAATATGCCGTCGACGGTGACGGCGATGGTAAAGCCGATTTATGGAATAGCACCACAGACGCGCTGACTTCCGCCGCGAACTTTTTACAGCACTTAGGCTGGCAGCGAAATGAACGTTGGGGCCGTGAAGTCTTATTGCCAAAGGATTTTAGTTACAGCCATTTAGGGGCAAAGCAGCCCTTGGCCTTATCGGAATGGGCCGCGCTCAATGTCACGCAAGCGAATGGTCAACCTTTGCCTGCCGTTGATATTCAAGCCGCGCTGTATTTGCCAGCAGGGCATACAGGGCCTGCCTTTTTAGGTTATGAGAACTTCAATGTGATCATGCGTTGGAATCGCTCTGAGTATTATGCCATCACAGTTGGGCATCTAGCCGATCGCATTAATGGGGGGTTACCTTTGACAGTGAGCCCGCCAGAACAGCCACGCTTAAGTCGCGAGCAAGTTAAGCAATTGCAAGCAAAACTGAATGAGGCCGGATTTGATGTTGGCAAGCCAGATGGCGTCTTAGGGCGTAACTCTGTGGCAGGGCTGCAAGCCTTTCAACGGAGCAAACAGATGATTGCCGATGGCTTCCCAAGCTCTGAGGTGTTTAGCGCTTTAGGACTATCACTGTAGCCACTGTCACTGTAGTTACTGTAGCCAAAAAGCGCTCGCTGCGGGTTTTGAGCGCTTTTAGGCCGGATAAAAAAGTGGAGTGAAAAGCTCAGTTTTGTTAAGCTCGGCCCACAATTGAAATCGAAGAAAATCAAAGGATATTCGATGAGCATTAAAGACGATATGGTTGTGCAGTTTAACTACACACTGCGTGACGAGAAAGGCGAAGTGATCGAGACGAACGAAGGTCGCGATCCGATTGCCTATTTACACGGCCATGACAATATGATGCCAGGTGTAGAAAACGCCATTAATGGTAAAGCCATCGGTGAAAAATTCACTGTGACTTTACCTGCTGCCGAAACATACGGTGAGCGCGTAGCGGATGCGGATGCGCACCAACGTGTGTCGGTTAAGCACTTATTGGGCGCGACTGCGTGGAAACCGGGTATGACTGCTGTGGTCAATACTGACCAAGGTCAACGCCAAGTGACTATCGTTAAAGTGGGTAAGTTTATGGCGACTGTGGATGTCAACCATCCATTAGCGGGCCGCGAACTGACATTTGATATTGAAGTCGTTGGTGCCCGTGACGCGAGTGATGAAGAAATCGCCCATGGCCATGCCCATGGCGCTGGTGGTCATCACCACTAATCTTTAGGCTTCGGACTCGGCTTCGAACTTGGCTTTTATCTGACTCAATGTGAGATGAATATAAGTTCAGTATGAGTTGAATGAATCGAGGCAGAAGATTGAATAGCAAAAGCCCAAACCTAGGTTTGGGCTTTTTTGTTTTTATGGTGCTAATGGCTTAATAGTTAGCGCAACTGCTAATGGCACTTAACACTAATCGCTCTTTATCTCATTAATGGCTATGTTCATGCTCGAGTGGTTTGTCGGCAAACATCATATCTAGACTTGCTTGGGTTTGTGGATGGTAGCCGCTGCGAGCCCTAAGATAGACACTCTTGGCCCAGTCGTACTGATCTGTGCTTGCAAGCTTTTGATATAACGGCACGATTAAGCGCATGCGACCAATATGGGTCAAGTGCTGTTTTAATGCGGGTAGTACCGTGTAATAGCCGTTGTCTAGGGCGAGTGAATACCATGCAAAAGCGATTTCACTGTTACCTGTGCCCGTAAAATGGAACGCCTTATCCAGCTCGGTAAGTTTGGCTTGGTCTAGATTGACTCTTGGCATTTCATTGATAAACCTTAACCACTGGTGCACTGTCCAAGTGCTGGTTTTCAACTCGCTTGCACTAAGTTTTCCGTCGAGCCAAGTTTGTCTTTGGGCATCGATATCATCGAAGGCGTGGGAATTGGGCTGCACTAAAAATGGCGGCAAACCTTGACCTTCAATCCAAGTATCCACTTCGGCCTCACTGACAACATTGGGATATTTGTTTAATAGATTCAAAGATAAATACTCACGGAACTGCGCCGTGGTAATGCTTTGAAATGCAAAATGATTGAAGTAGCTTTTCACAAAAGCATCGAAGCGCTCGCGGCCAAATTTCTGCTCTAAAAAGATTAAAAACAACTGGCCTTTAACATAAGGGACACCGCTGAAGGCCTCGTCGGGTGAGCGCTTTCCAAGAGCCACATGCAACACTGAATCGCCAGGCGTGAGTTCTGCAAGCTCGGCAAGCAGCTCTGAATAGCCGATGGTTTGCTCCATCAGCGCTCGGTCGCGGCCGTAGAGATCTTCCATAATGCGATTCTCTACATAGGTCGTAAAACCTTCATTAAGCCAGAGATCGCGCCAAGTGGCGTTGGTCACCAAGTTACCCGACCACGAGTGGGCAAGTTCATGGGCAATTAGACTCACTAAACTTTTATCACCCGCGATCACTGTTGGCGTAATAAACGAAAGCCGTGGATTTTCCATCCCGCCGAAGGGGAAGCTTGGCGGTAAAATAAGCAAGTCATAACGTCCCCAACGGTAATCGCCGTAACGTTTAGCGGCGATTTTGATCATCTCCGGCGTGTCGGCAAATTCCTTGCTGGCTTTGTCGAGGATTTCTGGCTCAGCCCAAATGCCCGAGATGTTATCTAAAGGGGCGAACTTTAAATGCCCGGCTGCGATGGCGATTAAGTAAGCTGGGATCGCCTGCGGCATAGTGAACTGGGTCTGCGTGCTCGACAGGGTTTTACGATCGGCACTCATGACCACAGTAATGGCTTTATCGGTAGTAATCGTTGCGCTATAGGTTTGGCGCACGGCTGGGGTATCTTGCAGTGGGATCCAGCTGCGAGCATGAATCGCCTGACTCTGACTGAACATAAAAGGTAACTGTTTACCTTGGGTTTGCTCAGGAGTTAACCATTGAATACCGGATGGATTATTCGACGTGTGATAATTGATTTTAACTTTTTGGGTAGCTTCATCGGCAAGTTTGATGGTTAGCGCCGCACCTTTTACAGCGTCCGCTTTGGCTAAGGTGAAGGGCACGCTTTGCCATTTCCCATTTGAATTCAAAGCACTCACGTTGTTAATCGTTAGATCTCGAGTATCTAAGATGAGTTCTTTCCCCGCCTTATGCCAAGCCAAATCAAGGGTGGCTTCGCCGGATAAGCGGCTTTGTTTAAAATCGATGGCAAGGGCTAGTTCAACATGACTCACGCTGACGTCAGTGTAATTGGCATAGGTCAGTGCATCTAGGTTCTGCTGCGTCTGTGCTTGTACAACAGTGGCACTAGGTTCAGCGGCTAACGTATTTGAAGCGCTATTGGCATAGGTGCTAGCAAGGAGTTGCAGCGCAAACAAAAGGGCGCTGCTTAGGACGGTACGTCGAAGTGAAAGCATTATTTAACAGCCTAATGATGAAGTATTTTTGCTCGAGTTTTGGGCGATAAGTGCACCAATTTGCTTGGTGTTCTATCGACCCATTCTATTTAGGGCAAAAGTTTACCTGATAATCCAGTGGATTTGTGATCTCACTGTTAGCTCAAATGTAATCAAACTTTAATGGCTCGTCTGTTGGGAAGGAAATGCCATCGGTAAAAGACCACAAGTTTGCTATGATGGCGGCGTTTTCACATAGGGCGGTTATCAAAATGGTGTTAGATTTTTCGCAGGGTAAGTTAATCGTCACTGAGTTCGAAGTTCAAGTGCGGCTCAATGTTGCCAGTATCGTGCTGCAAGCGAGTGCGGAGGATATCGGTTTGCGACGTCAGCCACCTATGTTAATCGCCGATGGTGGCGGTGTACGTTGGAGCTTAGTATTGGACTCAAATACCCAGTTGCGTGCGATTCAAGATGTACTGGGCATGGATGCGGAATAAAGCACGCCTGCACAGCATGTCTAACTTACAGATTTATCATCACTTTTTAGTTGATGAGTGTTTAATATCGAATTAGGGATTTTTTAGTATGTCAGTTTCTCTTGAGCGTATTGTCGTTGAGCCTAAGACACCAGCTACAGCCGTGGTTATTTGGTTACATGGATTAGGGGATTCGGGTGCCGGATTTGCCCCTGTTGTGCCTGCATTAGGTTTGCCTGCCGATCATGCTATCCGGTTTATTTTCCCCCATGCACCAGAACAAGCCGTGACCATTAATGGCGGCTACGTCATGCGCGCTTGGTACGATATTAAAAGCATGGATTTGCACGACAGAGCCGATATGCAAGGCGTGCTTGAGTCGGAGAAAAGGGTTGCTGCACTAATTAACGAACAAATCGCGGCGGGTATTGCGAGCGAGCGTATCGTATTAGCAGGATTCAGTCAGGGCGGAGTCATGAGTTTATTCTCTGGACTGCGTTTCCCCGAGCAACTTGCAGGGATTATGGCACTGTCTTGCTATTTACCGACGGGCGATGTATTACCCGCTGAATTAAGCGCAGCGAATCGTAATACACCCATATTACAGCAACATGGTCTACAGGATGATGTAGTGCCATTATCCGCTGGAACATTAGCCAAAGAAGCTTTAATTACGGGCGGTTATAATGTTGTGTGGCAGACTTATCCTATGCCGCATTCAGTGATCCCTGCGCAGTTAAAAGAGATTTCTAAGTGGTTATTACAGCGATTTGAAATGTAGATAAGTCTAATTGCTGATAAAACAGCATGCGGTAAATTGAAAATTGCCCATGCTTGTTTTTTTATGGGAACAATCAATTTTTTCTGTAACACTTTCTAAGTCATTTATACTGAAGGATTTAAATTAAGTTATTTCACTTTTATATTTAATTCTCTACATATATAGAAATCAGTCATTCAGCTTATTTTTTATATGAAACAAATCTGTCTTAAAGCTCCTGCGAATTCCCCTATTAATGTCAAGTTTTTAATAAAAATGACACAATTTATCTTTATTATTTGTTATTATCCGTGACGCTGAACTTGATGGAGTTCACGGCAATCTTTCTATGATAAAATAATTAAAATCAAGGGGTTGATGTAATGAGACATATGCTTATTAAAGGACTAGTTGCAACTGCTGTTGTCGCTGCGCTTACGGGTTGTAATAATAGTGATGACGATAAAGTCCCAACAACATGTGCTGAAGCGGGAAGCGCTTGCACAACATTTACCGTTTTACACACCAATGATAACCACGGCCGTTTCTGGGAAAACAGTGACGGCGAATACGGTATGGCTGCGCGTAAAACCTTAATTGACAGCATTCGTGCAGAAGTCAGTAAGAATGGTGGTCAAACATTATTGCTGTCTGGTGGCGACATTAATACTGGCGTGCCAGAATCGGATCTACAAGATGCGATCCCAGATTTCACAGGTATGAATAAAATTGGTTACGACGCTATGGCTGTTGGTAACCATGAGTTTGATAATCCATTATCCGTTGTTGATATGCAGCGCCGCCTTGCGGAATTCCCTATGTTAGCGGCGAATATTTACCATAAAGATGCAGATGGCAATCTAGGGGAACGTTACTTTGATGCTTATAAGGTATTCGACGTAAACGGTCTTAAAGTCGCTGTAATAGGTTTAACTACCGAAGATACGGCTAAGATTGGTAATCCAGAATTCATCAGTGGCTTGGAGTTCACCGATCCAAAGACTGAAGTCGCTAAAGTGATTAAAGAAATTAAAGACGCCAAAGCGGCCGATATTATTTTCGCTACCACGCACATGGGTCACTATGCTGACGGCCATAACGGTAGTAACGCCCCTGGTGATGTGGCTATGGCTCGCGCATTGAAAGAAGGCGATTTGCAAGTGGTTATTGGTGGTCATTCACAAAATCCAGTGTGTATGGAACCAGGTACTGACAACAAAGCCTACGCTGACTTTAAACCAGGCGATGAATGTGCTCCAGATAAACAGAATGGTACTTGGATCATGCAAGCCCATGAATGGGGTAAATATGTTGGTCGTGCAGATTTTGAATACTTTAACGGTGAGCTTCATTTAGCAAGCTATAAACTTGTGCCTGTGAATATGCGTAAATTGGATGACGCGGGCAAGAAGACTGCTGATTTAGCGGGCACTAAGATTGAGCCTGATGCTGAGTTAAAAGAGCTGCTATCTTACTACCAAGAGAAAGGTCAAGCTAAGTTAGACGAAGTCATAGCAACTACGGATGCTCTGTTAGATGGCGAGCGTGCAAACGTTCGTAATAAGCAAACTAACTTAGGCCGTATGTTAGCGATGGCGCAAAGTGATAAAGTCAAAGCCGATTTTGGCGTGATGAACTCGGGCGGTGTACGTGCCTCTATTCAACCTGGCAATATCACTTACCGTGACGTGCTGACTGTTCAGCCATTCGGTAACATGGTGACTCTGAACGAAATGACAGGTACTGAAGTTGCGGCTTATTTAGGCGCGGTAGGTAGTCTTCAAATTGGTTCAGGTGGTTATGCACAAATCACGGGCGTGAAAATGACCATTGACTGCGTAGCTAAGACTGCCAATATTAGTGAAATAAATGGCAAAGACTTCAGCCCTACTGGTGCTTACAAGTTCACTGTACCTAGCTTTAACGCTGCTGGTGGTGACGGTTATCCTAAACTTGCTAGCCCAATCCAAACGGGTTTTGTGGATGCTGATTTACTGTATTCATTCTTGAAAGAGAAACAAGCGATTGTTGCTGCGGATTATAGTCCGATAGGTGATATTGTTTATGAAAACTCAAAGAATGTTGAAGGTTGTCAACTTTAAGTAATTAATCATTACTGAGTATTTAAATATAAATGCCACTCAATTGAGTGGTATTTTTATATGACTGTTTCTATTATGTTTAAAGAACATTTAATTTACTAAGTAGACATTATTGCGAAGAAAGTTAATCGCTGGTTTGGTAGTGTATATTTACTTTAGAAAAAGTATCACTCTGATTAGAGAAAGTTCGCTAGACTTAAATCTCTAACTCAAACCTCCGCTTGCGGAGGTTTTTTTGCTTATTTTTTTGCCTGCTTTTCAGGTTGCTTATCGGATATCGGATCAGCGCTGTCAATGTGTGAGGCGCAGCTCGTGGCGATGTTCGTGTTGATAATGCTCGGCGCAGGAGGCGCAGCGTTGTTCAGTGGGATCTTGGTTTAAGCGTTCGGTGTCGATTTCTGCCTCACAATCCGAGCAAAGACCGTAGAGGCCTAAGTCGAGCTGACAAAAGGCGGCATCAAGTTTATTCAGCTGGCAAAATAGCGGGTGATCGGCCAGTGGCGTTTGCGCCAATGTATCAATTAACTCTGTCAGACTCAGGCTAGCATAATGCTCCCCTATGACTTCGAGGAACGGAGGGAGCGCGCCGAGTTCTTTCCTTAGATTAGCTTCAAGCTCTGACAATTCATGTCTGATATGGGTGGTGCTCACGTAAAATCGCCTATTTCATTTGACTCTAGGCGTCCAGTCTAATAGTTCCACTACCAACGACTATGATAAAGATCAAGTATCTGCCATATTTTAAATATTTTCGCTGTTAAAATCGAAAAAGTACTTCATTCCTATCGCATTATGTGTGCTATGACTAAGTCCCTTTCATTGCACACATTGCCGCGTTTGAGTCTCGATTTCTTACCTTTATCAGATAGATTTCCGTTTTGTGGTTGGTCACACTCTATGGTTAGTCGGCTAAGTTTCGCTGCGCAGCTTCTAATACCGCGACGATTTCTTCCGTTGTTTTAAACACGCGTAGCTCCCTAAATAAGGTATCGGCTTCGGGATATTGACGATTGAGGTAGGTAAACCACTGTTTGATCCGGGCGGGATAATAGTCACTTTTGCGACCATTAAGCTCTCTTTGGGTATAACTGAGCATCAGCCCTAAGGTTTGAGCCCAAGTATAAGGGGTTGCGCCTGTCTTGATGGTATCGGCCAAGTTGGGCAATGAAATCGCCCCGCGGCCGATCATGATACTGTCGCAGCCCGTGACATCGATGCAACGCTTAGCATCGTCGCGGTTCCAAATTTCACCGTTGGCGATCACCGGGATTGGCAAACGTTTACGCACTTCGGTGATGTATTCCCAGTAGGCGGGTGGTTTGTAACCGTCGACTTTACTGCGCGCATGGATGGCAAGTTCAGTTGCACCAGCTTCATACACAGCAATAGCGTTTTCCATAAACAGTGACTTATCTTCATAGCCCAAACGTATTTTGGCCGTTACGGCATGCTCTTTTGGTACTGCTTGACGCATGGCTTTGACAATATCGTGCACACTCTCAGGATATTGCAATAATACGGCGCCACCTTTACTGCGGTTAACAATTTTTGCTGGACAGCCAAAGTTTGCATCAACACCGTGTGAGCCTAGCTCAATGGCACGCAGGGCATTTTCGCCCATGCATTGGGGTTCTTGACCAAGCAATTGTACTCGTACTGGCGTACCTGAAGGGGTGTTGCCGTTGTTGAGCAGTTCAGGACACAGTTTGAGAAAGACCTTTTCAGGCAGCAGTTGGTCTACCACTCGCACAAATTCGGTGACGAGCAAATCGTAGGGATTGATGGTCGATAGGATGTCACGCATCAAAGCGTCTACTACGCCTTCCATTGGAGCCAAAATCACACGCACTGCAGTAAACCCATATCTGTTGCAAAGGGCGAGCATTCTACCTTATCAGCCCTAAGTTACAAAGTGGCCTTGTGAAGGAGGATGAATAGGTATGCCAATAAATAAAATCCAAGCTAAACTGATTGTCCTAGCAGGATATTTTGACCATTTCTGTGACTTAATGATATTTTTTGCAATAAAATCGAAATAAGGCAGGTCTTTTGTTGTAAGCCAGCTACTTAAACTGTTGTTGGTCATTATTACTCAATAAACAAGAAGGGATTATTTATGAATTCAGTTAAAAAAACAGCAGTTGCAGTAGCGTTAGGTTCAGTTGTGATGAGTTCGGCTTTTGCTGTCAATGCACAAACTAACCCATTTGGTTTTGAAGCTATGGATGCGGGCTATCAAATTGTCGGTTCAGAAGGCAAATGTGGTGAAGCCAAATGCGGCGCAGACATGAAGAAAGCCGCCGCTGAAAAAGCCAAAGAAGGTAAGTGTGGTGAGGCTAAATGCGGTGCTGAGATGAAAAAAGCGGCTGCAGATAAAGCTCATGAGGGGAAATGTGGCGAAGCGAAATGCGGTGCTGACATGAAGAAAGCCGCTGATAAGGCCCATGAAGGTAAGTGTGGTGAAGCGAAATGTGGCGCTGATATGAAGAAAACCGCCGAAAAAGTGGATGCTAAAGTCGAAGCCGTTAAAAAAGAAGTGAAGTAAAGCGGGTTTGTTTTATCCCTGCAGTTATTGGGATAATTGAGCCTAAAGAGGCCAGCCAGCGCTGGTCTCTTGTGTTTTATTCTTAAGCGATTACAGGTTAGCGTTCGTGAGGTTCTATGAATGATCAAAAAAATACGGCACAGGTAGGGCTGGGATTAAGACGAGAAATGCTCAGTGAATTTTGTTTACAGGTGCCTGATGCTATTAATTTTTTTGAAGTGGCGCCTGAGAATTGGATGACCTTAGGTGGTAAATTTGGCCGCCAATTTCGTGAGTTGACTGAGCAACATACTTTCTACTGCCACGGTTTGAGTTTATCCATTGGTAGCCCTGAACCTTTAGATCTCGCGTTTGTAAAAAATATCAAAACCTTTATGGATTTACATCAAATCCAAGTCTATTCCGAACATTTAAGTTATTGCTCAGGGCAAGGTCACTTATATGATTTAATGCCTATCCCTTTTACCGACGCTGCAGTGAAGCATGTGGCGGCGCGGGTCAAGCAAGTAGAAGATATTCTAGAGCGGCCGCTTATTTTAGAAAATGTGTCTTTTTATGCCGCTCCAGGTGCGCAAATGACAGAACTTGAATTCGTTAATGCCGTGCTGCAAGAAACCGATTGTAAACTGCTACTGGATGTGAACAACATCTATGTGAACTCGATAAACCATCAATACGATGCCGATGCCTTTTTACAGGCCATGCCGACGGAGCGCATCGCTTATCTGCATATTGCTGGGCACTACAAACAAGCTGAAGATCTGCTCATTGATACCCATGGCGCAGCCATTAACGATCCCGTCTGGACATTATTACAGCGCTGTTATGCTTTGCATGGGGTAAAACCGACTTTGCTTGAGCGTGACTTTAATTTGCCGACAACCGCTGAATTGTTGCTCGAGATAAATCAAATTCACGGTTATCAAATGGCGGCGTCCAGCTCCCATGCCCAAAATAGCGCTCATGCCGTAAAGAGGAGCGCCTAATGGATTTTAAGCAAGTGCAGCAATCCTTTATCGATTATATCCGCGATCCCTCTTCGCCATTGCCCGCGGATACTGATGTCCGGCGTATGCAGGTTTACCGCGAGTTATTTTTTAATAATGTGCTGGGATTTGTGTCGAACGGCTTTCCCGTGCTTAAAAGTTTGTATTCTGAGGAGGAATGGCTGACTTTGGTGCAACGTTTTTTCAGTCAACATGATTGCCAATCGCCCATTTTTATCGATATCGCGGGTGAGTTTTTAGATTTTTTACAGCAGGAATATCAGCCCACGGCAAATGATCCTGTTTTTATGCTCGAATTAGCGCACTATGAATGGCTGGAGTTGGCCGTTGCGGTTGCACAGGCGAGTGGGGATGAATCTCAACTTAGCCTAGCGCAAATGTCGACGCAGGCTTTATGTTTGTCACAGACGGCGAGGGTGGCGCAGTATCATTTTGAGGTGCAGCACATTCGTCAGGATTATCGTCCGCAGCAACAACTCGATACGCCAGTGTTTTTTTGTCTCTATCAAGATGCCGATTGTGAAGTGTGTTTCCTACAGTTAAATCCCTTAAGCGCGCAGGTGCTGGCATTTCTTCAAGCTCAAGGCCAAGCGGGTTTTAAAGAGATAGTTGATTGGTTAACAATCACTTACCCTCAAATGGCGCCAGAGATTATTGAGCAAGGTTGTATGCAGTTACTCGAGCAATTAGCGGCCAAAGGGATAGTGCGCGGACGTCAGTCTTAAGGTTGGGTTTATTGCCGAAATAAATGCAATAACCCTACATTTAGAGGGTTTTTATTAATTTGACAAACCGCTACAATGTCGGCCGTTTTGTGATCTCAATCACTGTACGATTCCTGCGCACTTATACTTGCACATACTAGAGGAGCTGTAATGAGTAGTCAGCCGTTCAAAGACCCATTTAATTTTTTGTATTTTATTGGTTTTATTTTAGTTTTACTGTTGCCGACTCTGCCAGCAAGTCTGTCTTGGTTAAAGCATTTAGGTTTAATTTAAGCGAGCGTTAATCTCTAGCGCGTAGCCTATTGGCCACTCTTCGAGTGGCTTTTGTTTTTCCGATAAAGGGCATTTAAACCTATGGTATTAAAGCGTGGATTATTTTTACTGTTAGGCTTAACCGCTTTAGTCTTAGGTTTAGTCGGTATCGTGCTACCGATATTGCCGACCGTGCCTTTTATCTTGCTTGCTGCCTTTTGCTTTGCCCGCTCGAGTGAACGTTTACACCATTGGTTGATGACACATCCCTGGTTTGCCGACGCTTTAACCCAGTGGCAAGAGCAGCGAGCAATGCGTAAGGGATTGAAACGTAAAGCCATGATAGTTAGCGCACTCAGTTTTAGTCTCAGTATTATTGTGGTCCCTATCCTTTGGGTAAAAGGTCTGCTGTTTGTCATGGCGTTGATCCTACTTTGGTATCTTAAAGGTATACCTGAAATAGAGGGATGATTGAGTGATTGAATGGGCTCAAGTGCTGTGACTGAAAGTTTAGTCGTGTTCTTGTTGAGGCGATTTAACTGAGTGCCAACAGGGTTTGATCTAAGGCACAAATTGATAACCTTTCCATCACTTGTGCATTGTGATTGTTGCAACTAAAACTAAAGCGGCATAAGCTTTGTCCGACTTTCGACAATGCGTCCACCCAGTGTGGACGTTTTGTTTTATACCGCCACCGCTAGGTTGGTGAATTGATTAAGTAACTTATTAAGCAAATATGATGGCTATGAATACAGAAACCTTATCCTTGATAAAGCAAAGCATTAAAACGATTCCTAATTATCCTAAGGAAGGGATTTTATTTCGAGATGTCACCAGTTTGCTTGAGAATGCAGCAGCCTATAAAGCGACCATCGACTTGTTAGTTGAACATTATCGTGGTCAAGGCTTTACCAAAATTGTGGGCACTGAAGCCCGTGGTTTCTTATTTGGTGCACCGTTGGCTTTAGAATTGGGTATCGGTTTTGTACCTGTGCGTAAACCCGGCAAATTGCCGCGTGCAACCATCAGCCAAAGCTATGAACTGGAATACGGTCACGATAGCCTAGAAATTCATACTGATGCGATTAGCGCAAATGACAAAGTGCTCGTTGTTGACGATTTACTCGCCACTGGCGGTACTATCGAAGCGACCGTTAAACTGATCCGCCAACTCGGCGGTGAAGTTAAACATGCGGCCTTTGTGATCTCATTACCTGATTTAGGTGGTGAAGCCCGTTTAACCGCATTAGGGCTTGAGTTGGTTAAACTTTGTGAGTTTGAAGGCGAATAAATCTGCAGCTAAAGGCGCCTTGGGATAGTTTGATGGCATGTCAAATCATGACATGTTATCTTTCAAAGTTCTCGGGGCGCATGCTCCCGCTTTTGTATCACATACTCTGGGGAGTTCCATGTCATATCAGGTGTTAGCCAGAAAATGGCGCCCTGCCACATTTGATCAAATGGTTGGCCAAAGCCATGTTTTGCATGCCTTGACCAATGCGTTAAGCCAGCAGCGCTTACACCATGCTTACCTGTTTACGGGAACGCGCGGTGTTGGTAAAACCAGCTTAGCACGACTCTTTGCCAAAGGCTTAAACTGCGAACAAGGTGTGACAGCGACTCCCTGTGGTGTTTGCGGCAGTTGTGTGGAAATCGCCCAAGGCCGTTTTGTCGATTTGATTGAAGTCGATGCCGCATCTCGCACTAAGGTCGATGATACCCGTGAGCTGTTAGACAATGTGCAGTATCGTCCAACCCGTGGCCGCTTTAAGGTTTATCTCATCGACGAAGTGCATATGCTGTCGCGCAGCAGTTTTAACGCACTGCTAAAAACCTTAGAAGAACCCCCCGAGCACGTTAAATTTCTTCTGGCGACAACCGATCCGCAGAAACTGCCAGTGACTGTGTTATCCCGTTGTTTGCAATTTAATTTAAAAAGCCTGACCCAAGGCGAAATTGGCACTCAGCTCAATCATATCTTGACCCAAGAGCAGTTTCCCTTTGATGCAGAAGCCCTAAAATTGCTGGCTAAAGCTGCCAATGGCAGTATGCGTGATGCCTTGAGTTTGACAGATCAAGCCATTGCTTTTGGTGGCGGTAATGTGATGCTCACTCAAGTGCAAACCATGCTTGGCAGTATTGATGAGCAGCATGTAGTTGCCTTGCTTAATGCCTTAACCGATGCCGATATTGGCGTGTTAATGCATACCTGTGCCCAAGTGCTCGCGTACGGCGCAGATGCCCAAGAAGTGCTGCGCAGTTTACTTGAGTTGTTACATCAAATTACCTTGACCCAATTTGCCCCCGCTTACGCACAGCAATCCTTGTATAGCGCACAAATTCGCGCCTTTGCCGAACAGCTTAAGCCGGAACAAGTGCAGCTTTATTATCAGATTTTATTAACCGGCCGCAAAGACTTACCCCATGCACCGGATCCTAAATCGGGTCTTGAGATGGCGCTGTTACGCGCTGTCGCATTTGTGCCTGAAAAGCCGGTAAAGCGTTGGCAGCCTGATGCGGTCGCTGAGATCCGTTTACCCGAAGGGCAAACGCCCGTTGCGGCAACTGCTGCAGCGCAAGCTCCCCATGTAAATGAACAACAGTTTGCTGAAACACATACAGCTGAACCACATATAGCTGAAACAGTGCCTGCTGAAAAAAAAACGGTATTAATTGAGCAAAGTAGCGGTAACCAGCAAGTTGAAACCGCGCAAGCGGCCGCTGTTGATATGGCTGAAGCGACAATTCAGCTAGCAGATAACGCGGAGCTGGCGCTTGATGCTGAGCTCGAAGCGGATGCGGCATTAATTGCCGAACAGGCGGTGATTCTAAGTCAGGCGCAGAGTCAGGGATTTAACGCTGACAGCTTAAACACTGACATAGTGAATGCTGAGGTAGAGCCACAAACTCAAACAGTATCAACCGCTCAAGCGCCTTCTCAAGTTACTGAAGCTGCTGCTGACATTGAGGCATCGGTTGCGAGTTTAGATGCTCAGAATAGTGAAGTTCCTGAATTAATCGGGGCTTCTGCTGAGTCGAGTATTGTTAATCCAGCTATGGCTGAAACGCTTGTTGATTCAACACCTGCTGATAACGACAGCGCAGTTGAGAACACACTGGATAACAATCTCACCGCTAACAACACGCTAGAGCAAAAGGGGCTTGATGAACATAGTCTCTATGGAATTGAAGCAGCGCATTCATATCCAGCGATGGAAGCTTATGCCCAAGAGTCAGCGCCGCTCGATTCCTATCAAGATGCTTATGTTGAATTTTCTTCTGGCTCTTACAATGATGACGACTTTCATCACAGCTTTGACGCTCATGCGGTACCTGATGAAGTTGAACACTCAGATAGTGTTCAACATTCTGCTGATATTCAAAGCACAGGTATTCAAAGTGCAGTTGGAATGCAAGGCTCAGTTGATAGTCAGTCAGTAGTAATGGCTCAAGTGTCTCCTCAGACATCAATTCCAATACTAGCCTCCGCATCCTTAGCCGACGACGATATTCTCTCAGCGGTGTTGGCGGCGCGGGATTCACTGTTATCGGATCTTGATGCCTTAAGTGTTAAGGACGGTGATGAAAAAAAGTCGTCACTGGACTCAAAATTAAAGACACCAAACAGTAAAGCCAATGGGATCAGTTTATCAAAACCTGCCAGTAAAAGTGATGCAAGTCAGGGGCGTACGTCATTCTCTGCCGATCCCGCCGCTGATTTAGACCCCGATTTAACAATAGATTTCGATGATGATTTTGACTTAGATCTTGAGCCAATTGCTCAGCATCAATCAGTGCCTTCGGTTGCAAGAGCCACTAGTTCTGTCCCAGCTGATCCAGTCAAACCGGCAGCATATGACCGTCCTCCTTGGGAGACTGCGCCAGAAGTAGCGTCAACAGCTGAGCTTATCGAAACGACTCAGGTTGATAGCGGCAATACTAATATCGCTGATGCTGTGATGGCTCAAGGCTCTGATATAAATGATGACTTTGCCAGCAGTGGCCAAGGATCTTTAGAGACTAGCAATACTACCAATAACGTGCCTGATGGCAATGACTCTCAGAGTGCTGAGCAGGGTTCAGGTTCGAAGTCACAAGCGCTTCAAACTCAAGCAAGACATCAAGATAAAGTGCAAGCTACCGCGTTAACGCCGGCTAGAACGACTGCACTGACTCAGACGGCTAGCGCTGTTGAGCGCACGCAGGAGAGGGAAGTCGCGCTTAGTACACTTCCGATCAGTGGTCATCCATTAGATTTGCATTGGTACAAGTTGATGGCGAGCTTAGAGGTCGGCGGGCGAGTGCGGCAACTGGCGGTTAATTCCGTTTGCCAAACCCAGAGCGATCCTTTGCCGCTGCTGCTTAAGCCAAATCAGAAACATCTTGCGGCCGATGTCGCCATAGTTCAGCTTGAGCAAGCCTTAAGTGCTGCGCTCGGGAACCCAAGACGGGTACAAGTGGTCATAGGAATCGATGCGCAGCGGGAAACGCCTTTAGAGTTACGTAAACGTTTCCACCAAGAGTTGCTGCAACAGGCGCATCAATCATTGATCCATGATGATAATGTGCAATGGTTGATCCAACGTATGGGCGCCGAACTCGATGCCGACAGTTTAGTGTACCCACCTGAGTTGTTGAATTTACGCAGTCAGCAAATACAAGCTTTACCTGAGCTAACTGAGGCCGCGAGTTAACCACTATCGATTATCGACGAGTCCTAGGGGCAAAGTTTGGTCGTTAATTTGTTACGCCGTGGTTTAAATTTGAGTTTAAAGTGCCTATTTATAGTAATGCTGCTGAGAAACTCGGCATCGAGATCATAAGTTTATTAACAAGATAACGGCATTGATTGCCAATCCCATTTATTTAAGTAAGATTAGCCGCGTTAATGCTTGCGACTAACCCTAATAGAAGAGAAAAAACTATGTTTGGAAAAGGCGGTATGGGCAATCTGATGAAACAGGCCCAGATGATGCAAGAAAAAATGGCCAAAATGCAGGAAGAAATCGCCCGTATGGAAATGGTGGGTGAATCGGGTGCAGGTTTGGTGAAAGTCACCATGACAGGCGCGCACACAGTACGTAAAGTCGAAATCGACCCAAGCCTGATGGAAGACGACAAAGAAATGCTGGAAGATTTGATTGCTGCAGCTTGTAATGATGCAGCCCGTCGAATTGAAGAAAATCAAAAAACTAAAATGGCCGAAGTCACTGGTGGTATGCAATTACCTCCAGGCATGAAGATGCCATTTTAATTGAGATAGCCGATGAAATTTAGTCCACTGTTAGATGAGTTAATTCAGTCCCTGCGTTGTTTACCTGGGGTTGGGCCTAAATCGGCGCAACGTATGGCGTTTCAGTTACTCGAGCGTGACAGAAAAGCAGGGCTTAAATTAGCCAGTGCGCTGTCCAGTGCGATGAGTGACGTCGGTCATTGTCAGTCTTGCCGAACCTACACTGAAGAAACCCTCTGTCCGATTTGTGCTAGCCATAAACGCGGCACGTCTTCCACCATTTGTGTGGTGGAAACGCCGGCCGATGTGTTAGCCATTGAGGCGGGTGGACATTTCACTGGTCGCTACTTTGTGCTTTTAGGTCATTTATCGCCACTCGATGGTGTTGGGCCAGAAGAGCTAGGTTTAGCGTTACTCGAGCGCCACTTGGCTTCGGGTGATGTTGCCGAGTTGATTTTAGCGACCAATCCGACGGTAGAAGGCGAGGCCACAGCGCATTTTATTGCTGATATGGCCAGACGCCATAAGGTGATGATCAGTCGCATCGCCCACGGCGTACCCGTTGGTGGAGAGCTTGAATACGTGGATAGCACGACGTTAGCCTTGTCATTTAATGGTCGTTTACCGCTTTGACAGAACACAGTGACTCAGTTTAGTTAGTGTAATGTGATTGATTATACTAGCTTAATTTTAATGCTGAACTGTTCGGCTCGACTTAAGTGTCGCGATATCCCATAAACCCGCCAAGAACTTATCTTGAGCGGGTTTTTTATTTGCTTAGTGTTTCAATCTAGATGTCGAGGCAGGATTGTCGAGGCGGTGTGGTAGGGCAATGGAGATAGCACCGTGGTTTTAAATGTTCATCTCAATTGATATCTATCCATATAAAAACTAGGTTTATCAATAGTTTTTTAAATTTCATACTTGTCTTATGCGAGCTTCATCCGTAAAGTCGGTTAGATAAGAAGCGGGCAGAGTTGCGATTTTCTATTATGTTCGCGCATGTGCTTTAGTTAATTCGATAGGCTTAGCTCCGTGAACTTTGCTCCGTGTACTTGGCTCTATGTACGTGGGACCGGACAGGTATTTTATGAGAAAGAAAATCAAGGAGGGATTTATTGGAAAAGATTACGATTAGGCATGCAGAGAAGCGTGACGCCGCAGCCATTCAAGACGTATATGCCTGCCCGAATGCCTATGCAGGCACCTTGCAACTTCCTTGGCCATCGACCGATAAATGGGAGTCACGCCTTGCTGCAACATCGAATAATATTCATCGCTATGTCGCAGAGATTGAAGGTGAAGTTGTCGGCGAGTTGGGTTTTGAGGTGTACGAGCAACCCCGTCGCAGGCATGTAGCCTCCTTTGGAATGGGGGTAAAAGATAGCTATCAAGGCCGCGGTGTTGGTAGCGCTTTGATTAACGCTATGCTTGAGCTTACCGATAAGTGGATGAATATAAAACGAATTGAATTAACGGTTTATACCGACAATCATGCCGCCATTGGTCTGTATAAAAAGTTTGGTTTTGTGATTGAAGGTGAGTCGAAGGATTTTGCCTTTAGAAATGGTGAATTTGTCAGTGTGTACTATATGGCGCGGATAAAGTAGCATTAAGCGCCTATTTTCAAAGCCCGCTTTAGGTGCAAAGTGTATGTCTATCTCAACTTTTAAGGATAAAAATGGGACTCATTTTATTGCCGCTGCTGATACTTTGGTTGGGTGTTGGAATTTATGCCATTCGTATAGGTTATCAAGTATTGGCAGGGACATCCCAGTTAAGCTATACACTCAGTGTTGGTGCTATCGCTATGGTCGCATTACTGCTTTATCTCTATTTCGGTTTCGCTCAATTTAAGGGAAACAAGGAGCTATGGGCGTTTGAAATTCCGATGTTTTTTGCCGCGAATAAGCTCGCTTTTGGTGTCATGTTCCTTGGTTTATTACTGCACTGGTTTGGTCAAGGCATGCTCACTTCCGCTTATTTAAAACCTCTACCTTTCATCATGATTTTCACCGTTTCCTTTGGTGCTATGGCAGGAGTTGTATTATCCGACACTTTTATGGCGAAATTTGAGATCCAAAAAACGCATTGATATCAGAAGTAAACCTTATCACTCGGAGAGTGAAATATGAATAAATGGCCCTCCACTTGATCCAAACTGTTGAACAAGAACAACTCCAACACACCAGAGAGTCAGTGCATAAATTGGGATGAGTGTTTTACCACCTTGATTGCTGGCTTTTTTTACAGGTTTGCTTTGCTTACTGGCTTTGCAATATCCGCATTCTTTGGAGGAGTTCAAGTGTTGCAGGAAAGCGTTATAGCTTCTTTGCCAGCCCCAAAGTAAGCCAGCTGTCTATATAAGAAAACTAATACGTTATTGAGTTATCAAGACGCCAGTTATGCTGGTGAATGGGAAGAAACGAGTGATTCGGGTGCGGGCTAATATTTCAAATACTTACATAAAAATCCGATGACATAGGTCATCGGATTTTTAGATTTCAGCGAGATAGTCAAGCAATTTATCTAAACTAATCGGTATTAAGCTTAAGCCGATGTTTTTTATGTCTAAAAGATAGTTAATTCTAGCGGATTAAGCCTCTTTGAACGTGCTCCAAATGGGCGCGTGGTCTGATGGTTTATCTATGCCGCGCAGATCGTAATCGACATCGGATTCGACTAAACGTGCTGCCAGTGAAGGCGTTGCTAAAATCACATCGATACGTAGGCCGCGGTTGTCATCGAACCCTTTGCTGCGGTAATCGAACCAAGAATAACGTTCGATGCGCTCTGGGTGTAATTGACGGAAAGTGTCGACTAAACCCCAGTCTTGCAAGGTTTTTAGCCACTCACGTTCTTCCGGTTGGAAGCTACATTTACCGGTTTTCAGCCAACGCTTACGATTGACTTCGCCGATGCCTATGTCTAAATCGGTCGGTGAAATATTGATGTCACCTATGATGGCGATATCTTCATCGTTGCTGTGGTTTGTCTGCAAGTTGTGCATTAAATCCTGATAAAACTTACGTTTAGCAGGATATTTTGTGGGGTGGTCTATGCTTTCGCCCTGGGGGAAATAGCCGTTGAATACGGTTAACGGACGACCATTCGCTTGGGCAAAGGTGCCGATAATCATCCGGCGCTGGGCATCTTCGTCATCGGTTGGAAAACCTTTTTGCAGCTTTTCTGGCGCGACTTTAGACAACATGGCAACGCCATAGTGGGCCTTGCCGCCGTGGTAATGCACTTGATATCCCATGGCTTCGACGTCGGCTAATGGAAACGCTTCGTCGTGTACTTTGGTTTCTTGCAGGCCGATAATGTCGGGCTGGTGGCTGTCGATTAAGGCTTGTAATTGATGCAAGCGCGCGCGCAGACCATTGATGTTAAAGGACACTATTTTCATTAGGGCAGGACTCGTTTGAAAGGTTTAACGACCACGCTTTGATACACGCCTGCTTCGATATAAGGATCGGCATCGGCCCAGTGTTTTGCTGCGACTAAGGATTCAAAATCGGCGACAACCAGTGAACCACTAAAGCCAGCATCACCTGGGTTTTCGCTATCAATGGCTGGATGTGGGCCAGCGATCAGTAAACGACCTTCATCTGCGAGGGCTTGCAGGCGAGCTAAATGGGCAGGGCGAGCGGCTAAACGTTTTTCTAAACTGTTCTCAGAATCTTGAGCTGAAATCATATACCACATTATTTGAGTTCCTTGCGTTGATCTTCGGGAAGGTGTTTATAAAGATAAAATACGGTCAGGACAGTATTAATTAAGGTTAGAGCGGTTAAACCAAATACTTTAAAATTGACCCAAGTTTCTAATGGCAAACTAAAGGCGACATAGATATTGACTAGGCCGCAGCTGGCGAAGAAGACGACCCAATACCAAGTTACGCGGGCCCAAATCTTGTCTTCTACTTGCATTTCTTTGCCTAACATCGACTTTAATATCGATTTATTGAGCAATTGGCTGACACCTAAGGCGATGGCAAACAAGCTGTAGATGATGGTCACTTTCCACTTGATAAAAGCATCATCGTGGAACACTAAAGTGAGTGTGCCAAACACTGTCACCATAGCAAAGGTGATTAAGTGCATCTTTTCAAGTTTCTTATATAGCGCATAGGTCACAATCAATTGAAGCGCGGTGGCTGCGATCAATGCGCCGCTGGCGATATAAATATCGAAAAATTTATAGACGGCAAAAAAGATGACGAGGGGCAGGAAATCAAGCAGTTGTTTCATAATTCATCGTGTTAAAGAGACATAGGCTTGAGTGTAGCATGTGCAACATAAGGGCAAAAGCATCATGGGCCTAGGATTGCGATCTTGCCCATTAAACCGATTTAATCTTATAAGCTCGCTTCACGTTTGCTTGGCGGTGTTGACGTTAACCTTTGCACGACTTAACAGCGGGCAATCGTTGCATTGGCCTGTGTTGGCGAGTTGATACCTCAAGCAGCAAGTCCGGCGAATGCAGTGGATTTTTGGGCTCGTTTTTGAGCTCAATGTTGCGCTCGTTTTTACGCTTGAGTCTTTGCTCGAATCTGCACTGCTTTGCACAGGTTCGATAAGTAAGTTAATGCTGTTATACAGCGGATTGGTGCTGCCATCTAAAAAGGTCGTGCGGCGAAACAGGGCTTGTTTCAATTGCTGGTTGTGCTGCTCAGTGAGTCCCAGCTCCCCAAGATACCAGTGGATTAGATAGCCTAAATGACTCCAATATAATTTAACGGGCACGGGGCTTAAAGTGAGCAGGCGCTCAACACTCGGTTGCAGTAAGTTTAAGATAAGGCCTTGTAGGGCAAGTTCTTTATCAACTGGCGGCTTATATGAGGTTAATGGCGAGTGTACCTCAATGTCTGTCTTGAAACTTGACTTAGTGTTGGTTTGGCAAAGTGGCTCGATGCCGTGGTATTTTTTAAAGGTCAAAGCGGTATTTGGCTGGTGTTTTGCGATGTTACATTCAAATTTGGCCACTCGGCCACTGGGGTGTAGCTGCATAAAAATGGACTGTGGCTGCCAGTGGATGGATTCTAAGTCAGTTTGTGGGGCATTGAAAATCCATTCCATCATAGGCGGGACTAAGAGGCCGAAATACCATTGGCCCCAAAGTGAATGCAGCGCTTTACGAGTGTCTTTTCTACTGGCCGAAGCGTTTTTACTGACCAAAGCGCTTTTACTGGCGAAAGCAGGCGTTCGGCTGGTTGCAGCTGTTTTATCCGTCTCGGTTTTAGCTTCAGTTACAGCTTCAGTTACAGCTTCAATTTCACTCTGAGTTTCGGCGCTAGGGTGCGCTATAGCAAAACGCGCTAGCAGTGTTTGATAGGTATCGGCGCAGCTCCATTCATCGAAGCTGAGTCCCGTGGGTGAGGTCGTTGCGCTAAGGTGCTCGCCATAGAAGGGCGCCCGTTCATGTAACAGCTGATTGAGTGTCAATATGGTGTGATTCAAAGCGTCGTGGCTTGGCGAGATCTCGCGTAATAGTTGCAGCCTAGTGTCTCCCCGTTGGCTTGCCATAATGACTCCTTAATGGCTGTGCTTGATTGTCGCTGTGATTGATAAGCCCCGCTATTATTGATAAGTCCAATAGATGAGGACCTTGTGAGCCCAAGATTTAGGCTCACAAGGGTTTTCGAACTATCTCAATAAAAGTCTGACTTAGAAGCGATAGTCCAAGGTTAAGCTGGCACTGCGTGGTGTACCGTATTGGAACTGGCTGTATTGACCGACTTGGCTGTAATAGGTTTTATCTAAGGCGTTGTGCAGGTTGGCGCTGAGCTTAAGTTGCTCTGTGAAGGCGTAACTCGCCATTAGGCTCGCTAGTGCGTAAGAGCCTTGCTCTACTTCGACTTTGCCAAGTGGCGAATTAACTGTTTGGTAGACGCGGCTCTGCCAGTTAACCCCCGCACCTATTTGCAATTTATGCCAATCACCGCCAAAGGTATAAGTGGTGAAGAGTTTTAATTGCTGGCGTGGTGAAGTGGTACTGATACGTTTGCCTTCAGGATCTTCGCTAGTGAACTGGGTGTAACCTAAGTAAAGATTCCAGTCATCAGTGATTTTACCCGTAGATTCAAATTCGAATCCCTGAGTTTTTGTACCGTTTACGCCTTCATACACTTGTGTTGTGGTACCAGGGATCACATCGCCAGTGCTGATTCCAAGATTGTCTTGCCTGATCTCAAACACCGACAGCGACATATCTAAAGCCTCATCGAACAGGCTCGCCTTAATCCCACCTTCGTAGTTTTTCCCTTTGACCGGATCTAGATAGCTTTTATCGATTCTTTGTTTAGTTTGCGGCGCAAAAATGTCGGTATAGCTGGCATAAATCGAATATTGCTCGGTCAGAGCGTATGTGAGGCCGAAGTAAGTAGTGAGTTCGTTGTTGATGTTGAAATTGTATAGGCTTTTAAAGTTATCTTGGTCGGTTTCCCACTCATTGAGGCGTAATCCGACGAGGACAGCTAAAGCGTCGCTGAGATTGAGCTGCGTCGCCACATAGGCGGCACTCTGCTTGGTTTCGCCAGATGAGCCAATGTCTGAGGTATCTTGCCATTGAGGTTTAGGGTACTGGAAGTTCGGATCGCGAAAATCTCCCAGTGGTGGCGCCTTTACTGTGGGATTATAGTAGGGATTGGCGAACTCTTGGCGTTGGCCATTCCAGCCAAACATCAATTGATGTTCCTGACCAAAGAGTTGGAATTGTCCTTCGGCGCGCAAATCCACATTGTGTTGGGTGCGACTGCCGTCGACATAGGCGATAGAGCCTGCAGTTGCGCCGATATTGGTTACAGGATCGGGATAGCCTGTGGCCCATAGCACATCGAACTCCAACGAGTTGTCGCCATAAGTGTAAGTCCCTTTTAGGTTCCAGCCATTATCAAATCTGTGCTCTAGACTGGCAAAGGTGTTGAGGCCTTGGGTATGCGCCGAGCCCCAATCGGGCGCTGTTGAAGTGGCGCGATCATAGTTAGTGCGGCTGCCATCACTGTAAAAAAGTGGTAAACCGCCCGACATAGTGCCGCTCGGTGTGGCATCTTGATAATCGACACCAAGGGTGAACAAGGTGCTATCGCCAATATCGGTTTCGACTATGCCGTATAACGTGGTGCGCTGTTGCTCGTATCTGTCTTGGAACGAATCCTTATCCTGATAGGCGGCTACTACGCGACCGCGCACAGAACCCGAATCATTTAAGCCGCTCGAAACATCGACCATACCGCGCACATTATTCCATGAGCCCACACTTAACGAGGTGCTGCCCATAAACTCTTGGGTCGGGCGTTTACGGATAAGATTAATCGCCGCCGAGGGATTACCGGCTCCCGTCATGAGTCCCGTCGCGCCGCGTACCACTTCAACTCGCTCGTAGATGGCGGTGTCGATCAGATTATCCCCATAGTTGAAGCGGGTATCGTAGGTGGTGGGTACGCCATCGTACAAAATGCTGGTCACGGCAATGCCGCGGGCACTAATACTGTATCTGTCGTTATCCATTGGGCGGGCATTGATCCCCGCAACGCTGGTCATGGCATCAATCACGCTATTAAGCTGTTGATCATTCATCATTTGGCGGGTGATAGACGTGACCGACTGCGGCGTTTCTAGATAGGATAAATCGAGCCCAGTTGCCGTGTTCATCGCTTGTGTCTTATAGCGATTGTCGTGTAAGTCCTTAGCGCCAATGACATTGATGACTTCAATTTCTTTCTGGTGCTTTTTAGTCTTACTATCCGCATCGACAGTGTCAGCTGTGGCATGGGGAACCGTGGCTAACATGGCTGAGCACAGCAATAGCTTCGGGTTAACGAGGGCTTGCCGACAGACGAGTGCGATGCTGGAGAGAGGAAAAGTCTTCATAATGGTGATCTTTAATTCCATTTAGGTTGGGTTTAAATAAAGTGGGCCAGTTAGTAGCCCACACAAACGTTTCGTAAAGTTTCAGGTCTGAGCTGCGTGTTAACGTGTTTTCGGCTCAGCGCTGCCAAGTTTGGGACGCTTAAAGGCATGGCTTTGTCTAAAGGCCGCCAAGGGATTGTCGATGCCACCGGCGAAACGCAGGTTTTTCTCCCTGTCGGCGAGATCTATCATTTGTTGGTTGTTATTCAATTGGATACGATTAAGGCAGGTGCGTACAAAGCTGTCCTTAAACAGATCGTATTGGGCAAACTTGGCGGCCAAATGCGGATGCTGAGCTTGGTAATCACGTACATTGTCCGCCACTAATTCCCAGAATTGGCTTTCACTGACGCTGGTTTGCTCATCGAGCAGCGGTGCTAAATAGCGGAAAATACAGTCAAAAATATCCAGTAAGATGTAGTTAAGCTTCATCTCTTCTTCAAGGCTTACCGCAAGGCGTTTTACATCATCAGGCAGCGGCGAGGTGCCATTGAGTACCGCGACTTCTTCGCCTATGTCTTTCATCAAAATCTTGACTGGCACATATTCATCCAGCACTAAGATCAGGTTTTCACCATGGGGCATAAAGACCAGATCGTAGGCAAAAAACGCGTGCAGTAAGGGCGATAGATACAAGTTGAGGTAACGGCTCAACCAGTCTTTGGCTGGCAAGCCTGAGGCCGTTATCAAGGCCGAAATCAGCGCTTTATCTTCATGATCCGTGTGCAGCAGGGCAGCCATGGTTATCAGGTTTTGCTTAGGCTCAATGTGCGGCAGTGGGCTTTCGCGCCACAGGGCAGAGAGCATTTTTTTGTACGCGCTATCTTGGGTAAGCGCCTGCTCGTAATAATGGTGGTGGTAACCTATGGCGGCAATTTCCTTAAGGATCACAAAGCCTTGTTGGGCAAAGTAAGGATCGTTTTCAACCAAGTTTGCAACCCACGCATTAATTTGCGGTGTGCAGCTCATGTAAAGAGGCGATAGACCACGCATAAAGCCCATGTTTAAGATGGAAAGCGCGGTTTTGACATAGCACTTTTGTGGCGATGAAAGATTGAAGAAAGTGCGTATCGATTGCTGTACTTGGTACTGTTCGCTGCCTTCGCCAAGGTAAACCAGATCGCCGCGGGCGATGTCGCCGGCAAAGACGCGGGCGATTTTTTCACGCCATTGCCAAGGATGCACAGGCATAAAGTAGAAGTCCTGCGGATCATGCTGCTGGGTTTTAAGACGTTGTTGGAAGTCAGTGAACTGCTGGCCAAGCTCCTCCTTAAGTAATGAGTCGTGACTCAAGTTTTCGAGGGCGGCAAATGTGGTCTTACTCTTGCGCACGCCTAGCCAGATTAACTGCATCGGCATCGCACTTTCTGGGGCAAATTGACGGTAATCCTGCATATCAAAACCAATCCGACCGTTATTGGCAATAAACACCGGATGACCTTCTGTCATACCCGCTTCTATGCTTTGATAATCGGCTCGCGCCAGTGTGGCTGCGGGAATCGCCTGATGCGCTAACTTGTATGCCTTGCTGTAAAGGGTGCTGGTGATTTCTTCTAAATAAGTTGGTAGTAAGGTTTCGCTGATCCCTAAGTCATTTTTAAGGGAAATGATCAGCGACATCGCATCGAGGATTTGCTCTTGTCCTGCAAGTGAAACGCGGATGGTATCGGCATCAATCGCAAGATGATCTAGCTGATAATGTCGTGCACTAAAATAATAAGTGCTATCTTTGAGCCGCAGTTCATAGTGATTGAGCCCCGCTTTTTGCCCGTATAGGGTCGGCGTAATGAGCTTCTCGTGGGTGAATTCGCAGAGGATTTTCTTCACTAAATGACGATTAGCCGCTTGCCAATAGGCGGGAGTCAAATGCTCCGGCATAGAAGTTGATGTTGTCGACAGCGAAGGGGAGAGTTGAGTCGCCGCTGCGTGAGTTTGATGATCCTGCGTTGTCAATGGATCCATTAGTAAGGCTTTTGTGGGTAAGTTCATCTAGTTCACCTAAAGAGTCGATAATGTCATGGGAGAGGTTACGGGCGCCGCGAGCGAGCTTGGCTTTGTTAGGCTTGGGCTTGCTAAGTCTTGTTTTGCTAAGGTTGGCAGCGCTGGGTTTGGCTGAGCGAAGCCCATCGAAGAGGGTGTGCTCGATGCCAGCTGGCGTTCGGCCGCAGTGCAAAATCCGAGGTAAGCTGCTTTAGTGCTTAATTGAATCGCTTTTTCATAGCGAATGCCCACTCGGCTATTTAAGTGATGAATTTTGCTATTGAGTTGATCGGGTTCAACCACTAGGCGGTTAAAGGCCAATTTTTCAAGCACGAGCTGCGCTATCGCATCCATCACTTTGAAGGATAAGCCGTTGATTGGGCTGCCATCGGGCGGCGCGATAATCAGATGCATACCGCAATCCCCCGGCGCAACAGGATAGTGGTGACCGATTTCATCGTGGGCGGGATCGTAAAGTTCCACCATAAAGAGCGCTTTGCCCTGCCACTCACCCATCAAGGTAAACTTGTGCTGCGTGGTTGCCATAAGGTTCTCTATGGCGGCGAGATTCAAGCCCTGCATGCCCCAAAACTGCGCGTACTCTTGGTTAAACCAAGACTGCAGTGTTGGCAAGTCTTGCTTGAGATCTAACGCTCTGAACTGGAAACCATTGATGCTTGTAATAGCTGATAGCTGCGTTAAACAATGGCTGCTAAATTGACTCGCCATTATTGCGCCTCCTTGTTTGGCGCCATCAAGACCGACATCTTGGTTCCCGCGCCTGCGCTCATACTCGAAGTCGGCGTTTGGGTTGGGTAGAGATGCGGCGATGCATCAGCGGTATTGTTGTGCGGCGACGTCTTAGGGAAGTTTTTAGGGTTAAGATTCAGTATGTTAATCGCATTGGCGCCGCAGGGCTGATGATTGGCAAGTTTGGCCGGATCGAAGGTTTGAAAGGCGATGTGTTCTTCAATGTGGTAGGGCGCATAGCCGAGCACGGCCTTTAAGATGATGCCGTTGCGATAACAGCCCATGCCAAGATCCGGTGAGCTTATTCCATGGGTATGTAAACCGACATTTTGGACAAAAATATCACCGCGAATATCTATGCTGTAGTCGCGTTGCACGCTAAGTTGTCCCGCATCATCGAACTCGATCTGTTGCTTTATCTCTTTGATAAATTCAGGTAAACGGTAGTGATAGCCAGTGCCTAACACCACTGCGCCCGTGGTTTGGCTCAAAGGGGTATCTTGCTCTTGATGCTGGAAATGTAATTTGAGTGCATCTGGGTCAGTTTGAATACGGGTTAACGCCACATTGGTCATCAATTGGCACTGGAAATCCGCAATCAAGCGCTTTTGATATAACAAGTCATAGATGTCGTTGATAAGCTCTGCATTAATGCCCTTGTAGAGCGATTTTTGACTGGCAATCAAAGCACAGCGTTTTTCCGGTGCTAATTCGTGGAAGTAATCGACATAATCTGGCGAGGTCATCTCCAACGTCAGCTTAGTGTATTCCAAGGGATAGAAACGTGCTGACCGTGTCATCCAATTGAGTTGATAGCCATAGGTATCAATGTCTTGCAGTAGATCGTAAAACACTTCCGCCGCACTTTGACCACTGCCAATTACAGTGATGGCACTCTGACTCTGCAGGTAGGTTTTTTGCTGCATATAGCTGGCTGTATGCATGACCCGCGCATCTTGAATGGGGCAATCCTTTGGCAGATAAGGCTCTGTTCCTGTGCCTAACACTAGCTTTCGGCATTGATAGGTATGGGTTTTGCCACTGCGTCTATCAAAACCTGTGACTCGATAAATACCTTCACCGGCGTTGTAATCCACTTGAGTGACCTTAAAACCAAATTTTAGATTGCTGAGTTGTTGGCTTACCCATTGGCAGTACAAGTTGTATTCGTGGCGAGGTAAAAAGAAATTCTCACGAATGTAAAAGGGATAAAGTCTACCCGTCTTTTTGGCAAAATTAAGGTAACTGTAACGGCTGGTGGGATCGGCCATAGTCACTAGATCTGACATAAAGGGGGTTTGCAGTCTCGAGGATTTGAGTAGCATGCCTGGATGCCAGTCAAAGCTGGTTTTAGCATCTAAAAATAAGCAGTTAAAGCCGTCGATAGGTTCTGATAAGGCGGCGAGGCCAAGATTGAATGGGCCAATGCCTATGCCGAGTAGATCAAAGATTTCGCGATCCATTTCCCTTTGTTGAGTAGTCACTTACGCCTCCTTTGGCAGCATGCTGTTGCGTGTTGCCGATCCAGTAATCAGTTACCTAAGGACGCAAACCAAGTTAATGCGGCAGTCAAAATAGCCTGTTTGGCTATCTATCTTGCTGTGGTTAATTCGCTATGTTTAGCGCAGTCCTTAGGCCATTTTTCCTGCTGCCTCTGTCCCGACAACGGCGAGTAAATTAGCACGTGAAAATATTCAAATGCAAACCATTCTCATTTGGGTGGTGGTGAGGGTTAATACTTTTAACTTACGGATAAGCGGGCTAAGTACGGTTAATAACGTATGTGACGGCAAGTTAATTGGCTGGCAAAAAGGCTAAACTTAAGGGGTGTATAATCGAGTTGATTACGAGTAATTTGACTTTTATATCTATAAATACAAGTGGTTATATCGATATTTGTGTTGGTTTATTAATCGAGGGGAATTGATTTAGATTGCGGCAATGTCGGCTGAGTCCAATGGGGATAGGTGCCGCTAAACAGTCAGTGTAAATCCATTGTAAAGCGCAGGCTGGAGCTTCGTTCAAGGCATTGGTTAAAATGAGTCGGGCGTGGGTTAAGTTTAAATGGATTGGCTCTGCTGAATGAGTTCAGAGGCATTGCCCCCAGATATATTCGCTTAAAGCTGCTATTGGCTGGAGCTGTAAATAGGGCGGTTATCTCGGCATTGAGAGCGGCAGTGCGCGTTTATTAAGGGCATGAACTTAAGCTAAAGCCGTCCTAAGACGGCTTTGAAATGTGGCTGTTAACTCAGAATGCGAGTTCGAAAGGCTAAATCGTAAAGCTAGCGTAAATCGACAAAGTGTCCGGTAATTTTACGCACTAATGGCAACACCATCAGCAGTGTCGGGAAGGCAACCACCCATGAGATCAGCCAAGCACCGAGCCAGAGTTCGATAAACTGCGGTGAAGCGCCAACGCCATTGAAAGTACTGATCCCAGAAACGATACAACTCATTAGAATAGAAAGAAAAAATGGCATTACAACCGTGGCATACTTGGCTGGTAATTTAGGCGTGCCCAAAAAAGTACGAGGTTTGTCATCGGGCAAAGATTTAGAAATAGTCATCGGATCCTCTATTGGAAATTCATCAGGCGAATGATTTGTCACAGGCTAACACTGTCAATCCCACTATCGACTTCATTTGCTTTCCCCATCGGGTTCAATAGCGGAAGCAAGGTATTTAAGCGATTGATGAAGTTTAGCCCGCGCGGCGACATTCTAGGTATTGCACCGATAAAGCGCAATCATTAAAGCCCAAGCTCGCCTATCTGTACGTTCACAGTTAGCGCAGGGATCAGCACTTAATTCATTCCATTTGTTACCCAAAGCTCGCCCGTTACATTGACCCAGTGACCGAGCGAAATAGGGGATTTGCCCAGTTCAGTATCAAAGGGGAGTGCAAGGTTTGATTGCGACAGGTAAATCGTATCTTCGGGTGTTTGGCTGATGTCGACGATTTGTCCTGAAGTTTCAAAGTTCAATTGAATTGGTAGGCGTGGAGCTTGCTCAATGATGTCAACTTGAACACTTGCTAGTCGGCCGAGTAATTCAACCGTCACCCATTGGTTAACCGGAAAGCGCATTTTTGCCTGTTGATCGCTGCCTTGGTAATAAAACCAAATCGGCGCGCCATTGTCGCATTTGCCTGCGACTTCACCTTCAACACCATTGCCACATGGAGTTAGCTCGAGTATATAGATCCGATACTGCATATAAAGTCCATTTCATTTCGATACAGACATGCTACCGAGGAACTGTGACTAAATAACTGCGACTAAATAACCGCTAAGCTATCAGTTTGATTTCTTGTCACGGTAGGGGTGGTGTTTGAGGCGTGATTGTTGAGAAAGATAAGAGCCGTAAGAGAACACTAACAATGAGGTGAGCAAGGCAGGGTAAACATAGGAGTCGGTCAATCTAAAGCAAAATAAGTGAGGCTGCGAATGTGCCCCACTTATTCTGTTTATTTTTCTCTTTCTTCGCGTCTTAAGCACTAGCGATTCAGGCTAGCGATTTAGGCTATCAATTTAAATCAGTGACTTAGTTTATCAATTTCAATCAGTAATTTATCTCAGAGATTGAAATCTTGATTAACTTAGGTCGCCGCTTTCATGGCGCGAGTAAAATCGCCAAGTGTCGCCAGTAGCTTAGCTTCATCGTGCTGGTGGGTTTCGATGATCTTCACAACGGCAGAGCCAGAAATTGCCCCTGCAGCGCCTGCTTTGATGGCGGCGGTTACTTGAGCGGGTTCGGCAATGCCAAAGCCGAGTAGCGGTGGCGGCGCATTAAAAGTTTTCAATTTGGATAGAATTTCTTCCACCGGAACGCCAGCTTTAGTGTCTGTGCCTGTCACCCCTGCGCGGGATAAGAGATAGGTGTAACCTTCGCCGCTGGCGCTAACCAGTGCAAGGGTTTCACTGTCGGCATTGGGCGGCGCGATAAAAATGGGTGCGATACCATGGGCTTTAGCGGCTTCGCTAAAGGGCGCCGATTCTTCCACGGGTACGTCGGCAATAAGCACTGAATCCACACCCGCTTGCTGCGCTTTGGCGTAAAACGCATCTATGCCATTAGCAAACACCAAGTTCGCATACAGCAGCAAACCGATTGGCAGTTCAGGATATTTAGCACGCACTTGCGCCAGTAATTCAAAACACGCCGTTGGAGTCGTGCCCGCCGCTAAAGAACGCAGGTTAGCACCTTGGATCACAGGGCCATCGGCCAAGGGATCGGAAAACGGAAAGCCCAGTTCTAAGGCATCGGCACCGTTTTGCACTAAGGTATCGATAATTTTCAGCGATAACTCAGGGCTAGGATCGCCAAGGGTGACGAATGGGACAAAAGCGCCACGACCTTCGGCTTTGAGTTTGGCAAAGGTGGCTTGGTAACGGCCAGTGTTGGTAGACGTGTCACTCATGTTTATTATTCCTCTTTACCATTCAAAATGTCAGAAACGGTGAAAATATCTTTGTCGCCACGACCGGAAAGATTGACCACTAAAATGGTTTCTTTGGTGCACTCGCGCGCCATTTTCACAGCATAGGCGATAGCATGTGCCGATTCCAATGCGGGGATAATCCCTTCACAGCGAGCCAGTTGTTGGAAGGCTTCTAACGCTTCATCGTCGGTGGCGGATTCATAACGGGCGCGGCCTGTGGCATTAAGATGCGCGTGCTGCGGGCCAACGGATGGGAAGTCTAATCCAGCTGAAATTGAATAGGATTCTTCGATTTGGCCTTCGCTATCTTGCATCAAAGGCGCTTTCATACCGAAGAAAATACCTGTCTTACCGTGTTTAAGCGGCGCGCCGTGCATTGGCGTGTCGATGCCTTTACCCGCAGGTTCGACGCCAATCAGTTCGACACTTGGCTCGTCGATAAAGTCAGCAAACATGCCGATGGCGTTGGAACCGCCGCCCACACAGGCGATAACCGCATCGGGTAGGCGACCTTCGCGTTCCAGCATTTGCTTCTTGGTTTCTTCGCCAATAATGCGTTGGAACTCACGCACGATTGTTGGGAATGGATGTGGCCCCGCGGCTGTGCCGAGTAAATAGTGGGCTTTTTCGTAGCTGCCAGACCAGTCGCGCATCGCTTCGTTACAGGCATCTTTTAAGGTGGCAGAACCTGAGGTGACAGGAATGACTTCCGCGCCCATCAAACGCATTCTAAATACGTTCGGTGATTGGCGCGCAACGTCTTTAGCACCCATATAGACTTTACATTTTAAGCCTAATAGCGCGCAGGCAAGGGCGGTGGCAACGCCGTGTTGTCCTGCGCCAGTTTCAGCAATGATTTCCTTTTTGCCCATGCGTTTAGCCAGCAGAGCTTGGCCTAACACTTGGTTAGTTTTATGTGCGCCGCCGTGGAGTAAATCTTCTCGTTTGAGGTAGATTTTTACCATAGGATTGGGGCTTAAATTGCGGGTTAAGGTCAGTGCTGTAGGGCGACCCGCGTAGTTTTTCAGTAAATCGGTAAATTCGGCTTTAAAGTCGTCATCTTCCTGCGCTTCCACAAAGGCAGTTTCTAATTGCTTAAGGGCTGGCACTAAAATCTGTGGCACATACATGCCGCCGTATTCGCCGAAATAAGGGTTAAGCTTTAGCTTGGTCATACCGTGTTCCTTATCTTATCAATCTGTTTATCTGTGGCTTTACGCTCAAGCATGTTTAAATGCATTGCTTTAGCTGAGCCACAGATATGAATGTTTTATCTCGCCATTTAGAAGCGTAAATTAGCAAAAGCCGTTTGGATCAGTTGCGCCGATTTAATCCCTGCGGCGGTTTCTAGGCCGGAATTAAAATCTAATCCGTAAAATCCTTGGGCATTGGCACTAGCCGCATTGCCTGGATTGAGTCCGCCCGCCAACATGGCATGGGCCTTTTGCTGGCCTAAGGACTTCACATCAATATTTTGCCAATTAAAGGCTTGGCCCGAGCCGCCAAATTGACCTGCCGTTTTACTATCAAAGAGATATCGCGATGCTCCTTGAGGTATGTTGCCAAGCTCACCCGTTTGCGCATTGACGCTGACGGCTTTCCAAATTTGGGTGGTGAGTCCCGCTTGCTGAAGTCGCTCTGCGAGTTGTGCGATTTCAAGTTCAGTTTCCGTGCCGTGCAGCTGCACCGCAGATAACTGCAAACGGGCGGCGACATCACAAATGGTTTCTAGCGCGGCATTAACAAACACGCCGACAAATTCAATGGCGGGGGCAGCGGAGGCGCGATATTCTTTGAGCAGTTGTTCTGCGGCATCAAGGGTTAACGCGCGCGGGGATTTTTCAGCAAAAATCAGCCCACCATAGACAGCGCCTGCGGTTGCCGCGGCGCCAATATCTTCCATGCGGGTGAGGCCGCAGACTTTATTGTGACCGAAGATCAATTTACGGCAGGCGAGGTCTATATCAGCTTCGGCCATTATCGAGCTGCCAACGAGAAAGCCATCAACCAGTGGACTCAGGCGGCGTACTTGCTCATTGGTGTAGATGCCTGATTCGCTTACCACCACGCGGTCGCTGCCAATGTGTGGCGCAAGTGCTTCAGTAGTGGCGAGATCGGTACTCAAATCCCTTAAGTTACGGTTATTAATGCCAATAATCGGCGCATCTAATGCGATGGCGCGCTTAAGTTCCTCTTCGTTACTGACTTCGGTCAGCACATCGAGTTGATACTTAGCCGCTTCTTTCGCTAAACCTTGATATTGCGCATCATCGAGCACGGACAACATTAACAGAATCGCATCGGCGCCTTGGTGGGCGGCGAGTTTGATTTGGTATTCGTCCACAAAAAAATCTTTGCACAGAATCGGTTGGTTCACCCGAGCGCGCACCTTAGGGATATAGTCCATATCCCCTTGGAAAAACTGCTCGTCGGTTAATACCGAAATGCCCGCCGCATATTTGCCGTAAATATCGGCAATGGCTTCTACATCAAACACATCGCGAATAAGCCCTTTCGAGGGGCTGGCTTTTTTACATTCTAAAATGTAACCCGCCTTAGGCGCCTTGAGTGCGGCAAACAAACTGCGGTCAGAGATTTTTGGCGACAGACTGGCCTCAGGGAAACGCAGTTTCAGGGCGGCAATATGGGCCGATTTGGTATCGACTATACGGGTTAACACATTACTTTTTGGCATAGGATTGGTTTGTGCCTGTGGCTGAGTTATCACGTCTTTGCTAGGTGTTATCAGTTCTTGAGTCATTGCCACTTATTCCTTGGTTTCACTGCTGACTTTAGCTAATTGGCTTAACAATTCAAAGGCTTTGCCACTTTGAATGGTTGCGAGTGCCAGTATGGTTCCCGCTTTGACGGAATCAGCAATCCCACACACATATAAAGCACAACCGGCATTGATGGCGACCGCATTGGCGTGTGCTTCAGTGCCACGGCCTTTTAAAATTGCCTCGGTAATTAAGGCATTCTTTGCGGGCTCGCCCCCTTCTAAGTCTGTTATCTGCGCTAAAGGCACACCTAAATCGGCGGGCGTGAGTTGATACTCAATAATGTCGCCGTCTTTTAACTCAGCAACTTGGGTGTTGCCGTGTAGCGCAACTTCATCTAAACCGCTGCCGTGCACTACCATAGCGCGTTTTGTGCCAAGCGCCTTTAATACTTTCGCTATCGGTAAGACTAACTCAGGGCTATACACGCCAAGTAACATAAACTCAGGTCGTGCGGGGTTAATTAGCGGCCCTAACACATTGAATAAAGTGCGCGTTTTCAATGCTTGTCTTACGGGCACCGCATGTTTTACCCCGCCATGGTAGTGGGGCGCAAACAAAAAGCACAGATTCAATGCGTTAAGGCAACGACTTGCGGTGTCTGGCGACATGGTTAAGTCGATGCCAAACTGTGCCAAAAGATCCGATGAGCCCGATTTACTCGATACGCTACGATTGCCGTGTTTGGCGACCTTAGCGCCCGCCGCTGCGGCCACAAAGGCTGCGGTGGTGGAAATGTTAATGGTATTAAAGCCATCGCCACCCGTGCCAACTATGTCAACGATGCCATTGTTAATGCTATCGCCATTCGAGTAGGGAAAAGCCTTGGCAGCGGCGCGCATGGCATCGGCGGCGCCGCTGATCTCATCAATAGTCTCGCCGCGCATTTTCAGCGCAACTAACATTCCCGCCATTGCAGCTTCACTCATTTCTCCGCGAATTAACGCGCTAAAAATCTCAAAGGTTTGCTCGCGGCTTAAACTTTTACCTTGGTATAAAATGTCGAGTAAAGGCTGAATAGGGTTGGTACTCATGCGCTTACTCCTGTTTTCATCTCTTGGGGTAGAAATGTCATCTCTTGGGTAAGAAAGGCCAAGGTTTGAATGAGCAGTGTGCTGCCCAACGTCGTTAGAATCGATTCTGGGTGGAACTGAAAGCCAACGGCTCTGTGCTCAGGGTGCAAAATTGCCATCGGCATAGCATCAGTCGTTGCGATTACTTGTAAGCAATCAGGCACCTGAGTGGCGACTAGACTGTGATAACGGGCAACGGGCAGGGGAGAGGGCAAACCGGCAAATACGCCAGTGCCATCATGGAAAGTTGGGCTTGCCTTGCCGTGCACTACAAAAGGTGCGCGCGCTACTGTGCCGCCGTAATATTCCACCATAGCTTGATGTCCAAGGCAGATCCCCAGCATAGGCACCTTGCCCGCGACTTTGGCGATAAGCGCCATCATAGAGCCTGCTTCATGGGGCGCACCAGGACCGGGTGATAACACCAGCGCTGCGGGTTCTTGTTCGTTAAGCAGTTTTTCAGCAATAAAGTCGGCGGCAACATCGTTGCGGTAAATCACCACTTCACAGCCTAGGCTGCGAAATTGATCCACTAGGTTGTAGGTAAAGGAGTCAAAGTTATCGAGTAGATAGAGTTTCATGTTTGGCTCCTATTTATATTCTACTGAAGTGGATTGCGCTGACGCGTCATTCGCTGATGATTCATTGACTGGCAGCCCAGCGCCCATTTTGATGGCCGAAATCACGGCTTGGGCTTTTTGACGGGTTTCGTCAGCCTCACTTTGGGGATCCGAATCAAACACGACGCCCGCGCCCGCTTGAATAAAGGCGGTGCCATTTTTAACAAAGGCCGAGCGGATCACAATACAGGTGTCCATGTCACCCAGAGCATTAAGGTAACCCACTGCGCCGCCGTAGCTGCCGCGACGGGCTTTTTCCGCTTGGCGAACCAGTTGTGATGCGCTTACTTTGGGCGCGCCAACTAAAGTACCCATATTCATACAGGCCTGATAAGCATGCAGCGCATCTAAGTCTTGGCGCAGTTGACCCGTTACGCGGCTGACGAGGTGCATCACGTGGGAATAGCGATCAACTTTCAATAATTCGGCGACTTTACGGCTGCCGCTTTGGCTGATACGCGCGATATCGTTGCGCGCTAAATCGACCAGCATTAAGTGTTCTGACAGTTCTTTTTTATCTAAACGCAGTTCAAGTTCAATGCGGCTGTCTAAGTCAAAATCAATCTCGCCCGTGGCGGTTTTGCCGCGTTTACGGGTGCCGGCAATCGGGTAGACTTCGACTTGATTACTGCTGGCTTCGTATTTGAGTGCGCTTTCGGGTGAGGCGCCAAAAAGGGTGAAATCTTGGCCCCTGAAATAAAACATATAAGGGCTTGGGTTAGTTAGACGCAGGGCGCGATAAGCCCCTAAGGTATTCGGGCAAGGTAAACTAAAGCTACGCGATGGCACCACTTGGAAAATATCGCCCGCAATAATGTGTTCTTTCAAATCGATAACGGTTTGTTTGAACACCTCATCGGAAATATTGACTTGCTCAGTAGCGTCGATGGCGACCAGTGTCGGCACATCGGCAGGTGAATTACCCAGAGTTTTACATTGGGTGCTTAACAGCTGTACTCGCTCGCTCAGCGCTGCGGTGATGGCGGCATACTGGACTGAATCACGGCTGAAATTATGGGTAATGATGTCGGCTTGTTTCAGTTTATGGTCAATCAGGATTAAGGTTTCAGCGAGGTAGAATAAGTAGTCTGGACAATCATTATCGCGGTTCGGTACGGCTGGCAGCGGTTCGACGGTATCAATCAAGTCGTAGGCCAGCACGCCACCTAAAAATAGATCCTCAAAGGCGGGTTTACTTTGGCTGTCAGTATGAGTGCCACAATCAATCTGCTGGATAAACATCCGTAGGCCATCGAGTGGCGAGGTAGATTTTAGGCGTGCATCTTCATCCTGCAGCTGAGTGTCTTTTTGCAGCGTCACCACTAAGGTCAAGTTATCACGGACTAGATTGGCACTCATATCAGCACGATCGCCGCTCGCGCTGAAGAAGGTTTCGATTGGGGCAAGTAAGCTCGCGCCATTGTCGGTCAGTGCGGTAAAGGTCAGTTGATAACCGTCGCAGCGGATCATCATGGCGGCATGGGTCATCACCATGCTTTTTAAGTGATCTTTACTGTCGATTTCGGCCGATTCCAACAACATAGTATGGGGCGCATCTTGGGTAATGTGCTGATACAAGCGCAGTGGATCACTGTGGTAGGTTAATGCCGCCTTGAGTGTGCTTGAGCGTGCGAATGTCTGTTTGGGCATGTTCATACTCCAGCTACCTTATAAAATGTCTTTAACATCATGAGTTATCTCGCTTTCTTAATCTTGTTACCCGAGTCTGCCGACATTTTTCGCACCTAACAAAAAAGCCCGCATTTCTGCGGGCTTCTTGTTGATTCTGGTCACTTTCAAATGAGCACAGAGCTTCACACCACCCGCTAAGTTGGGAAGTGCCACCACCAAATGATGTTTAATGAAGCGTTAATATGTGTCATTCAAAAGGGTCTCGCTAATTCAGTAATTGGTGTATAGAAAACCTTAGCTGGGGTCGAATGTCAATTGAATATTTTTCATTTTCTGCGATTTATTCACTTTAATGACGCAGAAAATTTAAGTCACACAGCCACAAAATGCGAGATAGCAGCGCATTTATTAACAAATTCACGTACAATAGCCCCATGAATACTCAAAGCATATTGGCTGATCTGCACAGCCACACGACCGCATCCGACGGTCAGTTAACTCCGTCTGAATTGGTGGCTAGAGCCCTTGAAAAGGGCGTGCAGTTATTTGCGATTACTGACCACGACACGGTAGCAGGTTTACCCGAAGCCCGTGCCTTTAATCTATCGCAAGCAGAACCATTGAAATTGATCTCTGGCGTAGAAATCTCTACTCGCTGGAACAGTTATGATATCCACATAGTTGCGCTTAACTTCGATGCGGATAATCCTGCGTTATTAGCATTTTTAGAAAACCAGCGTGAGTTACGTGAATTACGCGCCCAAGAAATTGGCCATAGATTAGCCAAGGCCGGTATTGAAGGCGCTTACGAAGGTGCCAAGGCGTTGGCGGGTGAAGCGGCATTGAGCCGTGGACATTACGCCCGTTGGATGGCTGAAAATGGTCATGCTGTGGATATGCCGAGCGTATTTAAACGCTACCTTGCCCGCGGTAAAACCGGTTATGTCCCCAATAATTGGGGTGATATGGCCAGCGCCATCGATATCATTCATAACGCGGGTGGATTAGCTGTGTTGGCGCATCCCAGTGGTTATAAGTTATCGGCAAAATGGCTTAAGCGCTTAGTGCGCGAATATAAAGAAGCGGGTGGAGATGCCATGGAAGTGGTACTTGGCCAGCAAACATTAGACGACAGGGCCAACCTTGTGGCCTTGAGCTTACAAAATCAATTGCTTGCATCGATAGGGAGTGATTTTCACTTTCCAAGTAATTGGATCGAATTAGGAAAAAATCTGTATCAGCCCCAAGGTATTGATTGGGTCTGGCAATCGGAATCTTGGGTGAAACGACCATGAGTCAGTTTTTTTATGTACATGAAGTAAATCCGCAAACACGCCTTATCAGTCAAGCTGTTGCCGCCTTAAAAGCGGGCGGTGTGATTGTTTATCCTACCGATTCGGGTTATGCCTTAGGCTGCTTGATTGGTGAGAAAGATGCGATGACGCGGATGGCGAGAATTCGTCAAATCGAGAACGATCATAACTTTTCATTGATGTGCCGCGATTTATCTGAGCTTGCGACCTACGCCAAAGTGGATAATCAGGCGTATCGCATCCTAAAAAGTTGCACGCCTGGGCCTTATACGTTCATTTTTAAAGCGACCAAAGAAGTGCCGCGTCGTCTGCAAAATGACAAGAAAAAGACCATAGGTATTCGTGTGCCCGACAATGTGATCGCACTGGCGTTGCTTGAAGCCTTAGATGCGCCGCTGATGTCGACCAGTTTGGTGATGCCAAATGCAGAATTTGCCGAGTCTGATCCTGAACAAATTCGCGATTTGCTCGAGCATCAAGTGGATGTGATTATCCATGGCGGTTATTTAGGCGAAAAGCCGACGACAGTGATTGATATGTCTGAAGATGGCGCCGAAATTTTGCGTGAAGGCGCGGGTGATATCACGCCTTTTCTCTAAATCCAGCATCTGTAGTGGATGCGAGTGAGCGATGCGGCGAGCGGCTGTGCACATTTGGCAGTTTTATCGCCGCAGATTTACAGGTATAATCGCGCGTTTGGCGTTAGCCTAAGTTGGCTCGCGCAGCGTTAACGGAGCAAGATAGCGGATGCAGGGCACGCAACAGAGTTTACCCTTAGCCGTTATTCGCGGTCAGGCGATGACCGAAATGCCACTGGATTTGTTTATTCCGCCGGAGGCATTAGAAGTGTTCCTTGAGTCCTTTGAAGGCCCATTGGATTTACTTTTATATTTGATCCGTAAGCAAAAATTAGACGTTGTCGATTTACCCATTCAGCAAATCACCGCGCAGTATTTAGAATATATTACGTTGCTGACTCAGGCTCGAATTGAACTTGCTGCCGATTACTTAGTGATGGCGGCAACGCTTGCCGAGATTAAATCCCGTTTGCTGCTGCCGCGTATGGTGGCTGAAGATGAGGTTGAGGAAGATCCTCGGGCGCAATTGATCCGTCAGTTGAAAGCCTATGAAGTGATTAAAGAAGCGTCGCAAAAACTCGATGATTTGCCGCGGCTCGAGCGGGATGTGTTTCAAGCCAAAGCAGTGGCAGCACCTGACATTAAGCCGTTAATGATCCCGCCAGAAGTCTCGTTGTTTGAAATTGCCCGCGCCTTTGGCGATGTGCTCAAACGTATCGATGCCAATGAAGATCATCACGTTAAGCGTGAACAGTTATCGACGCGTGAGCGCATGAGCCAGATTTTAGCCATGCTGAACTCGGAAGATTTTACGGCATTTGAACGTTTATTTACCGTAGCTGAAGGCCGTGCAGGCGTGGTCGTGACCTTCTTAGCACTGATGGAATTAGTCAAAGAATTATTGGTTGAATTGTACCAAACAGAACCGTTTTCAACTATTTACGTTAAGGCCTATTAATTGATGCAGATAAATCCGACTCAATTAAAACAGCTTATTGAAGCGAGTTTGTTTGTATTGGGGAAACCCTTGTCGGCGAAAATGTTGAAAGACACGGTATTGGTGGATTTCACGGTTTCCAGAGACAAAATAAAAGCTGCATTGGATGAGCTGCAGCAGGATTATCAAGACAGAGGTGTGCAACTTGTGAAAGTCGCTGGGGGTTATCGCTTCCAGACCTTAGAAGTCTTGAGTCCTTTTTTGCAGCCCCTGTGGCAAGAAAAGGCGCCTAAATATTCGCGTGCGACATTAGAAACCTTGGCGGTGATTGCTTATCGTCAACCTGTGACTCGCGGCGATATTGAACAGGTGCGCGGTGTGGCCATTAGTAGTCACATCATAAAAAGTTTGTCAGATAGACATTGGATTAAAGTAGTTGGCCATAAAGAAGTACCGGGGCGACCCGCGTTATATGCCACTACCTTAGAATTTTTAGCATATTTTGGCTTAGACACCTTAGCGGATTTACCGCCGCTGTCGGATACTGAGTCATTGCAGGCGGTTTTTTCAAGTGTGAGATTAACGCCGGAACAGTCAGAAGAGCAAAATACTAATGAGTGAAAAATTGCAGAAAGTCTTGGCCCGTGCAGGCCATGGCTCCCGTCGTGAGATGGAGGCATGGATTGCTGCAGGCCGAGTTAGTATTGATGGTGAAATTGCTAGCCTTGGGGATCGGATTGAAGCCGATGCCAAAGTGCGTATCGATGGCAGAGCCATTTCGTTAAAGTCTGCCGAAGACGTGATCTGTCGAGTATTGGCATACCATAAACCTGAAGGCGAAATTTGTAGTCGTAAAGATCCTGAAGGCCGTCCAACGGTATTCGATCGCTTACCTAAAGTGCGTGATTCACGCTGGGTTGCGGTAGGTCGTTTAGACATCAACACCTCTGGTTTATTACTGTTTACCTCAGATGGTGAATTAGCAAACCGCTTAATGCATCCATCGAACGAAGTCGACCGCGAATACGCAGTGCGTACCTTTGGTGAAATCCCTGAAGCCACAGTACAACGTTTACGTACCGGCGTGATGTTAGAAGACGGCCCAGCGCAGTTTGATAGCATCAAGCCAGCGGGTGGTGAAGGCATGAACCAATGGTGGCATGTGTGTTTACGTGAAGGTCGTAACCGCGAAGTGCGCCGTCTGTGGGAATCCCAAGAAGTGCAAGTGAGCCGTTTGATCCGTATCCGTTACGGTATGGTTGAATTGCCAAAATCACTGCCACGGGGTGGCTGGGTTGAATTGCCAATGGAGCAAGTTAACTACTTGCGTAAACTAGCAGGTTTAGAAGCTGAAACCCGCACTATGCTTGCTGCCGATAAACACAGCGTAGCTCGTGCACAGGTGAAAAGTGCTAAAATTCGCCGCGCAGTACGTAAGCATAAAGTGACAGGTTCGGGAAAACCTAAGCCATCGCGTCAGCGCAGCTAAGTTGTTTTATCCCAATGAAAAAGGCCGCTAAGCGGCCTTTTTGCTTTCTGTTATTTGCAGCTATGTTATAACAAGTCTCAGTTGGATTGAGGAGTGAATGGATGAAGCTAATTTCAGTGCGACGGATTTGGGAGCAAGCGGCCCATAATGCATTTACCGATTTAATCGCGTTTCAGGAAGCACTTTTTTGTGTTTTCCGTGAAGGGACTGCCCATGTGTCACCCGATGGTGCGCTACGTATTCTACGTTCAGTGGATGGCGGTGAGACGTGGCAGAGCGTGGCGCTTATTCGTTCGGATGAGGCTGATTTACGCGATGGCAAACTGATTGAATATCAAGGGGAATTGCTTTTACTCGGTGGCGGGACCTTACATAATAAGTCGGGTATACAATCACATCTTTGGCGCTCAGCCGATGGGCGATCGTGGTCGGATGCGCTAAAGATAGCTGATAAGGGCTATTGGTTATGGCGCTTAACTGAACATCAAAATACACTCTATGGTGTGGGCTATCGCCCAGGACCTGATGGTGACACTCGTTTGTATAAGAGCGATGATGGCGTACACTTCAAGACTTGGCTAAAGCTGTTTAATAATCAAGGTTATGTCAATGAAACAGCCATTGTTTTTGATCAAGACAGCGGCTTTTGTCTCTTGAGGCGCGATCCCGTTTAGGGCCCTGAATTTGTTGGTTTACTCGGCCGCAGCCTAGCGCCATTTACCGATTGGCAATGGCAAGAACTCGATAAGCGCATTGGTGGGCCTGTGATGTTGATGTATCAATCCCGCCTGTTGGCTGTGGTGCGCTTATATGATGAACAAGTTCGAACGGCTTTAGTTGAAATTCATCCAGATACTGGCGTGGTTCAAGAACTATTGACACTGCCATCGAAGGGCGATACCAGTTATGCGGGCGTAGTGATTGATGGAAATGAGTTGTGGGTAAGTTATTACTCAAGCCATGAGTTAGCTGACTCACAGCTGGATACGCAAAATTCGCTTGATGAATCAAGCAGAGCCGCTAAAGCTAAAACAATGATTTATTTTGCAAAAATTCAGTTGAGTTAACATTAGCGGTGCGGCGTCTTTATGCTGCTTATTGCCATGGATTAATACAGAGCTCCATCTTGCGAATATCTAAAATAATAAAGGGCCATCAATAGGCCCTTTATTATTGCTAAATCATACTGCTAAACCGATAAGCGATGTGATTACTGAGCGTTGAACTGCTGACCGTTCACTGTGCTAGCATCTTGACCCATCAGATATAAATAGGTCGGCATGATCTCTTCTGCGGTTTTGAGATCCAATGGATTCTCAGCAGGGTAGGCTTTAGCACGCATCTCAGTGCGGGTAGCACCTGGATTGATACTGTTGACGCGAACCGAGGTGCCATCGCACTCATGGGCGAGGACTTGCATCATGCCTTCGGTGGCAAACTTAGAGAAGGCATAAGGTCCCCAGTAGGCGCGGCCTTGACGACCCACACTGCTCGACGTGAAGATAATCGATGCACTGGGCGCTTGGCGCATCACAGGTAGTAATGCTTTAGTTAGCATAACTTGGGCCGTGACGTTCACTTTGAGTACGTCTTCGAGTGATGGAATATCTATGTGTTCAAACGGGCCTAGGGCACCGAGCAGGCTCGCGTTATGTAATAAGCCGTCTAAATGATCGAATTGCTCGGCTATGGTATCGGCCATATCGCGATAATTTTGCTCCGTCGCGCCCTTAAGATCTAATGGCACTATGGCAGGTTTTGGATAACCGGCTTGTTCGATAACATCGTAAACCGCTTCTAGTTTTTTCACTGTTTTACCGAGTAAAATCACAGTGGCGCCGTGCTTTGCAAACTCAATGGCAGCGGTGCGACCTATGCCTGCGCCAGCGCCTGTCACTAAAATTGTTTTGCCTTTGAGTAAATCTTTTGCTGCTTGATATTCCAACATGAGTCTCTTTTTCCTCTTGGCGAGAATGCCCGCCACTTCTAGAGTCGCCGAAGTGATAAACGCATGTTTCAAACAAATGAATGAAACTTTGTTATAAATAGCTAAAATGTTTGTGACAAACTTGTGGCTAACTCAATATTTTTACGTTAACTTGAAATGAGTTAGGGGCTAACATAAGCCCTATTGGTCACAGATTTAAAAGCTATTGTGACTAATTTCTTGGGGAAAACAAAACTATTACAACAAGATTTGGGGAAAAAAGATGAAAAGACTCATTTTGGGTGTTGCGATTGCATCTGCACTGGGCCTCACAGGATGTGGTGAGGACAGTTATAACGATCTCAAGGATAAGACAGAACCACTCGTCCCTGAATCGCACATGGTGTTCGACCCTGCTAATTCAAAAGTACCATTACCGAATGATTTGCTATTCAGTGGTACCAAGGATGGCACATTATCGATTCCGGGTGAAAGCTCAGGCAATTATGTTGATCCACAAATCGCGCTTGGGGCGTTAGATGGCTGGTCGACAACATCACCGATTTCCATTGATATTGATTTAGCGAAAAAACACGACGGCACACCGCTGACCTTAATGGCGGCATCGGTTGCACAACCTGGCGCAGTAAGAATGTTTGAGGCCACTGTCGGTGGTCCATTGTCTTCTGATGCTGAATGTACTGCTAAACCGTCAGTTTCAGCGTGTAAAGTCGGAGCAGAACTTCAGTTTGGCGTTGACTTTGTATCCACCGCATCAGGCAATAAAGTGGTGATCGTGCCGCTTAAGCCACTCAAAGCTGGGCAGTCGTATATTTATGCGACAACCAATCTTATTCAAGATTCTGAAGGTCGTGGCATTGCGCCTTCAACTACTTATGGTTTGTTGAAGCTGGACATCACGACATTGCCATTAGAAACACCCGATCAATTGATGCTGCAAACCTTAGTGAACAGCTATGAGAAAGGCATTGCTGCGGCCCATAATGTCGATCCTTCTACCATAAGCTACTCTGGACTGTTTACGACTCAGTCTGTCGCTAACGTCTATGAAACGACTAAACTGCTGATGGCAAAGGGCGCGCCTTATGCCCCCAGCTTTGCTCAGATGCCAACGCCAGCGGGTTATACCGTTGCACAAGCTGCGGGCTTAACACCGGCTGCTGGAGCTGCCTACGTGGTATCAAGTTTAGCCGATGTATATACCGCCAAAATTAAACTGCCGATTTACGGTGACTGCTCTTCGGTCAGTTGTTTATCAGCTGAAGGTAAACCATTAATTAATGGTCATTGGAAAGCACAAGGCGATAGTCCAGTCTCGGTACTATTAGCTTTGCAAGCGGGCACACTCAGCCAAAATAATTTTGGTATGCAAGCCGTGGCCAATGGTATTGCGAACCCTGCCGATGCGTTAGCCAATCCGTCTCTAATGGCGGGTAAAACTTGGTTGTTAGACGATGGTGCAGCGGTAGATAAAACTAAGCATCTGACCAAGTTCAACCCAATTCCAGCGATTAAAGGATATGAAACCGTACCTGTACTGATTTCTATGCCTAATGCGGCAAGATTAGCGGACTTTTATCAGCAACAAGGTATTCCCTTTACTCCGCCGACAGCGGGTTGGCCAACCACAATCGCACTGCACGGTTTAGGTGGCGGCAAAGAAATGTCACTGGCCTATGCGGGTTCGTATGCGGCCATGGGCGTTGCAACTATTGCTATCGATATGCCACTGCATGGGGCGCGCTCATTCGATGCTAACGGCGATGGGGTTTATGAAGTCTCTGCGACCGATCCTTCTTTTGGGGCTGTAGTCGGTACACCAGATGCCTTTAAAAATGGTAATCCGCTGGTGTTCGTGAATATCTCTAGCACTTTGTCGGTTCGTGATAATTTCCGTCAAGCGACGATGGACCATTTAGGTGTTCGTCTTGCTCTAACAGGATTAGCACAGGGCTTAGCACAAGCAGGTCAGCCACAAGTATTTGACGTGTCTAAAATCAGTGCTCAAGGTCTGAGTTTAGGCGCGATTGTCGGCACCGATTTTGCGACCTATGCCAGCACTGGCATGAAGAACCCTGCAACGGGTGATGCCTTGCCAAATGCGTATGGCATCAATGCCTTATCCCTAGCAGCGCCTGCAGGGGGATTAGCAGGATCATTTGCGGGTTCTGCAACCTTTGGTCCAGTGCTGTTTAGCAATATCAAGGCATCTGCGACTTTCCAAGCGCTGGTCGATAAGGCTAATACTGCAGGATATGAGGTGGGGAGTCCTGAATATGAGGCACTGGTGCAGGCAGTATATGCCCAGTTTATTCCTACGTTTGCCTTTGCGGTTCAAACGGCTGTGGATTCTGCTGATCCAATTAACCATGCCGCTACGTTAAAGGCGACGGACTTACCTGTTCATTTGATTGAAATCGCCGGTGATGGCAATGGTAACTTACCTGATCAAGTGTTACCGAACCGGGTAGATAACTTTCCGTTATCGGGCACTGAGCCGTTGATATCTGCTATTGGCCTACCTTGTGTCGATAGTACCAGTAAAGGTCATGGCGTTGTGCGTTTCTCTAAAGGTCACCATAGTTCGATTGTGAGCCCAGGTGAAACGGACGCTACAGATGGTATGGCTGCTGCTGCTACCGTTGAAATGCAGACTCAAGTGGCAAACTATGCTGCGACTGCAGGTAAAGGTGATGCGACGATTTTAGTGACAAACAGCGATGTCATTGCGACTTGTCCTAACTAATCTGCGCTTAATCGGAAAAACCCAGCGAATGCTGGGTTTTTTTATGGGCCTTTAGGCTGTTAGAATAGCGCGCAATTGACTGATTGATGTAACGCCCTAACGGAGAGCACTTTGGAATTTTTATACGAGTATGGAATGTTTTTGGCGAAAGCCGTCACGATAGTGGTCGCAATCGTTGCGGTTATTATTGTGGTGTTGGCTTCCACTGTTAAACATAAGTCAGATAAGGGCGAGCTGAGGATCACTAACCTGTCTGAAGAGTTAGAAGAACTGAAGCATGGCTTAAAAGAAGAACTCCTTTCAAAGAAGCAATTCAAAGCCTATGAAAAGCAATTAAAGGCAGAAGAAAAGGCGAAAGACAAAGCTGCTGATGATGCCTGCACGGGCAAAGTGTTCGTGATCGATTTTAAGGGCAGTATCGATGCCGCTGAGGTTGCGTCACTGCGTGAAGAAATCAGTGCCATTTTAGCTATTGCGGAAAAAGGCGATGAAGTGGTTGTTAATGTCGAAAGTGGCGGCGGTATGGTGCACGGCTATGGTTTAGCCTCCAGCCAGCTTGACCGTTTACGCCAAGCCGATATTCCGCTAACAGTATGCGTTGATAAAGTGGCTGCCAGTGGCGGTTATATGATGGCCTGTGTTGCGAATAAAATTTATGCGGCGCCTTTTGCAATTGTTGGTTCAATTGGTGTTGTTGCTCAACTGCCGAACTTTAATCGTTTGCTGAAAAAGCATGAAATCGATTATGAGCAACATACCGCCGGTAATTTTAAACGCACTTTGACAGTGTTTGGTGAAAACTCCGATGAGGGAAGACAGAAGTTTCAAGAAGAACTCGAAGAAACCCACGTCTTATTCAAAGCGTTTGTCGGTAAATATCGCCCTGAGTTGGATTTAGTGAAAGTGGCTACTGGCGAGCATTGGTACGGCCAGCAAGCCATTGAATTAGGGTTGGTTGATGCGATTTCGACCAGTGATGATGTGATTATGTCACTTGCCGCAGAGCGCACTGTGTATAAGATGCGTTATCAGGTGAGAAAGAAACTTGCCGCTAAAATTGCCCATGGCGCCTCTTTATCTGTGAATGCTATTTTTAATCGTCTTATCGAGAAAAACCGTCCAATGTAATTGAATCTAGTGTGGATACTTTTTGAGTATTCACACTTTTCTGTTTGGCTTAACGCCCAAAGCTGCGTATCTATTGCAAATTTTTTTAGCTTTTATATTATTCCCCCCTCAATTTAAAATCATTAACTCACTATTGCTATCAGTTTGTTAAGCACATTAATAAAACGTCATGCAGCAAATGCGTAAATTCATTGCGAATGAAAAATCCCTATGTTAAAAATCCCGTCGATAAAGTGGTGTTAAAAATTAAACTAAAGTTAATTAATTTTTAATGCTGTTTCAATGTTGACGTTAAATAACCTTAGCTGAATCAATCTTAGGTGCTGGAGATTAACATGGGGAGACGAGTGCGGGTGTTTATTAGCCTTATAATATTCACTGTCTCATTACTCTTGCTTTATAATTTAGAACAAGAATATCAATTAAGTGACATTATTAAAGAGGTTAAAGGATTTTCATTTGTTGAGTTGTTATGTGCAGTACTACTCACAGTGGGCAGTTACTCTTTATTAACCTTGTACGATTTTATTGCCGTTCGAAATGTCGACAAGGAGATACCTTATCGTAAAATAGTCCCTATTTCTTTTTTAGGTTTTACCTTCTCCAATACCATTGGGTTCTCTTTGTTAACGGGGACGTCGATAAGATATAAATTTTATTCCGAACTCGGCTTAAGTGGTAATAAAATCACTCAAATAGTCATTTCATGTTCAGTGACATTCTTCCTCGGACTCTTTTTTATTTGTGGTATTGCACTGGTATGCTTTCCCTCTGAACAATTATCAGCCTTACCTTTGCCAACATGGCTATTTTCATTAACGACAGTGATCGGTATTGGCATGCTGCTCAGTGTATTGGGTTATTTACTGATGAGTGTGCTGCGGAAAAAGCCATTTAACTTTCGTGGCTTTGAAATTACGCCACCTCTGTTATCTGTATCTTTAAGACAGTTGCTGGTGTCTTCACTTGATTGGATTGTCGTAGGAACCTTGTTTTATAGCTTACTGCCAGCGGTAGAAAATTTGGGCTATATACAGGTCTTAAGTATTTTCTTTGTTGCGAATGCGCTAGGGGTGCTTGCCCATGTGCCGGGTGGTATTGGGGTGTTCGAGTCCGTCGTGACTGTGGCCTTATCGCAATATTTACCGGTTGAGCAAATCCTCGGCGCCATTATTGTCTATCGGATCATTTATTACATTATTCCATTTTTAATTTCTTTGGCATACTTTGTTATTACGATCGCGCTGTCAAATAAAGATAAAATTGTAAAATTAAATACTCGAATTGCATTTATCCGCCAACTATTACCACCGCTACTGAGTATCAGCGTATTTAGCTCGGGTTTGGTATTACTCTTGTCAGTGGTTAACCCTTCTATTATCCATAAATATCACTGGTTAGGCGAATTAGTACCGCTGCCGATCATCGAAATATCGAGCATCATTTTGAGTGTGAGTGGTGTCTTGCTATTGTTGTTATCCCATGGATTATTTAAACGCTACCATAACGCTTTTGTATTGACGAAAAAATTGCTGTTGGTAGGCGTGTTATTTATTATGCTTAAGGGCGCAGAATGGGAAATATCACTTGCGATAGGATTAGTTTACGCATTGATGTTGCCATGTGATAATTTGTTTTATCGAAAGGGTTCAGTCGTTGGGATTAAATACTCTTTTGGTTGGCTGTTATCACTTTCTGCCGCCTTATTCTTGATGATTTGGGTATTATTTTTCTCCTATCAAGATGTTGATTATGATCATTCACTCTGGTTTACCTTCTCCCCCGATAGCCATGTATCACGAGCATTGCGAGGAGGAGCGATTGCTATCTTTATCGTGCTTGCCTTTGTCGTGCGCTATTTCTCGTCACGAACTCAGCTTAAATCACCACAACTGGATACGCCTTCATTAAAGCAGGCGATGGAGATTGTCGCGCAGTCGCCGAGCAGTCATGGCTATTTAGCCTTAGTGCAAGATAAATCAATCCTATTTAACGAGGATAAAGACGCCTTTCTTATGTATGCAAGGGCTGGACATTGCTGGGTGGTAATGGGCGATCCAATTGGTAATCAACATAAATTTGATGATTTATTGTGGCAGTTTAGGGAGTTATGCGATGCCTACGATGGTTGGCCGGTGTTTTATCAAGTGACGCAAAAATACCTGCCGAGCTTTTTAGAGCAAGGATTAGGTTTATATAAATTAGGCGAGGAGGCGATTGTTCAGCTCGACCAATTTGACTTACCGTCGAGTCGCTATCGGAGTTTGCGCCAGAGTCATGCCAAGGCGCAGCGTGAAGGCTTAAGTTTTGCAGTGATTGAGGCGAGCCAAGTGAGGGCCATACTGCCGCAATTAGAAGCCATATCATCGACTTGGCTGAAGGCGAAGCAAGGGCGCGAAAAGGGGTTTTCTGTCGGCTATTTCTCTGCAGCCTATCTGTGTTCGACACCTATGGCATTAGTGTATGCAAATGGTGAACTCGTGGCGTTTTCAAATATTTGGGCGAGTGCCGCTCAGGTTGAATTTTCTGTCGATCTCATGCGTTACGAGCCTAAATTATCGAGCAGTAACATCATGGATTTTCTGTTTACTGAACTATTGCTATGGGGAAAACAGCAAGGCTATCAGAGGTTTAATCTCGGGATGGCGCCGATGTCAGGCTTGACCAACAGAGCGTTGGTGCCATTTTGGACTAAGTTGGCGAAGGTTGTGTATAAGAAGGGTAATAAGTTTTATAACTTTCAGGGGCTTAGAAGATACAAGGATAAGTTTAATCCAACGTGGGAGGCCAAGTATTTGATTTGTTATGGCGGATTATCTCTGCCAATTGTAGTGGGCAGTTTAGTGACATTAACGAGTCGTGGTGCAACCGGTGTATTTAAAAAGTAGGTGAACGATGAATAAATCCTTTGTGAAAATACTCAGCCTTATGATGATGTTTTGTAGTAGCTTTAGTGTCTTAGCCGATGACTTTGCTGACTCACTCGGCCTGACACTTCTGCCAGTTGCTAGCGGCGCGAATGATCAAGCGAGTGCGAAAAAGCCGCCCTTAGTCATCTTTATGAGTGGCGATGGTGGCTGGGCTAATTTAGATCAAGGTGTGAGCCAGTTATTGCAACAGCAGGGCTGGCCAGTGGTGGGGTGGAGTTCGCTAAAATACTATTGGAAACAAAAAGATCCCAAGGATGTGACTCAAGATACTATGGCCATTATCGATAAGTACGAGGCCGAATTTGGCACACAAAAGGTGGTATTGGTTGGTTATTCTTTTGGCGCCGAAATCATACCTTTTGTGCTTAATGATCTGCCACTCAAGTATCGACATAAGATCCTCGGTGGGGTGTTATTGTCACCTTCACAGACGTCGGATTTTGAAGTGCATGTGAGTGAAATCGTCACGTCTAGCAATGAGTCCGCAAGTTATCTGACGTTGCCCGAGGTAAATAAACAGAAGACAGTGCCTATGCTGTGCTTATATGGCAAAGACGATGATGCCCCTAAGCATTTGTGCCCAGTAGTAAAACAGCCGAATGTGACTGTGATGGAGTTAGACGGTGGCCATAGCTTTGATGATGATTACGATAAAGTGGTGACTATCATAAAGCATTGGTTGAAAAGCTAAGTTATACCCATCACCGATATCAGCTTAAATACATTCAGAAAGAAAAGGGCGCTGAATGCGCCCTTTGGTTTTTCGCGAATTGAATGTCGCGTTAATCAGATTTGATAGCTGATATGTTGATGGAAGCGTACGACGAGATCTTCACGCTCCGGGTCGATACCGATATCTGCGGCGAAGGCCTTCAGGGCTGTTTCTACATTGTTCATAAAGCGTCCGAAGCCTGAATCATCACAGTCTTTGGTGCCCGCGACTATGGTGAAGTGCGCGGCTTCGACTAAGTTATCGGCATTCCAGCGACGGATCACTTGTTGCTCAGTCGCATTAGGATCGAACCCTATCATTTGTACTTCGGCTTTGCTGTCGAGTTTTTCAAACTTACTGTTACGCACCAGCGGGGTTAAGCCGTTTGCTATCATGGCAAGACGCGTCAATTGTCTGTTGGCTGCCGCTTTGAGGAAGCAATCTTCAAGGTGTTGATATAAAGGCGTAAAGTCGGTTGCTGAGTCAGGTAATAAACCCTGCTTAAGTTTACGACTCAGTGGCAAGCTTACTGTTACATAAGTGAGAGAGCTGACGTTCTCTGGTAATTCGCACTTTCTGGCTTTATATCTTGGGCCGATGGCACGCAGTTTATAGCCATAGGTTTCTTTATAGCCCTTGGCTTTTGCGAACAGATCATAGGATAAATGCTGATGGTCGCGGACCTTAACTTTAAGATCGCTTATCGGCATTAAAGGCATCAATTTTGTCAGTAATTCGCGCACTCTAATGTGGAAACTGGCAGAATTACTGCGGATATCTTCACCCGTGGCAAGGAAGACAATGCGCAGTTTACGGGCGCGATAGTTTTCTTGCGAGAATAAATTTTGGGCTTCGTGGTAGGCTGGATTATAAAAAAATAGAATTTGTTCAGTGGTTTGGAAGCAATAGGCTTCGGTGTGGTAACGGACAACAGGCAGTTTATCGTTAGTGATCACGTGGACATTACGCAGATCGTGTTGTTCTGCCAAATTAAATATCAAACGGCTTAAGGTTTGATAACAGCTTTGATAATCAGGATATTGACTCAGTAGTTCATCCGTCACCTTGATTTCGGCTGTGATGTATTGATTGGTACGGGCTTCCTTGGGTATGTACACTTTTTGCTGATGGCTAAGGGACATATTGACTCCTTGTTTGAGTTAACCATTTGCTAACACGAATTTTACTGTTTATCTATAGGGTTAATCTTGCGTTAGAACACGTTTTTATCCGTTGAGCATGAGTTTAGCTAAGTAAGCGGTTCGACAGCTTAAAATTGCAGCTATTTTATTGGGTTAACGCATCTTCTATCCATGGTTGCATCCAAGTTGCTATCTGCGCCTGCGCCTTTTCGTTGGGGTGAATGCCATCCCGCTGCATTAATTCTGGATGGGGCGCGATATCCTGCATAAAGAAGGGGATCAACACGATATCCTGTGTTTTGGATATGTCTTGATACACTTGGGTGAACTTTTGGGTGTAGCGAGGGCCATAGTTAGGCGGTACCATGATCTCGGTCAGCAGCACTTTTGCGCCGCTATCTTTGGCTAGGGTAATGATTTGGATTAGATTATTTTCAAGTTGCGTTGGGGGGAATCCACGTAAACCATCATTACCACCCAGTTCAACGACCACAAGGTCGGGGGCAACGGAATCGAGTAAGGCGGGTAATCGGCGTAAGCCGCCCGCTGTGGTTTCGCCACTCACTGAGCCATTAGTAAATTGATGTTCGGGCAGATTTTTTTGCAGCAGCGCCACCCAGCCTGACTGCTCTGCCATGCCATAGCTAGCGCCTAAGCTGTCGCCGAGGATCAACACCTTTGCCGCGTGCGCTGGCGTGGCCATGAATACACTCAATAGGATGAATGCCCCCAGGGTCTTCGCCATTGATTTTAATCTTAGCGATTGATACCAGAACGATTTATATAAGAAGGATCCTATGTCTAACGTCATCTTAAAAAACAGTGCCATCAATGTTGTTAACCTCGAAAAATCAGTGACTACTCAGGAAGGAACGCTCACTATCCTCAAGGGCATTAACTTAGATGTCAAGCAAGGTGAGAGTGTGGCTATTCTTGGCCCGTCGGGTTCGGGCAAGTCTACCCTGCTCGGGCTGCTTGCGGCGCTTGATACGCCTACCTCTGGCGAAATTTGGCTCGATGGCGTGGCGTTATCCCCACTGAATGAAGAGCAAAAAGCCGCGCTGCGTAAACAGAAGGTCAGCTTTATTTTTCAATCATTTATGTTAGTGGATACCTTAACTGCGCTGGAGAACGTCATGTTACCCGCCGAGCTTGCGGGCGTGAGCAATGCTAAGGAAAAAGCCCAAGCCATGCTGGTGCGGGTCGGTTTATCCCATCGTTTGACCCATTTACCCAAACAATTATCGGGCGGAGAACAGCAAAGGGTGGCGATTGCCCGTGCTTTTATTTGTGAGCCCACAGTGCTGTTTGCCGATGAACCCACGGGTAACTTGGACAGCGTTAACGGCCATAAAATTGCCGATATGTTGTTTGAGCTGAATCAAGAAAGCCACACCACTCTTATCCTCGTCACCCACGATTTACTATTGGCCAAGCGTTGTGAGCGGCAGCTGGTTATGGATAACGGCCATTTACAGGAAGATACGGCGCATACAGCACCGCTCGCCGATGCTAAGGAGGCTTAACAATGGAGTTAAGTCTGGCATGGCGCCTGTTTAAGCGCGAGTTACAGCAAGGGCAATTGTTATTGATTATCCTCGCTATTACGCTCGCGGTACTGTCTGTGAGTGGGTTGGCGCGGGTGAGTGAGCGCCTGCAAGTGGCGATCACTGGCCAAGCTTCACAGTTTATTGCCGCCGATCGGATTATCGATTCGCCGGTTAAAATTGATGCGGCGATTTTAACCAAAGCCGAAAATCTTGGGCTTAAGCATGTGACGAACATGCAATTTAATTCCATGGTCTATTCGGGTGATAAGTTTCAGTTAGTCACAGTTCGCGCCGTTGAAACGGGTTATCCACTCAAGGGCGACATTGAACTCACCAGCGGTAAAACCAAGGCTTTACCTCAAGCGGGTGAAATCTGGTTTGAGACTCGCTTAGGTGGACTCCTCGGTTATCCTAAAACCATCGAACTAGGTAACAGCGAATTTGTGCTCAGCAATGAGATCAATCGCTTGCCCGACGCGGGCTTTAATCCTTTTGCTTCATCGCCCGTGGTATTGATGCGCATGGAAGATGTCGCCAAAACGGGAGTGATTCAACCGGGCAGCCGCGTGACCTATCTGTATCAATTTGCTGGCGATGAAGCCTCGCTTACGGCCTTTGAGCAAAGTGTTAAACCGCTTCTCAATAGCACCCAGCGCTGGGTCGATGTGCAATCCGGTGATTCGCCGATAGCGGGAGCAGTTAAGCGAGCTGAGCGCTTCCTACTACTAGCAAGTTTGATGGGCATTGCACTGGCCTGCGCCGCGATAGGCATTGCCGCCCAGCGTTATTGTCAGCGCCATTACGATGTGGTGGCCATGCTGAAAACCTTTGGCGCCTCAGCAAAGCAAATTCGGTTGTTGTTCGGCACTCACTTATTGTTAGTGACGTTAATGGGGATTGTGCTTGGCCTTATCGGTGGTGTGTTACTCGATTTTGGGATCAGTTATCTATTGCCGCCCGAAATTGCCGCCTATTCGCCGCCACTCACACGGCCCTTATTGCTCGGTGTAAGCACAGGGCTTATCAGCGCCTTTATGTTTTCGGCTTACCCACTGATGCGCTTGCTGGCTATTCCGCCACTACGAGTGCTACAGCGTCAGTTAGAAGGCTTACAGCTAGGGATGTGGCTGCATCTACTTTTGAGCTTAGGGGCGATGGCGTTACTGGGCTATTTGTATTCCCAAAGTTGGGCTTTGACCCTGACTGTGGTCGCGGCCGTGTTGCTGCTCGGTGTGCTGTTAAGTGTGCTTGGCTTTGTGATGATACGTTTAGGCCACAGTGTTGGTATGAAAACCACCAATCCCTTACAGTTGGCACTGGCAGGGCTCAGACGTCGTGCGCGGCAAAATGCGGTGCAATTGGTGGGATTTAGCGCCGCACTGGTATTGTTATTGACGATTCTAGCGTTAAGACAAGACTTGCTCAACGAGTGGCAAAAACAGTTGCCCGAAAATGCACCTAACTACTTCCTCGTCAATATTGCCCCCGACGATGCTAAGCCCTTGAATGATTTTATGACGTCTAAGGGCATAGTCGCGACGGACATTTATCCTGTGATCCGTGGCCGTTTAACTCAAATTAACGGTGAAGCGCTGATTTCGAATGAACAGTCTGATGCGGGTGAAAAAGGCAGAGTGGGTATTTCCCGTGAGTTAAACCTAACGTGGCGCAATACGCTGCCTGCCAATAACGAATTGTTAGAGGGGCATTTTAATCAAGCGGCCGATGAAGTGTCGGTGGAATCTGGCGTGGCGGAACGTTTGGGTATCGGCATTGGCGATAAATTGACTTATGTCATTGATAATAAAGAACTCATAGTTAAAGTTGCCAGCATTCGCGCCGTGCACTGGGAAACACTGCAGCCAAATTTCTTTATGATTTTCACCCAAGAAGCTCTCGCGCCCTTTGCTTATACCTCGATGGCGAGTTTTTATCTGAACGATCAAACTACTAATAGCCAAGCGACGAATGACCAGTCAACAAATGACCCAGCAACAAGTGGGCAAGCACTGAATGCCACGCCTAAGGATGCAGTGATCCTTGCGCTTATTCAGCAATTCCCGACCATATCGATCATCGATGTGGGCGCTATGGTGGGGCAGTTACGGCAGATCATAGAGCAAGTGTCGCTATCGCTGACCTTAGTGCTGGCCTTAGTGTTACTGGCAAGTGCCTTAGTCTTGATTGCACAGACTGAAGCGGGCATGGCAACTCGGCAGCGCGAACTGGCGGTGCTGCGTACCTTTGGCGCTTCGGGATGGTTATTGCGCAGTGCAACGGGTTTAGAGTTCGCCTTGCTTGGCGGTATTGCGGGCGTGTTAGCCGTCATAGTGGCCGAATTTGCGTTATATCTACTTAAGACGCAAGTGTTTGAGCTTAATGTGTATATGCACTGGCCTTGGTGGGGAATCGCCCCTGTTTCTGGCGCCTTAATCGTGGCCTTACTTGGGGTGTGGCGTTGCCGACAATTGCTCAGCCAATCTTGCTCTGAACTATTAAAGGCGGGCAGCTAATGGTTGCTTGCATGGGCTAACACTATAAGTTTATGACTTAAGTAGGCAGCGTTAACAACAAAAAGCACTGATGCAGCCAAAGCTCAGTGCTTTTTATTGTCTGGCTGACTGGTTCTGCTGATTCTGCTCAGTTTGAACTTAAATATGCGAGTTTACATTGGCTTACAAATTGACCAGTACTTAAGTTGCTGGCAACAGAACTTAGTGCAACGCAATGGGTCTATTTAACTGAGAAATGCGACTCGCTTATACATGCCATAGAGAGGGAATATATGTTCAAAGGAATAACCAAACTGCTTAAGGATAACCGCTCCTTTTTTCTGTTTATCAGTTTAATGTTAGTGTTCAGGAGCGCTGTGGCTGATTGGAATACCGTGCCATCGGGTTCTATGCTGCCGACTATCGTCGAAGGTGATCGCATTCTGGTGAACAAGATGGCCTACGATCTTAGGGTGCCATTTACCCATATCGCCTTAGTCAAACTGGCGGATCCCGCCCGCGGTGATATCGTGGTGTTCGATTCGAAAAAGGCCGATAAAAAACTCATTAAGCGGGTGATTGCTGTGCCAGGCGATACTGTGATGATGCGGGATAATCGTTTGTATTTGAATGGCGAACCTCTTGGCTACGCATCCCAAGCATTGAGTCCTTATGCTCCCGCTGATGTCACAGAAATGCAGGAGAACTTACTCGGTATGGCCCACAGTATTCGCCTTAATCCTGTCCCTTCAAGGCTCGCCAACTTTGGACCAGTCACTGTGCCAGACGCGCATTATCTAGCGCTGGGTGATAATCGAGATAACAGCGCTGATTCTCGGGTCATTGGCTTTGTGCCACGGGATGAGATTGTTGGCCGTTCAAGCTCAGTGGTTTTCTCCCTCGATTATGATGATCATTACTTGCCTCGACCTGAGCGTCTCATGCGCGAGTTTTAGCATGCGCGGATTCTAGTATTCGTGATGTTGCTCCATAAAGAAGGGCGCCGAATGAGGCGCCCTTTTGTTAGCTGGTTGATTCAAAATGCTTTACTTTAAGCAACTTCTTCAAAAGCGACTACTTCATAAAGCTCAGATAGCCCTGCAAGACAATCAAATTAACTATGTCGATAAAGAAAGCCCCGACGATAGGCACAACCATAAAGGCTTGGGGCGACGGCCCTGTGCGCGAGACGAGCGCGCCCATGTTCATTACCGCCGTTGGCGTTGCACCCATACCAAAGCCACAGTGGCCACCGGTGATCACTGCCGCATCGTAATTACTGCCCATCACTTTGAACGTCACAAAATAGGCGAACACCGCCAGTACTGCGGTTTGCACCAGTAAGATGACGAGCAGCGGGATGGCTAAATCAAAAATTTCCCATAACTTTAAGGTCATCAAAGCCATAGAAAGGAACAGTGACAAAGCGACTGTGCCTATGACATCGATACTTTCAGTATGGGGCTTATAGCCGCGGGTGAGTTCAGTGATATTGGCGATGATAACGCCAAGGAAGAGAGCATAAACAAAGTCGGGCATTTTGAGCCAAGCTATGCCCGATTGGCTGATCCACAGCGTGAGCCATTTTGAGCCTGCAACACACAGCAGCAGTACAAACAGGGTTTCTAATATGGTTTTGGCTGTGACTTGATCTTCTTCTAACTGATCGTAAGTCACTAAATGCGGATGTTCACTGTGATGCTTGCGACCAATCCCATAGCGAGAAACGAGATTATGTTTACCGATTAATCGCTGCGCAACGGGGCCACCTATGATCCCGCCCATGATTAAGCCAAAGGTCGCAGCGGCCATAGCAAACTCTAAAGTGTTGATGCCGTAGTTTTCCGCAAAGGTTTGTGACCAAGCGACGCCCGTTCCATGGCCACCCGACAGGGTAATTGACCCTGCGATAAGGCCCATAATCGGGTCTAGCCCTAACAGATTAGCTAAACTGACGCCGACGGCGTTTTGGATAACAATATAAATCGAGGCAACACCCAGAAAGATAAAGACTTTTTTACCACCGCTGAGTAACAGCTTGTAGTTTGCCGAGAGGCCAATCGTGCTGAAAAACATCAGCATTAAGGTATTTTGCAGCGATAAGCTGAAGTCGAGACTGATATTTTGAAAGTGAAGAAATGCAACACCCGCGGCGACAACGAGGCCACCTACTATGGGTTCGGGGATATTATATTGCCTAAAGACACGTACATGGCGATTGATGGAGTGGCCGATAAACAGCACGAAAATGGCAATTAAAAATGATTCTAGCTCGCCAATCGTATAGGTCGTGTGCATGAAAATTCCTTACAAACTGTCTTAGTGTGGGCATTTCAGTGAGCACAATGCCCATTGAGGAGTCACCCATCTTGTTATTAAGTACCTGCTAATGCTGGATGTTAAGCGCTTGATGTCGAGGACAGATCAGTGTCAATCCGATAAAAATTTAAAGGATGAGTGAGCGCGAGTGTGTATCGTTTTATGGTTTACAGGCCAAGAACAGCAGATTAAATAGCCTGTTCTTGAGCATAAATAACTGTCTATTTATGAGGTGTTGCTGAGTCTATCTGTGGTCAAGGTTGAGGCGATTAATGCGTGCCTCCTATGACCGAATGGAGGCGAGTTTAGCAGAAAAGTGTCGCGCTGTCGCTAAATCACATTACAAATCATGATGTTATGATATTGTTTTTCTAGTGTTGCTAAAGTGGCGCTTGTGCTTACGTCAACATCTAGCAAGCCTTAGCACCGAAATTCGTGCGCATTAGCGCCCGAATATGTCGATGTTTAATGCAAGATTCCGCGGGATTGTTAGCATCAGCGTGCTAGCCTATTTGGCTAACACGTCGGTTAAGGCATTGTCGAGGTCACTGAATTGAAACTGAAAACCGGCTTCGAGAGCGCGTTTAGGATAAACAAACTGTCCTTCGGTCAACAGCTCCGACATTTCACCCATAGCCAAGCGTAATGCAAGCGGTGGGGTCGTGATAAGGGCGGGGCGATTGAGTGCTTTTCCAAGTGCTTTGGTAAACACAGCGTTACTGACTGGGTTGGGGGCTGTGGCGTTGAATACGCCTTTGCAATGTTCTTGGCTGAGTAAAAAGTCGATAAGGGAGATGAGATCTTGCACATGGATCCAGCTCATGCCTTGACGTCCATGACCAATTGGGCCACCGAGTCCGAGCTTAAAGGGCGGTAGCATTTTCTCTAATGCGCCGCCTTTTCCTAACACAATCCCGATACGGATAATGCAGACGCGGGTTTGCTCAGTGTTTGCATTAAGCGCTTCTTGCTCCCATTTTCGGCAGATGTCATGGCTAAACTCAACATGGGCACCACTGGATTCATCGAGCAATTTATCATCATGTCGACCGTAATAACCCACTGCCGAACCACTCACCATGATCTTAGGCGGATTACTACTCTGCTGTATTAGCTGAGTTAATCTTGCCGTGATATCCCAACGGCTATCACAAATCCGCTGCTTCTGGTTTTTGCTCCAGCGCTTAGCGACGATCGGCTCGCCCGCAAGATTCACTATGGCGTCGATATGATTTAAGTCGCTCAGCGCATCGAGGCTCTCAAGGTAATGGTGCTGATTACCGAGTATTCTCTGCGTTTGTTGCACTGAGCGCGTTAATAACGTCAGTTGATGATGGGCCGCCAATCGTTCGACTAATTGGCGGCCAATAAAGCCGCTTGCGCCAGTGATCAGTATATTCATGGAACCTCTCTTATCGGTTGAGCTCTGAGGATATATACCGAAATACGGTGTGCAACGATCACTTAGTCTGGGTATTTCTAGCGAGATTATTTCTGATAACACAACTCCATAGAGACTGAATCAGCAAAGCGCAGGGCATGGGGTTTGTCGATTTCGACACTGGCAAATTCAACCCAAGGATGCTCACTGGCGATGGCCAGCGTTTGGCTGGTGAGATTTTCGAGTAATGAGAAACGGTTATTCTCGATCAGCTCAATGATCTTTTTGGTGATAGTGCGGTAATTGAGTGCATCCTCAACATTATCACTGTTACGGGCACGCTCGGCACAATAATGGATCACGACATTGATGATCACGTCTTGGCGATTTTGAATTTCATCTTCTTTAATGCCGATAAAAGTACGAAGTCTTAAGTTTTTAATGCGTATAATCGCGGTTTCTGGTTTCATAATGGCAAATGGCTATCTTAAGCTAAGGTTTCTGAGGTTAAGTGTGTTCTCGGGTTAGCCTAACAATTTTATCTAAGATCAAGAAGGATTTTTAATAAATGACGCGACCTAATGCGCCCTCCGCTGCTTACCGTGGCTTTGCGGTTATGGCCTTTGTAGTGATTATTTTGGCAGGGATTAAGGCGGCGAGCCCGATTGTGGTGCCGTTTGTGCTATCCAGTTTTCTGGCGGTGATTTGTAATCCCGCGATTGGTTTAATGACAAAATTCCGTGTGCCTAAATGGCTTGCGGTGATCCTCTTGATGGGCTTTATTGTGTTGATGGGCCTCTGGTTAGCCTCGGTTGTCGGCAGTTCAGTCAATGAGTTCTCCAAACAATTGCCCCAATATCGGGTGCAGTTAGTCGAGCAATTTGCTTGGATATTAAATAAGTTACATTCCTTCAATATTCAGATTTCGAAGGATCAAGTATTAGCGTATTTTGACCCTGGCATGGCCTTGTCTATGACCACTAATATGCTGTCGGGTGTTGGCAATGTGATGGCGAATTTATTTTTGATCATCTTAACCATCGTCTTTATGCTGTTTGAAGCCCAATCGCTACCAAAGAAATTGCATCTGGCGCTGGACGATCCCGATATGCGCCTCAAGCAGATTGACCGCTTTTTGCAATCGGTTAATCAGTACATGGTGATCAAGACGCTAGTGAGTTTAGCGACCGGGGTTATCGTCGGTGTCGGTTTAACCATTATTGGTGTGGATTACGCCATGCTATGGGCGGTGATCGCCTTCCTATTTAATTACATTCCCAATATCGGTTCTATCATCGCTGCCATTCCTGCGGTGTTATTAGCCTTTATTCAGCTTGGTCCTGCGGCTGCTGGCGGTACTGCACTTTTATATGTCGGTGCCAACATGGTGATGGGCAATATGATTGAACCTAAATTTATGGGCCGTGGCTTAGGCTTATCGACCTTAGTGGTGTTTTTATCGTTAATTTTTTGGGGCTGGTTGCTAGGTTCTGTCGGCATGTTGCTGTCGGTGCCGCTGACTATGGTGGTTAAAATTGCCCTTGAATCGAGTAAGAGTGGTAACTGGTTAGCCATTTTATTATCGGACGATGTTGAAGATAAGTTCGTGGCCAGCAACACGGAAAACTCAAGTTCCGATGGCGATGAAGCCGATACAAGTACAACAGAGAGTAAGTAATAGAAGATGCAAAGTTTTATACAAGCGCTAGCGACAATTGAATTGGGTGATGATGCAGTGCGGTTGTTCCACGGCCGCGGTGGACACTACGTGGGTTGTGAACACCTATGTTTAGATTGGTTTGCGCCAGTGCTGTTGCTGACCAGTTTCACTCCCTTAGCCGATGACGATTTAGCCACATGCCAGCAGGCTATTGCGGCGCGTTGGCAGGCCATTCGTCCCGATAGCCAACTGAATTTAGTCTACCAATACCGCAGTGCGGGCGAGACCTTTACTCAAGTGCTGCAAGGCGAAGTGCCTGAGCCGCATATTGTTAGTGAAAATGGCGCACGCTTTCAGGTGCATTTAATGCGCGGACAAAACCACGGTTTATTCCTCGATATGGCCAACGGCCGTGAGTGGGTGAGAGCAAATGTGCGCTATAAAAAAGTGCTTAATTTGTTTGCCTATACCTGTGGTTTCTCGGTAGCGGCATTGCAAGGCGGCGCCGATGAAGTGGTCAATATGGACATGAGCAAAGGCGCATTAGGCATAGGTAAACAGAATCATTTGCTGAATGGCTTTAGTGCGGGAGCACGTTTTTTAGGCCATGATATTTTTAAATCTTGGGGCAAACTGAAAAAGCTCGGTCCCTACGACATTATTGTGGCCGATCCACCGAGCAATCAAAAGGGCAGTTTTGTCGCGACTAAGGATTATGTACGTTTAATCAGGCGCTTACCTGAGTTACTTGCCGATAATGGTGAAGTGTTACTCTGCCTCAATGCACCCGAGCTCGATACCACTTTCCTACGCCAGCAGGTCGCAGATGCGGCGCCAGCACTCGAATACATAGAGCGCTTAGCCAATCCGCCAGCGTTTATGGATGTGTCTGAAGAGAAGTCACTTAAGGTGCTGCGTTATCGTTTATCGACTCAAACCTAGTCTTGATTTAGCTTAACAGGCCAGTATTAACTGGCCTTTTTTGTCGGTTTTTAATGAAGCTAAATGGAAAATTTAATTGCTGATTCTAAAAGTGCAACAAATATGGATGTGCAAACTCAAGCCAAGCTTGCAGTCAGACTAGCTTGAGTGTTGAGCTTTTTACGCAGTCACTTGTTGATGAGTAAATGGTTACTCAATAGCTTAAACGTTTCGTCAGTAGCTTAATCGTTCAGAGAGCTGCGATTCTCCAAAGGTTTCAATCACTTTGCTCACTTGATGATGGTTTAAGTGTTTGAGGGCGGAAATTTCATCATAAAGCCTGTCCTGAACATCTAATGGCATATTCATGTGTTCCATAAACATGCGGATCCCTAATACATCGCCGTGGCTAAATAATGTCGTTAGTGTAGTGGCTTCAAGCTCAATAAGTGCGTTCATATCTTACCTCCTACTCGCGTCATTACTTAATTGATAGCAGCTAGCGTCACACTTCCCTAGATTCATTGTTTGTAAGCGATTTCTGTTAATAGCGTTTGTGCATATAGGGCTGCATTAAATGGCGTCATGGGCGGCGAATCATCATTGCCATAAATGAAAGGCTTTCAGTTTTTAGGACAGATTTTGAGCCTTAAAAGTGATAATACGCCTTAGGTGGCACCGGCGCTCGAACAAAACTGAAAGTTTTCTGTAATTATGATTTTGGCTTTGTTATACTCCTGCCCACGGAATATATCCCTTTCCTCATAGGCAAAATGTCAGCATAGAATGACATGCCTCTGCGACCTTACCCAATCAAGCAGGAGTTGTTATGGAAGTTCATGAATACGAAAATGCTTATTATCAAGTGAAAGACGATGTACTGACGTCTTTACCTGCTGAAAGCGAAGAAGAAGTGATCCAAGCTTAATCGATAGCGATTAACTGACGGTACTTATGAGTCCGACGTAACAAAACAAGCACATTGAAATAGCAACCTTAGGGTTGCTATTTTTTTGGTTGAAATCGGTACTTGGATTGAGCGCATGACAAGGCATGCGCAATAAAAGAGGCGAGCGAGAAGGGAAATTAACCGTTTACTTTGCGCTTTTCTGGCATCAGCTCGACGATAGTCCATTTACTGCCAATCTTGTGGAGGCGTATGGTCCTGTCATCAATCCACGGCTGGCCGCCTTTAAGCCCTTTCATTTTGACCACAACAATGACGTCTTTGGTAAATTTACGGAAAAAGTCGATATCGATATCATCAATTTCCATTTCAACATTGGTCATCGACAGGCCGAGCATATTACGCTGTACGGCTGCGGCAATATGGTAATGGGTGAGCACTTGTTTAATGGGATCGTCGACAAATTGCTTGGCTTGTTCAACATTACGATCAACATAAATCGCTTTAAAAAAGCCTAAGCTCACTTCTTCGGGTGATAACTGGCGTTGATCTTCCGTCGAGGGATCGCCACAACCAAAGAGGAACAGCAGGGAGATAAAAAATAGAGTTCGCATAAGTTTTAGTTATTGGAATTTGTTCTGAGTATCGCGATTTTAGCCTTAATGCACAAGTTTTGTCGTTATTTGCAATCTATTGGGAAATGCGTTGACTCAAGCCTATTGAGTGTGGCATATAGTTAGGAGGCATATAAAAAGGTTATCCACAGAAACTGTGGAAAACTATGTTGAATACTTCAGTGATACTTTGTAAGTCACTGATATTGTCTTGCTTTATCTGCTGGTTAAAAAGTGACGCTTTTCAGTTTTCCGCCATGTTCCACTTTCAGTTGTGGATATTTTTCGCCGTTTACTCACCTTATTCACACCGCTTAATTCGTTTTTCCCTCGTATTTAGTCTGCTTATTTTGCCATATTGGCTTTGCTATTGAGCCATTGTCGCAGTGCGATAGCCTTGCTTAAGCTAAATTTGAGCATAAAAAAAGCACCGGTAAGTACCAGTGCTTTTTTGTGCGAACACTATGCAGATTTGATGCTGTTAGCCTTTAGCTGCGTCGTTTTGTGCTGCTTGAATTGCCGTTAGGGCGATAGTGTAGACGATATCATCGACTAACGCGCCGCGAGATAAGTCGTTCACAGGTTTGCGCATACCTTGCAGCATAGGACCGATACTGATCAGGTCCGCGCTTCGCTGTACAGCCTTGTAAGTCGTGTTGCCTGTATTGAGGTCTGGGAACACGAAAACGGTGGCTTGGCCAGCGACAGGACTATCAGGTGCCTTAGAGCGAGCAACATTTGGCATAACCGCCGCATCGTATTGCAATGGACCATCAATAATCAGATCTGGGCGTTTTTCTTTGGCGATACGGGTCGCTTCACGCACTTTATCCACATCTGAACCTGTGCCTGAGTTACCGGTTGAGTAGCTGATCATTGCCACTCTTGGCTCAATACCGAAGGCTTTTGCTGATTCCGCTGATTGGATGGCGATATCGGCTAATTGCTCCGCATTTGGATCTGGGTTAATTGCGCAGTCACCGTAAACAAGCACTTGATCTGGCATCAACATAAAGAAGATGGACGAAACTAAGCTTGAGCCCGGTGCCGTTTTGATCAATTGCAGTGGTGGACGAATGGTATTGGCCGTGGTGTTAACCGCGCCAGATACGATACCGTCAACTTCGTTTTGCGCCAACATCATAGTGCCGAGCACCATGTTATCTTCTAACTGTTCACGGGCAACGACTTCAGTTAAGCCTTTGCTGCGACGTAGATCTAACATAGGTTCTACGTAACGGTCGCGGACCTCTTCTGGATCGATAATGATCACGCCTTCGCCAAGCACCACATCTTGCTGTGCAGCGATACGCAGAATTTCTTCTTTTTTACCTAAAAGCACACAGCGAGCGATACCGCGTTCGGCGCAAATGGCCGCCGCTTTAATGGTACGCGGCTCATCACCTTCTGGCAGCACCACAGTCTTGTGGGCGGCGCGTGCCAATTCCGTGAGTTTGTAACGGAAAGCGGGTGGTGACAGGCGATGCTCACGGGGTGAGTTTTTAGTGACGCTTTCAATCCACGTTTGGTCGATGTGGCTCGCCACATAATCCTGCACCAGATCGATACGAACCGCGTCATCGACGGGTACTTCATGGTCGAAACGTTGAATGTTGAGCGAGGTTTGCCAAGTGTTGCTGTCGATTAAGAACACAGGTAAACCCGTTTCAAAGGCCTGCTCACACAGCTTGAGGATTTCTGGCTCTGGCTCGTAGCTACCAGTTAATAACAGGGCACCAATTTTCACACCGTTCATGGCCGCAAGACAGGCAGATACGATGACATCTGAGCGATCGCCGGAGGTCACAAGTAGTGAATCAGTCTTAATATGGGTCACCATATTAGGGATGCTGCGGGCACAGAACGTCACTTTACGCAGGCGGCGGGTATGCATTTCGCCAGCATTAAGAATGCGTGCGCTTAGATGCTTCGCCAGATCTGAAGCACGTGGTGCAACAAGATCAAGGTTGTAGGGCACGCTGCCTAAAATACGCAGTGGGCTTTTACCCGGCAGTTGGAACATGCTGGCCGCATCTGAGCGTTGAACACCTTGGTGATCAAAGACTTCAGATAGATCAGGGCGCGCGCGACCTTCGTCGTCCACGGGTGCTCCAATCTTGTTGATCACAGCACCAATTAAGCGTTTATTCTTTTTTCCGCCCCAAGAGTTATAGGCGATTTCGAGGCGATTCATTAGCCCTGTGGCCGTATCACTGCCTGGTGTGGCAATAAAAATCACGTCTGCATCCATAGCTTTAGCGATGGCATAGTTCACATCATCGGCGAAGGGATGATTACGCGTTGGCACTAGACCTTCGACAATTAAGGTCTCTGTGTTGCTAGCGCAATCGGCCGCACGGGCAATGATTTGCTCCATTAAGACGTCGATTTGGTCGGCGCGAATTAAGGCTTCGGCATGGGCCATGTCGAAGGGCTCTAAGGGATTTACTGTTGGCGATTTGCTCAGAATAGTGGTCGAGCGTTCTGGGCCATTATCGTTTGGACGAAGCTGAGAAATAGGCTTAAAGAACTGAACTTTAACCCCGTGGCGCTCCAGTGCGCGTACCATCCCAAGGCTTAAGGAGGTCAGGCCGACTCCGGTACCTATGGGGATTAACATAATATTACGAGACATAAAAACCTCTAGTTTCGATGGTTTTTGGCAGAATAGTTTCTGCAAATTTGCTTGTGAGTATGGCGATGTAAAGCATAAAGCCGTTTGGGTGAGCAAACGGCTTAGGTCATTCTTATTTGTTAATCAGTTTAATTGAATCTTCGGCGATAACCCATTCTTCGTTCGTTGGGATCACCATGGCAGTTGTGCCTTTATCTTGAGTGATGATGCCTTTTTTACCGAAACGCGCCGCTTTGTTGCGTTCGCTATCGACATGGAAATTGAAGATTTCCAGCATGTTGAGCACTTTTTCACGGATTAAGTCTGAGTTTTCACCAATGCCGCCAGTGAAGACGACTGCATCTAAACGGCCCAGTGGCACAGTGTAAGAGGCGATGTATTTGGCTAAACGGTAGCAGAAAATTTCTAAGGCTAAGGTCGCGCCTTTATGGCCGTCGGCGTAACCTTCTTCGATGCCACGGCAATCGTTAGTCAGCTCAGAAATACCCAGCAGACCACTTTGCTTGTTCATCAGGTTATTCACTTCTTCTAAGGTGTAACCCAGTTGATGAACTAAGTGATAGATGATTGAAGGGTCAATATCGCCACAACGTGTGCCCATGACCAAACCTTCTAATGGGGTTAAGCCCATAGACGTGTCGACACTTTTGCCGCCTTTGATTGCCGTGACTGACGCGCCGTTGCCCAGGTGAGCACAGATAACGTTAGTTTCTTCAATGGGCTTGTTAAGCATTTTTGCCGCTTCACGGCTAACGAACAAATGACTCGTACCATGCATGCCATAACGACGGATACCGTGTTCACGGTATAGCTTGTAAGGCAGGGCGTAGACATAAGCTCTGTCTGGCATGCTTTGGTGGAAAGCGGTATCAAATACAGCAACCTGTGGCAATTTAGGGAAAGAGGCCATTGCCGCGCGGATGCCGATAAGGTGAGCAGGATTGTGCAGTGGGGCTAATGAAGCACAGTCTTCGATGCCTTTGATCACGCTCTCATCGATGATCACTGAGCGAGTGAACTTTTCACCGCCGTGAACGATACGGTGGCCAACGGCTTGAATTTTTGCTGCTAATTCAGGCTGTTCCGCAAGAATTTTATTAACTATGTATTCAACAGCTTCACGGTGAGCCGTAAATGCGCCTAAGGCCGCTTCATGTTTTTCGCCGTTGATTTTCCATTTAATGCGCGAGTCTTCTAAACCAAAACATTCGGCTAAGCCAGAAATTTGATCGTCACCTGTTTGCGCGTCAATGACGGCAAATTTGAGAGAAGAGCTACCGCAATTGAGAACTAAAACCAGATTATTTGACATGTGTAAACCCTTTGCCATTGTGTTTAATATAACGATTCAAAAAAATGAGGATCTGCGGTGTTTTTACCATAACAGTCTTGGGGCGATTCGCCAGATTGTGCTATGGTAAAAGCAGTATTCCATTGTAGTTGGTGTCTAAAATTGAGCATTAAGATCCTCAAAACCTTAGGTGATGGTCATCAATATATGAAGACTTGGCCTATGGTTAGACAACTGGGTTTTTATTTCCCTGAGTATCGGGTCGTCCGAGCTACTCAGCTTGCCATACTGGTGATGCCAGTGTTGGCGTTTTTTGTGAGTATGAGCCAGCTGTATATTCACGGTTGGGCATTTCTACCCCAAGCTGTCACTCTCGGTTTATTTTTCATCAGCTTACCGTTACAGGGGCTGCTGTGGTTAGGTTGGCGAGCGCGCCATCCATTACCATTAACGCTGTTCGACTGGAGTAACCAGTTGAGTGCGAAGTTGTCGTCCATGGGTATCAATTGCCAAACTTTAGGCGCTAAAGCCTGTTATCTCGATATGGCCCTGATTTTAAAAATAGCCTTTGAGCGTTTAGATGCCAGTTATTGGGAAGAACTTTAGGCCGTTGCCGCTGTTATCCGTGTTGGCTTTTCTATTACTGTGGATTAATAAATCGCGTTAATCCCTTGCCCAACAAATACGGCTTTGATCTTTTCCATGGTTTCTCGGCTCGGTGGTGATATACCATCGAGTTGATAGCTTTCGCCCATGGCTTCCCACTTGTGTTTACCTAATTCGTGATAGGGTAGTAATTCTACCTTTTCAATGTTTTTCATGGGCTTAATGAACTCGGCCAGTTGTAATGCCGATGCTTCATCGTCGGTAAATCCGCCCACCACCACATACCGTATCCAAGTTGCTTGATTACGCTCTGCCAAATACTGCGCAAATTGCAATGTTCTATGGTTGCTGACTTTGGTTAACTCAATATGTTTTTCATCGTCCATGTGCTTGATGTCGAGCAGGACCAAGTCAGTGTGGTCGAGTAACTCATCAATCACTGGCGTGTACTTACGTACAAAACCATTGGTATCTAAACAGGTATGAATACCTTCTTGCTGACAGGCTGTGAATAATTCGGCGACGAATTCTGCCTGTAAAATGGCTTCACCACCACTGGCCGTAACACCACCATTGCTGGCATCGAGAAAAGGCCGATAGCTGATGATTTGACTCATTAACTCATCGACCAGAACTTCTTTTCCGCCATCAAGATCCCAAGTGTCACGGTTGTGGCAATACTGGCAGCGCATTAAACAGCCTTGCATAAAGGTGATAAACCGTATGCCTGGACCATCGACTGTGCCAAAGGATTCCACTGAGTGGATCCGACCGATAACTGCCATTGTGACTCCTGTTAAAATAAGTGAGGCTGTAGCACAGTGTACTACAGCCTTGACTAATTTAGCTTACAGACCTTTGGTGAATGTACGCGTGATCACATCTTGTTGCTGCTCTGGCGTCAGTGAGTTGAAGCGCACTGCGTAGCCAGAAACACGGATGGTCAGCTGTGGATACTTGTCTGGATGCTTAACGGCATCTTCGAGCATCTCGCGGTTCATCACGTTGACGTTCAAGTGTTGGCCACCTTCTTTTTTGTCATTGTGGTCGAAGTATCCGTCCATCAATGCCGCTAAGTTGGTACGGCGAGCATCATCATCTTTACCCAGTGCATTTGGCACGATTGAGAAGGTATAAGAGATACCATCTTGAGCGTGGGCAAATGGGAGTTTTGCCACTGAGGTTAAAGAAGCGATTGCGCCTTTTTCATCACGGCCATGCATAGGGTTTGCACCCGGTGCAAATGGCGCACCTGAACGACGACCATCTGGTGTGTTACCGGTTTTCTTACCATAAACCACGTTTGAGGTGATGGTCAGAATTGACTGAGTTGGGATCGCATTGCGATACATTTTACGGTCGCGAATTTTCGCCATAAAACGTTCAACTAAGTCACAGGCGATATCATCAACACGTGGGTCGTTGTTACCAAATTTTGGATAGTCACCGCTAATTTCGAAATCAACTGCAATGCCGTTTTCATCACGAACAGGTTTTACTGTGGCGAATTTAATGGCAGACAGTGAGTCGGCTGCGATAGACAGACCCGCAATACCACAAGCCATAGTGCGACGTACGTCTCTGTCGTGCAGTGCCATTAGCGCCGCTTCATAAGAGTACTTGTCGTGCATGAAGTGGATTGAGTTCAGTGCTGTGACATATTGAGTCGCTAACCAATCCATTAAACCGTCTAAGCGATTCATCACATCATCAAAGTTGAGCACTTCGTCTGTGATCATGTCTGCTTTAGGGGCAATCTGGATTTTCAGTTTTTCGTCTACGCCGCCGTTAATCGCATACAGCATGGTTTTCGCTAAGTTAGCGCGAGCACCGAAGAACTGCATGTGTTTACCCACAACCATAGGGCTCACACAACAGGCGATTGCATAGTCGTCTGATTGGAAATCTGGACGCATTAAGTCATCGTTTTCGTATTGGATTGAGCTAGTGTCGATAGACACTTTGGCGCAATATTTTTTGAAACCGATTGGCAGTTTTTCTGACCACAATACTGTGATGTTTGGCTCTGGACTTGGACCCATAGTGTAAAGGGTGTTCAAGAAACGGAAGCTTGATTTAGTCACTAACGTACGGCCATCTAAGCCCATACCGCCGATTGACTCAGTCGCCCAAATTGGGTCGCCAGAGAACAATTCATCGTATTCTGGAGTACGTAGGAAACGTACCATACGCAGTTTCATCACGAAATGGTCAATCATTTCCTGAGCTTGTTGCTCAGTTAAGGTGCCATTTTTCAGATCGCGTTCAATATAGATGTCGAGGAATGAAGAGGTACGGCCTAATGACATCGCCGCGCCGTTTTGGCTTTTCACTGCGGCTAAGTAACCGAAGTAAGTCCATTGAATTGCTTCTTGTGCAGTGGTCGCTGGGCGAGAAATATCGCAGCCATATTTGGCAGCCATTTTCTTCATTTGACCTAGTGCACGGTGTTGCTCTGCGATTTCTTCACGTAATTGGATAACATTTGATAATTCTTCACCCGCTTCGAACTGCGCTTGCAGTGAAGTGAATTGGGCAAACTTATCTTTCATCAGGTAATCGATACCGTAAAGTGCAACACGGCGATAGTCACCAATGATACGGCCACGGCCATAAGCATCAGGTAAACCCGTTAAAATACCTGATTTACGGCAAGCCATAATTTCTGGGGTGTAAACATCGAACACACCTTGGTTATGGGTTTTACGCAGTTCTGAATAGATGTATTTAACGTCTTCATCTAGCACACGGTCGTAGGCAGCGCATGAGCTTTCCACCATACGGATACCACCGTTAGGCAACATAGCGCGTTTTAGCGGCGCATCTGTTTGTAAGCCAACGATAGTTTCTAATTCTTTGTTGATGTAGCCAGCGTCGTGGGAAGTGATGGTAGAGACCATCTTAGTATCGAAATCAACAGGCGCGTGGGTACGGTTTTCCTGTTTGATGCCTTCCATGACTTTATCCCACAGGGTTGTGGTCGCTTCGGTAGCACCGGCAAGGAATGATTCGTCGCCTTCAAAAGGCGCGTAGTTTTGTTGGATAAAGTCACGTACATTGACTTCAGATTTCCAATCGCCAGGGGTAAAGCCTTCCCATGCGTTGGCAAACAGTTCAGTTTTTTCGGTCATCGTACTAATACCTTCTGGTTGAGATAAAGGTTATTGGCGATCAGCGTGAAGCGATGCTGAGTATAAGCCAATAGCTAATTCCTGAAATAAAGCTCCCTTCATGATGACGCCCTATGATGGGAACTGGATTTTGAAGCGCTCGTCACTCCAAAAGTCTGTCTATTGATACCCGATAAGATGACAAATATTCGCTTACTTTGATTATCGGCTACTGATAAATCTTTATAATTGGTAAGACCAATTGTCCATAAGCATATTAACATAGGTCTGTCGCTATCGCATCTTAAACGGCTTGGTTTATGCTCTGTTAATCCCAAATTTGCTAGCTAGGTAGCATTTTTTTACCACAATAGGGAATACGGCACGCTTTTTAAGTTGGTGTGACATCTGAACCCCATTATCTCTTAAATCAGCCTGCCTATATTGTTCCCATTTACTGTCCACCTTTAGCGAGGATAAATCTATCCTCGTATAGGCTGATTTTGATTGGTGGAAGTCACGGCTCGATAATGGGAGCTGTCACAGTAGGCGCAGTGGTTATGATATTAAAAATAAGTTTGATGTTAGCTATTTGTATTAATTTATTTTTCTTTGCTAACTTAGTGTCGATTTAGGAGACGGCATGTCATAACGCCATCAAATAAAGCATGCAATGCTTAAATCATTCAGGAAGGGTTAAAGAGTGGCTAAATACAGTAGTTTGCTATGATGCAGGCAACTTGTTACTTGCTGTTGGACTAAACTGTAAATGCTAAAGTATCGGTTCAATTTAATGAATACCGAGAGACACGCGTCAAGCTCTTGGTCATTTAATGTGTCATTGCTGAGGTTAACTTGAATCTATAGCGCATTAATTTAAGCGTTAGTTCACTAAATATGAGATGGAAACGTGCAGGATTTGCATCGTATACCATCTTAATTAAGCCACATTCTCGCGATGAAAATTGTGTCACCATGGTAAGACCAATTAACCTTTTGTGTTTTTGGCTTCAAAGTTTTCACATTTTTGGTGTGAATAACATCACGCTTTAGCAATATCTACTTCACAGCATTAGCGCGTTGTATGGTACAAAGCGAGACTTTAGTGAATCATCATTTTCAGCAAATCAACATCTCGGTTTTGATTCGTGCTATCTGCGCAACGGCGCTGCAGGAGAGATATATGCTACGCATTCAAGTCTGTTTATCTGAAGTTGGAGTCATGCAATGAAAAGCCCAAATCCATCATCAACCCCAACGGTGACAAACACTGCCCACGAAGCGCCACAGGTTTCAGCGCACTTTAGTTGTTACAATCAGGCGGAAATTTACGGTACTAGCAAAGTGGTTAAAGCGCCTTGGCAATCCTTTGGCCTGGCTGTGTTTGCTGGCGCCTTCATCGCCTTAGCCTTTGTATTTTATCTGACAGTGACCACAGGTGCTGGCGATGCGTCTTGGGGTTTAGTTCGTTTCGTTGGTGGGATAGCCTTTAGTTTAGGCCTGATTTTAGTGGTCGTTTGCGGCGGAGAACTGTTCACCAGCTCAGTACTGAGTACCGTCGCCTGGGCACAAAAACAGGTCTCTGGCGCTGAATTACTCAAATGTTGGTGCAGGGTTTATGCGGGCAATTTTGTCGGCGCTATGCTGATGGTTTGCTTGATCACTGCAGCAGGCATGTATGAACTCGATGGCGGTAACTGGGGATTAAATGCCCTTAAAGTGGCGCAACACAAACTGCATCACACTTGGATCCAAGCCTTTAGCTTAGGTATTTTATGTAACATGTTAGTGTGTTTGGGGGTGTGGATGACCTTTGCCAGCCGCGATGTGCTGACTAAATCGTTACTATTGATCTTACCTGTGGCCATGTTCGTCAGTAGCGGATTTGAACACAGTATCGCTAATCTGTTTATGGTGCCTATGGGGATGATGATCCAATCTATCGCCAGCCCAGAATTCTTTGCATCTTTAGGTGTGACTCAAGAGCAGTTTGCCGATTTAACCGTGACTAACTTTATATTCAACAACTTAATCCCAGTCACCCTAGGCAATATTGTCGGCGGTGGTGTGATTGTGGGTTTAGGTTATTGGTGGATAGAGCAGGGGAAAACGACGTCAAGCGATCCACACAAAGCTCACCATGAGCACTTTTCTGCGCCCCATTCACATACCGAAAAACCTCAACATGCGAGTGAAATCAAGCTGACGAAGCATTCCTAGAATGTTTTAAATGACCCGTTGAACGATAAGAAAATGCCCAGCAAATAGTTGGGCATTTTTATGCTTATTTACTGGGCTTCGTAAATGAAGCAAATAAAAACGGCATCCGAAGATGCCGTTTTTGGGTTAGGTTCTAATTGATAAAGACGATATTAGAATTTCTGTGTATATGTTGCCGTAAATGTACGGCCATATAAGTTGTATAGAGAAGCATCATATTTAAGATTAGAATCTAAAACCGGGTCTTCATTAGTTAAGTTTCGAATACCTAAACTAATTTTTCCTTCCCACGGTGTAGCATAGCCATAGCTAATATCGAATGTCGTTTGCGAAGACAAGCTTCCAACTTGGGCGTATGTATTTGGATCTGTTTTTTCTGATTGACCGTCAATATATTGTGTCAATATAGATGCTGAGTGATCACCATAGCTCCAGTCGATAACCCAAGTGAATCTGAATTCAGGCATGCCATTACGGCCAATTTTATCATTTACAGGCCCATCAAAATATTCCTCTTCATTATAAGAAAGAATATAGCTTAGATCGTACGAACTGCTAAAGTCACCAATAGTTGTTTCAAATCCACTATATGTTAGATTGAAGTCAATACCAGAAGTATCGAAACCGTTGCCATTTGCTTTAGGTGTTGTTGCTGACAACAATTTTCCATTCGGATTATCTCCTACACGTTTAATTTCACCGCGGCTTAAGTTACCGTATCCAACTTTCTGTTCTTCTTTCAGTAGTGAGTCTAAAGAGACAAAAGTAATAACATCTTTGATATCTAAGTTGTAATACTCAATTTTAGTACTTAGTTTATCAGTGATGTCCCATACAAGTCCTAAGTTGTAGAAGTTTGATGTTTCTGGTTGCAACTCTTTATTTGCAGTGCGTGTCACATCATATTGCTTAGCTTTACAGTCAGCAACATTAGTGCCTAGAACATCGCAGTAATGGTAATCAGTTGCCGTATCTGCGCTAAACGAATCTGAAGCAATTAGATCTGACAATGATGGTGCGCGGAAACCTTGACCCCATGATGCTCTGAATACAACGTCATCTAAGAGTTGATATCTTAGGGCGACTTTTGGTGTTGTAGCAGAACCAAAGTCAGAGTAGTTATCGTAGCGATAAGCTAAGTTTAATTCTAAATCTTCGGTTACAGGGATAATGGATTCAGCGAACAGTGCATAGACATCACGATCACCTGAAGCGCCATTACCAGATGAACCAATCACGTCACCAGCAGCGGTTTGCGCATCAACGTTAGCTTCATACTTGTATTGTAGAGCTTCAGTTCCTATGTACCAACCAATGTTACCTGCGGGTAATTCAATGGCTTCAAAGTTTACACCAGCATTGACACTTTGAAACTCCATTATATCTTGCTTAAGGGTTTTGTGAGCCATGTCGGCTATAACAGATGCACTATTACCTTCAGGACCAAAGTTGAAAATGCCATCTTTAACATATTTTTCAACTGTAGGTCTGTGTACATATCCAGTACCATAGTTACTATTTTCAGCTAAATTATAATGGTATGTAAAATCCCAACCGAAGCTGTCATGCGTACCAACTAAACCCAATTGAATGTCAGTGCTGTAATCGACAGTTTTCGCATCACGAGTACCAACATCTGTGAAGCGATAATAAGCTCGCCCAGCATTTTCGTTCAAACTGTTACCAGTGTATTTGCCATTTGCATCGTAATTTTTTACTTCAACTTGACCAGGGGCGACATTAAACCAGCCTGCTGCTGGAGCATAGCGACCAAAAGTCTCATTGCGAGAGAATAGACCTAAGCCTTGAAAAACGATTTCATCAGAAAGTTCATATTCTGCATTTACATAGCCAGCAGTGTAAGAACGTGCAGCATGATCAGCAGCTTCTGCAGTAAAATCGTAACCACAAACATAGTCACCATCGCCAGCATCATAGATATGCCCACCACCCACCATCTTAGGATTATCACAAGCCGTCATGGGCTTGAATTGGCCTGTTTTTCCATCAAGGAAATTACGAGCGTAAGTTGAAACGCCAGTGGTATCGTCAAATTTTGGTGCTAGGACATTTGAGGAACTTGAAAACCAGCGATCACGTTGATAAATGATTTCGCGGTTTAAGTGTTCAAAAGAGAAAGTGACACTGCCTTTTTCACCAACAGCGCCACCCACAATTTGTGTCTTCCATTCTTCACCACCATCTTGCACTGGTTGTGAGCTGGTCGCTGAAACTTCAAGGCCTTCAAAGCCTTTTTTAAGAATAATATTGACTACACCTGCAACGGCATCTGAGCCATATACTGCGGAAGCGCCATCAGTTAATACCTCAATTCTTTCAATTGCAGCAGTTGGGATAGTATTGAGGTTGACAGCGGTTCCACCTAATGTAGGCGAGCCTGGCATGCGCTTGCCATTTAACAGTACTAAAGTACGATCTGAACCCGCACCACGGAGGTTAATTGTCGCTTGTGACTGAGCACTGCTACCTGATTTTTCAGAAGTAGATCCAAAGCTGTTTAAATTACTTCTACGCAATACGTCAGCAACAGACATTTCACCCGTTTTCTCAATATCGGAGGCACTGATAGTTGTAACGGGTGATGAGCCTTCCATATCGGTACGCTTAATACGTGAGCCCGTTACTTCAATACGTTCAACTTTTGCACCGTCTTCAGCAGCAAATACAGCTGACGTAGATAAAGCGGCTGTGGCTGCACCGCCTATTAACGCAAAGCGAACAGCTTTGGCTAATGTAGAATTTGCGCGCATTTTATTCTCCCTTAACACATGTTGTATGTTTATTTTTATTTTTCTTAAATGGTTACTTATGTAAACAATAAGCACTCATTTAATTAAGCTCAGGATATAACCACAAGAAAATAACAAGTGCAACACTGAGCTTTAATGGCTTTTGTTGTTAATTTGTTGACTTAAATCATTTAAAGGTTGTAGGTAGATTTGTCTTGAGCCAATAAACATGGGTGCGGGGTCTATTTACTGATGAATTTGTTTGTTATACCTCCTTGTTGTTTATTGTTGTCGATACTTTGGTTGTAAATGTGTTTGGATTCCGTTTTCAGTTTGTTTCGCGCGTTGGGTTGTAAAAATAATATTTTGTGATTATTTTCATGTAAAAAAGATAAAAGCTGATTAATATATGGTTTGCCATTCTATATATTCGGAATTAAACACTTTAAGTGTTAGGTGATATAAGGTTTTTTGTACGGTTTAATTTAATGTAACTTTATTATTCACGATTTGTAGTGATGGGCTCAATAATTACAGTGTGCAATCCTGTAAAGGTTGGTAAGTAGCCTTTCGTTGAAGTGAATACCAAAAGTGGAATAGCTTAAATATAAAAGGAAGGTGAATATATATTCACCTTCCTTTTGATTTATGCTCTAGTTTGAAAATAATCTCTCATGTTAAACGAATACATTTTACAAACTGCAATTCTGTTTATTTACTCTCAAGCATGGTTGTTTGTTCTATCGCTTTAAATTGCACAGGAAAGTAGTGTGCTAAATAGCGTAGAGCGACATAGACAACCACTAAGGTGGCGATCACAAGCTCGAATTCTGCTAAGTATTTTATCCATATCGCTAACTCACCCATGTTATTGAACTGCGTTAACCAAGCTGCGGTTTTAAAGAGGGCGGTTGCACCGATCACCATAGGGAAGGTAAAGGCTGCGTAGCCTGGGCTAAAGGGCAGTTTTAGTAGGTGAAAGAAGGCCAAGTAGATGATGCTGGTCATCAGAATGGCGATGCTCAGTAGTAAGGCGACTAAGGGAATCGACGCCTGCTCGCAAACGGTCAGATAACCTGCAAGTGATAAACTGGCGGGCGCCGCGAGAATGGCAATGGTTGGTTTAGCGGCATCGGGTATCGCCTGACAGAAAATGAGGCGATAGAGCATCAAAGGCAGCATGATTAAGTAAGCCAACATCCCAAAAACCAAAATGGCGTTTGCTAACCATTGGTAATCAGACACAGGGAAAGACACCGCCGCGACGATAATGCCAATCGGTGGTACAAACCAGCTTGGAACCATGTGCTCGAGTTTAAAATCGATGGCGCGAAAGTAGATAAACGCGCTTAGGAAGATCACATGGATACCAATGGCGACTAGCCACAGAGTTAAGCCTGCATGGGGGAAATAATCGCCGAGTGATTTAGACACCACCATCAAGCCCATGGCGAAGGTGGGGATCACACTACCAATCACAGGGTGGCTTAGCTCGTCCTTTAAAATATTAGGATGAAGCATGAATTTACCCATGAGCAGTAGCAGCAACACAGAGGCTATGATGGCACCTGTGAGTTGTCCTGCGCCATTAAGTGAAGGTGTCATGTTCTCCCATGTCCAACCTAAGCTGGCAATTGCCAGTGCAAACCCAGCCATAGGGCTGGGAAGTTTAGCTGCGTGGGATGTCCAGCGTTTGCGTTTTGAAGTCATTTTGAATACCTCTCAATACTGACAATGCTTAACATCGCTTTTTTGGGGCGCTGTTTTGATGTATTTAGTGTACTGCGGGTATCAATGATAAATAAATTTGATTAATTTTATTCATTGCATAAGTTTTGTTTACTTTGATGTTGCTATTAAACTTAAGGTTTGAGTTTACAACGCAGTAGCGTGTGCCCTAGGCCAAGATTGTCTGTGTCTTCATCCACATACAGTCCCGCTTGGTGAAGCAGGGCCAATAAATCCTTAGAGTGATACATGCGGCTATTGCCATTGGCCATGGCGCTGAAATAGAGGCTAGTGGCATTTACGCAATAGGCGGAGGCGGCCGATGGCTGTCTATCCCAAAAGGTTTCGACGATAAAGAGTTGGCTGCTTGAGGTCATTGCCTTTGCCGTGCGTTGTAAAATGCTCAGGATTTGGCTTTTTGAAAAGCAATCCAAAAATTGACTCATCCAGTAAGTATCGGCGCCTTCGACAAAGGGTAGGGAGTCGTCCAGCAGATCGGTGGCAAAGGTATGCACGCGCGCTGCAAAACCTCGTGCGAGTGCATTTTGTGTGGCTACCTCTAGTTGCCCCGGGAAATCCATAATCGTGACTTCAACGTTTGCGTCATAATCACAGCAGCTCAGTGCCCATTTTCCCGTATTGCCGCCTATATCCACTAAATGGCTTGGCTTATGGGCAAACACTAATGGCAGAAGCTGTGGAAAGGCATGATCCGAATAGTAATGATCGAAGGCAAACCAGCTCTGTTTCGCTTTGGGTGGTAGATCTTTTAAGGCAGGGTAGATGGTATTCCAGTCACCGAACACCTTAAGTCCTGCGGCCTTGCCTTCGAGTAGCGCGGTATCAAGGTTAAAAAGGCCTTGATAGCAAACATCCTGCACAAAGTTAAGGTTGATGGCGGCCATGTCGTCATGGAGTAAAAAGTGCCCCGTTTTATCGAGCACATAGCCATTTTCATTTTGCCAAACGAGCCCCATGCTAAGTCCCATATCCAGCAATACCCCAAGGGCGTACTCGCTCAGTGGTGTCGATTGGCTTAACTCGGCTGCAGTGATCCCATGCTCGGCCGCTTTATCTATTTGCGCTAGCACATCGAATTTGAGTAGGCAGTGGGCGACTTGAAAGCTGATGGGGCCAAAGGCAATTTTTTGAGCTTCAAACTTTGCATTGAAGGCGCTGATATTACTTGATGTTCGGTAAAAAGACATAAAAAGGAATGAATTGGCGAGCGGGTCCGTTCTTTATAACCAAGTTAGCCGTGAAAGCCAGTTGATATACGAAGAACTATGAGCTGTATCCAAACTTGAGCTGTAACTTGTTTATGCTCTGTAATCGAGATCTAAATAATGGAATGCCATAAATAAAAATACCCAGCCAAAGCTGGGTATTTTAAGGACGATAAAACGTCGTTTATTGAACGTTTTCTTCGTCGCCGAATTGGCCTTGGAACAAGACTGAAGATAGATAACGCTCGGCAGCCGATGGCAAAATCACCACAATGGTTTTGCCTGCAAACTCTGGCAACTCAGCGATGCGGTTGGCGGCGACAACGGCGGCACCCGATGAAATACCCACTAAAATGCCTTCTTCTTGCATTAAGCGGCGGGCCATGTCGATGGCTTCATCGTTAGTAACAGCTTCAACACGGTCAATCAATTCTAAATCTAAGTTACCTGGGATAAAGCCTGCACCAATACCTTGGATTTTATGCGGCCCTGGTTGCACAGGTAAGCCAGCTAAGGTTTGAGCTATAACAGGAGAATCTGCTGGCTCAACCGCCACTGAGGTGATGGTTTTACCAGCCACTTTTTTCAAGTAACGGCTTACACCAGTAATCGTACCGCCAGTACCTACACCGGCAACAAACACATCCACTTCACCATCGGTATCATTCCAGATTTCTGGACCTGTGGTTTTTTCATGGATTTCTGGGTTAGCAGGGTTATTAAACTGCTGCAATAAAATGTATTTTTCAGGAGCCGATTGGCGAATTTCTTCCGCTTTATCAATCGCACCTTTCATGCCTTTCGCGCCTTCAGTCAGCACGAGAGTTGCGCCTAGGGCTTTGAGTAGCTTACGACGCTCTAAACTCATGGTATTTGGCATGGTCAGAGTCAGTTTATAGCCACGGGCCGCGGCAACATACGCTAATGCAATACCTGTGTTGCCTGATGTCGGCTCAATCAGCTCGTGATTTTTTGTTAATAGACCTTTCTTCTCGGCATCCCAAATCATATTGGCACCGATACGGCATTTAACACTGAAACTTGGGTTACGGGCTTCGACTTTGGCCAGCACTTTACCTTGGCTAACACGGTTTAAACGTACTAGTGGTGTATTACCAATAGTATATGAATTATCTTCGAAAATTTTGCTCATGGATTGCTTGCTCCTATGTTGGCACTACTGAATCATAATCTGCTGTGGCGCTTTTAGAAGTGATTGTTTGTTCTTCTTTATTCGATTTGGTTATTAAAGGGTGTGCTGTTATTTGCAAACCCTGATTGGCAGCCAGTTTAACTGTGTTAACCTCTTGCTAACATAAAAAAGATTGTGGCATTAACAGGGATAACTTCTTGATGTCTCAATCGTAAAACTAGCCTATCACTCGTATCGGACAAGCGCAAAGATGAAGCAGCAACAAATGGATCTGGGTAAAGATCCAAAAACGATGGTAACACCAAAGGCATTTACCATTGCAGCAGCCGTGTTATATACCCCATTGGCGACACCGTTGAAGCGGATGTTAGCCATACTGATTGATGGTTTGCTGATCACTGTGTTAGCTGAGCAGATGGATTGGATGTTTGTCTTGCTGGTGGTTAGTATTATCTGGGTTGAAAAGCGCAGTCGTAAGTTTGGTCGTTTACTCAAGTGGGGACTTTATGCCTTGATGTTGGTTTTTATGTTGCTGACAACCGCCAATAATCTGTTTGATTTTAATGGAACAGACGTTAAAAGCAGTGAGGGAGTAGAGCAACAATTGGCATTAGGTGAACAAATCATTACGTCACTACCAGCATTGATGTCGTTGAGCCAGTGCAATAATTATGCTTGTGGTAAAACTCAAGTTCAGTCCCTACATGAAGCGATAAAAAATGCTTCAGGATCAAAGGGGATGACAGAAAATGATCAACGTGAAATAGTGCTAGAAACCATAGCCAACAGTAGTTTGCCTGCCATAGACAGTGAAAAGTTACAGGCGGAGGTGCTTAATGGCAGCCTATGGCCTGTTATTACGCTTCCTGTTGAGTTGGCGACAACAGATTCGCCACCTGAGCCACTTCAGCCTATTCAAGCTATTTCGCCGGATGTACAGCCGCAAAGCGCGGTGGCTGATGCAGTAAATGTGAGCTCTTCGCAATATTCTCGCCTCAGAACCGTTGATGAAGCTACAAGCCATAGTGTTGTTGCTTGGGTGAAAGGCTTTCTGAGTGATATGGGGCTGGGTTTTGGTTGGGCAGCGTTTTACTTTACCGTCTTTACTGCACGATTTGATGGTCAAACCTTAGGTAAGAAGATGCTGGGCATTCGGGTGATCCAGCTCGATGGTGCCAACATCAGTTTATGGGCCGCGTTTGGCCGTTATGGTGGCTATGCCGCAGGCTTTACCACAGGCTTACTTGGTTTTATGCAAATATTTTGGGATGCCAATCGGCAGGGGATCCAAGATAAAATATCTTCAACAGTCGTGATAGACTTAGTGCAAATGCATAAAAAGCAACGATTAGAGCAACAAGCGCAGGGGCAAAATGAGTTAGCGCCTGTGCTTACGAGTGATGATGCATCCTCTGCTCACCTTACAACCAGTACCCGTTTGGAGCATTTATGAAACAGGTCGTCATTTCGGGGAGTGGCCTATTTACGCCGCCCCACAGTATTTCCAATGAAGCCTTAGTTGAGAGCTTCAATGCTTATGTGGATATTTTTAATCTTGAAAATGCAGGCTTAATTGAGCAAGGCCATGTTGCGGCTTTGTCCTATTCATCGAGCGAGTTTATTGAAAAAGCCTCAGGCATCAAGCACAGATATGTGATGGTGAAAGAGGGCATTCTGGATCCCGAAGTCATGATGCCGTTGATTCCTGAGCGCAGCAGTGACGAATTATCTATGCAGGCTGAGATTGGCCTTGAAGCTGCCTTGATGGCACTAAAGAATGCCAATCTCAAGGCTGAGCAAATTGACTTAGTGATTGTTGCCTGCGCTTATACTCAGCGTGCGTATCCTGCTATGGCGATTGAAATTCAACGTGCACTAGGTACGCGGGGTTATGGTTACGACATGCAGGTAGCGTGTTCATCGGCGACGTTTGCAATTGTCGCCGCGGCTAATGCCATTGCTACGGGTTCTGCCTCAAGAGTGTTAGTGATCAACCCTGAGATTTGCTCGGCACAGGTGAATTATCGCGACCGTGACAGCCATTTTATCTTCGGTGATGTGGCGACGGCTCTGGTACTGGAAGAACAAAGCTTAACCCAGTCTGACCATGTGTTTAAGATCATCTCAAGCCGCTGTTTTACCGATTACTCGAACAATATTCGCAGTAATTTCGGTTTCTTGAACCGCTGCGATCCGAGTGCGGCCCATCAAGCCGATAAGCTATTCCACCAACAAGGGCGCAAGGTATTTAAAGAGCTGTTGCCGATGATTTATCAACATTTGGATGAACATCTGGCCGAACAAGCGTTAACGCCACAGTCCTTCAAACGTTTGTGGTTGCATCAAGCGAACATCAACATGAATCAGTTCGTGGTGAGAAAGCTGCTTGGGGATGATGTGTCAGCGGAACAAGCGCCCGTCGTGTTAGACGAGTACGCCAATACCGCATCCGCGGGCTCTGTTATTGCATTTCACAAGTATTCCAGCGACTTTAAAGCGGGTGATTTAGGCTTATTAAGTTCTTTTGGCGCGGGATATTCCATCGGCAGTGTGATTTTGCAGAAGTGCTAAGCTAGCTTCGTAATAAGTAGATTTGTCTGCGGTATCTATTAATATAAACAGTTTCAATTAACTAATGCAGTTCACCTCAAGTGAACTGCATTGGTTAGATTATTGATTATTTTTATTTTATAAAGAGAGTTGTTTACAGAGCGGGATTTGAACCGACGACCTTCGCCCGTTGTTCATAGAGAGTTGAGCCCGACGAGTTACCGGGTGCACGAGTGATTATTTACGGAAGCTTTTACGAATTTTAGATACAAAAAAACCAGCTTGTGCTGGTCATTTTCTCTTTAATAAAGAGAAGTGGTTGCGGGAGCCGGATTTGAACCGACGACCTTCGCCTGTTGTTTATAAAGAGTTGAGCCCGAAGAGTTACCAGTGGTGCACTGGTGATGATTTACAGAAAGTTTTACGAATTTCAGGTATAAAAAAACCAGCTTAATAAGCTGGTTATCTTCTCTTTCATAAAGAGAAGTGGTTGCGGGAGCCGGATTTGAACCGACGACCTTCGGGTTATGAGCCCGACGAGCTACCAT